>DATLMV010000045.1:0-41771 GCA_035537095.1 Pyrinomonadaceae bacterium
TAATTTCCGAATAAAACGGCAAAGCCGCGCGACGTATACCAGTTACCATCTGACATCTGGCAAGGAGGGTTAAAACGGTGTGGTTGATTCAATGGATGAAATCAAATACACAGCGCAACGAGTTCGGCGTCCCCATCCGTAACTTCGGCAAGGTGACGGAGGCGGTCTACAGGGGCGCTCTGCCGCGCGCCGAAGGCTACCGCGCGCTCGTCGAAACGATGGGCGTGCGCCGTGTGTGCAGCATGACGGATGTCGTCTTGGAAAATGAAAGAGAGCTTGCGCGCGAGGCAGGCATCACGGATTGGCGACACATTCCATTCGGCGACCGCGAAGCGCCGCGCCCCGAACGCGTCCGCGAGTGGCTCGCCGTGATGCGCACCGCCGACAGCGAAGGCTCGATCTACACGCATTGCATGGGCGGGCGACACCGGACGGGCGTCCTCATCGGGGTCTTGCGCGTGACGGACTGCGGCTGGACTATCGAGCAGGCGCTCAAGGAGATGATGGCCTACGGCTATTACGACGCGCTCGGTCATCGTCCCATCCGCGAATGGTTTCTCCACGACTTCAACCCGAAAGATTACGCCGACGCCGCCAGCCCCGGCGTCGGCACAGAGTTGTCGGAGATGTCGAAAAGCGTCTAGCGCATCACCAAAGGTCTAGCGCATCGCTCCCGCCTTCAGGAGCCTTCGGGTTTGTAAGCGTCGCCGTCGCGGCTGACCCGACCGAGCATCCGGATGCGTTCGCGGATGGCCCTCGTGAAGCATTCGGCCTCGTCTCCGGTCGCGCCGCTGGCGAGCAGTCCTTCACGCAGTTGATGGTCTCTGATGCGCCCGATGTAACCGTAGAGCCAACGGACATCCTCGATAGTGATTCCCTCCGTCGCCTCGTCCGTCCGCTGCCCCGTGTAGCCCCACTCGACAATCCCCTCTTTGACACCCGTGATGAACTCCGCGTTCTGCGACTCATAACCGGCGCAGTCCCACTTCGTTCTCGTCAGCGGGCTGCCCGTCTTCCCCATCGCAGCGCCCCAGTCAATGATCAGATACCGCGCTTCGAGCGTGCCGTCCGGGAGACGATGCTCGAAGATGGCCGTGTTCGAGCCGCGCGCCACATCGCGCACGTCCTTGTTATCCCAGTTCGACACCAGCAGCAGCATGATCTTCAGCCCGCTCAGTTCGCGCGTGCCCTTGAACGGATTGTCGTCCCAAGCCCACCCGTGCTCGTCGAACAATTTCCGCACGCCCTTCTCGTCCAACTCGAAACGCGCGTCTTTAAAACGACAGTCTTCGCCGACGCAACTGCGCGCGCGACCAAGATCGCTCGCGCCCTCGATCTCTCCCTCGGCGACAAAGTAAGCCTGTTCGACGTGGAAGCCCACGGCCCACACGAGGCGCGTCACGAAACTCTCGGAGCGCACCTCGTCGCCCCACTTCACGCGCCACGTCCGCCCCCTCGCATCCCTCACCGACAGGCACGGATTCGAGCCCGTGCTGTGCTCTTCCATGAAGCGGAAGGGCGGCGCGGGCGCACCGTCGCGTCCGCCGGGGCCGCCGAATAAATCCAGACTCTCGACATCCCCCGGCGCGCGCCACAGCGACTTGCGATAAGCGCGCAGACGCCGCTCTCTCGCCGTCCCGAGTTTGTAGCGCGACACCATCCACCAGAAAGCATAGACGCAGATGACCCCGATACAGATCCCGATAACGACGATGGAAATAATGGTCGAGAGCTTCGGCATTGTTTCAAATCAACCTGAAAAATTAGTGGGTATTTAGACCGTCTCTGACGCTGTCAAACACACATCTCCGACCCGAACGTGAGCCGCCATCAACTCACATCGCACGTCAGACCGTCAATCAAAGTGCCTATCGGAAACTATTCTGGCCCGCTCTCCCGCGCACGTCAACAGGCGGTTCACGCCTGCGCGCCTGCGACTCCGTTTGACGAGACAATCTCGACGGCCCATCCCCGAAAGCCCGCGTCTTTCCGGGACTTCCGTCTATCAGGCCATGATTGTTGAGGAAATTTTCAGAAAACGACGGTCGGGTAAGTTTCGTAAAAGGAGGATTATCGGAAACATGGCGCAAAAGTTAAGATGTTCTATAAATCGCTGTAAACATTATGACTCAAGACGGCAAAACTATGATTTATCCGTGACTTCAACCGCCGCCAGAGGGGCGTGTTTGCACTTCGCCACGCCTTTTTCCTGCCCGTTTGGATACCACCAGCCGGAGCCGAGGCAGTCGGGGCAGTCGCTCGCGTTCTCTCCGGCGGCGATAGCGCCGCTCTCGTCTGGCAGTTCCCTGCCCTCTACGCGGGCCTGCTTTTTGTCTATTTTCCAGAGACGGCGGCGCAGGTGTTCGGCGAGGAAGGCCGGTACGGAGGAGACGCTTGTGCGTGCGGCGGCGATTCTCAATTCCGCGACCAGCACTTCGCCCAATTCGCGCCAGCGGTCGCTTTCGGTTGCAGAAATCGTTTTGCCGGTGATCTCCGTGGCCGCTCTTTTGAGCGTGGCGACGAGCCCGGCCAGCGCAGCGTCATCATCATCACTCTCAGTACTTGTCTTAAAGAAAGTCTTAGGGCCTATCCTATCCTCTTTAGTTTCAATCGTTTGACCCACCCCAACCAACACCGATTTTTGGGCCCCCCCCATCCCCGTTTTTTGGTGTTGGTTGGGGATGGTGTCGGTTGGTTGGGGTTGGGGGGGGATGGTGTTGGTTGGGGTGGGTAGTCCCGCCTGTTCCGGCAGCTTCACGTCGTAGGCGTATCCCTCGCGGTCTCCGTTGTCTCCCGTACGGTTAATCAGCCCGACTCCCATCAGATAGCGGATGTGCGTTTCGATGGTTTTGACGTTGCGGATTCCCGACCAGTCCATGAGGTCGCGTTTGGTCGCGCGAATCTGTGTGCGGGGTTGAACCGCGCCGCGCGTGCGCAGGTAAAGCGCGTCGTAGAGTTTTTTACTCGACCCGGGAAAGAGCCCTGCGGGCAGGGCGTCGCGTTCGAGACTGTTGGCCCGCCGGTTGAAGTCGCGCAAGGGGGCCGGAGAGGATGGTGGGGGATGGTGGGGGATGGTGGGGGATGGTGTTGGTTGGGGTGGGTTAGGCTCGTTCGGCTCCTCCTGAGATTTCTCCTTGATGGAAGGCACGCTGACGGGGTGCGCGACTATCTCTTCGACCGACAGGGATTCGACCTCCTCGGGGCGTCTCAGATTTTGAAACATGTCACCCTTCGGGCGGGCCATGCGCGTCGGAATCTTCATTTTTCCTTTCGGTTCCGATTTCGTCATTTACGTTTTTCCTTGAGCAGCCGAACTTTCGTTGAAATATCGAGCCGGGAGAGGAACTCCTTCGTCAAGTTCAGATAATCCTCGCTACCGCGCGAGGCCTGTGCGTATTCGAAAATGGACTGGCGGTAAGCCGGAGCGGCGATCAGGTGCGTGTTGCTGCGGACGAGAGTCTCGAAGAGTTTCTCGCCGAACATAGTCTTTGCTTGTGTATAAGCGTCTGCGGAGGCCGTGGTGCGGGCGTCGAAGCGCGTCATCACGTAGCCCAGAATCTCCAGGATGGGATTGGAGCGGCGGACGCTCTTGACGGTCTCCTCCAAATCCTGCGTGCCCTCGAAGGCGTAGTATTCGGCGGCGACGGGGATGAGTGCGTAATCCGAGGCCAGAAGTGCTTGCGTGACGACCACCCCGAGGCTCGGCGGGCAGTCTATGAGCACGAAATCGTAATCGGTGGAGAGGGAATTGAGCGCGTCCTTCAAGCGAAAGAGATCGTCGAACTGGCCGCTCTTTTCGAGCCGGGCGAGACGGATGTGAGAGGCCGCCAGATCGAGGTTTTCGATGTGGGTCTCGTAGATAGCAGCGCCGAAGGGGAGTCCGTCCCCCTTGTTGTCTATCAGGACGTTGGCGAGCGTATTCTTGATCATCTCCGGAGCGAGGAAAGTCCGGGTCAGATTACATTGGGAGTCGAGGTCAATCATCAGAACGCGGAAGCCCTCGATAGCCAATCCGGCCCCCAAGTTGACTGCGGTCGTCGTCTTGCCGACGCCCCCTTTTTGGTTGGCAATCGCAACAGTTTTCATGCCGCCTGCATCCTTCGCGTTTCGATAGCCTCTACCGCGAGTTCGATATACTTCGGAATCGGATGCACGCCCCGCTCCCAACGCGAGACGGTGATCACATCCACATCTAGTTCTCTGGCGAGGCGGGACTGCGTCATCCCCAGAGCCTCGCGCCGCTTTTTTAAATCATCAGGTGTCATGGGCGTGAAGACTAGACGTATTGCATACCTGCTGTCAATGGAAATGTTTGACAGACATGAAATCGGCCCGGTGCGCATATACATGTGTCAGCGCCGGACGGACGCCTCGCAGAGCAAGTATCGGGTCGCACGCCCGAAAAGCTGTCTGAAATTGTCGCTTCGAGCCGTCGAGGGAAACTGTTGACTTGCACGGGGCGGATAAGTAAGCTCTAGCCGCTCAATGCGTCAGAAGGATGCTCGCACCTCAACCCGACGGCGGGCATCCGCATGGTAAAGACGTGTGGAACCAACTCATCTATCTGCATGTTGAACTAACGGTTTGGCAGGCAACTCCCGGAATTTAGTGCTGTTTTGACGCGCTAATTTCTTCGCAGATACTCCGCAGCGGGTCGTACTCCGTGCCGCAAATCCGTTCTCATCTCATGCAGTCGCAGGAGGAAAAGAATGTCAGAGGAACTTCGTTACAAGTGGGCGGACATCTCCGTCGAGTCGTATGAGAGGGATTTGGACGAACTGTGGAGTGAGTTGCAGAATCCCAACTCCGCCCTCAGCCGTGAGGCCGCGGATTTGGGGCTCAACGTCGAAGAGTTGCGGCAGGTGGAGAGGAAGGAGGCCATCGGCGTGCGGGTGGAAGGTGAAGGGTTCGGCGGCGAAACCGTGGCCCTCATCATCGCGCTCGCTCCGGTCGCTACTGCGACCATCAAGGCTCTCACTCCGATCATTCACGACGTTTGGAAACACATCCTGTTCCCGCGTATCTTGCAGCGCAAAGGCGGGCAGGCTCTCGTCCCGAAGGAATAATCGGGCGGAGCCGGAGAAATAATCGAAGCCGGACTATCAACCCGATACGCTTATGGCCCCTCACATACCTCTATCGCAGAGGAAGGCATTATGCGGTCGTTTGCTCTATTACGATGCCTTCCAGAGTCATGAGTTGAACCTCTACGCCGAGAACTCGGTCGCGGAGGCCGAACGTTTCTTCGGTTACTTCTTCGACCAACTCATTTTGGAGAATCAGATAGATTCTCAGCAGAGAGAGAAGGAACACTCCTCAAGCAAGCCGCGCCAGCCTCTCAAGCAACTCGACGTGTCGCTCCGCGATGCCCTCGAACGCTTCAAAGTAGTCCTGCCTTCCATGCTCTTCGATAATGCGGGCGCGTTGATGCAAGGGCTTCTGCCGGAGATCGAGAGCAAGGTTGCGGATATTTCGTGTCGGAAATGTACGCCGTTCGAGCGCATCTGCGAGGGCGTGAGCGACGCGGAAGACGACGAGATTGTGACGGCGAGGGGGATGTGCGTCGTGCAACTCCGGGAGATGTTTGACATTGCATCCGAGGTGGCCCGCGCATACTACTCGACGCACGGAACGCTTTTCCCGGCAGGGAAGCCGCCCGAAATCGTCTTTTCCACCGTCCAGTTCATGACGGAGGTCGGCGCTCATAATTCTGCCGCCGACCGTTACGCGAGCGGGCTGACCAACTATTTCTCGACATTGGCGAGGGCGCAGGTTCAGTTACATCTCTACGTCCGGATGTTCGATCTGGAAACCTATAAGAGCGTCCTCTATCTACTTTTTCACGAGTGCATCGCACATGCTTTCCATGCGACGCACCCCGACCCGAAAGAGCGCGAGACGGCTAAACCCTACGAGCGTTTTACCGAAGGCTGGATGGATTGGGTGGCCTACAAAATCCTTGAGGAAGTCGTCAAGGGAACCGGGGACGAGGGGCAGCGTTGGAAAAATAGGATTACTCTGCCGAACGTCTTCGAGGTCTCGACGACCTTGCATCGCTCACGAAGCGAGGGCGGGAACCACGTCGAAGGCGCGTCGCAAATCAGGCTGGGCGTCAGGGTGGCGGAGGTCACTTTTGACTTCTTCAAGGAGCTTGCGCAGAGAAAAGTTTTTAAAGACGTGGGCGAAAGCTGGCGTGCGTTTCTGCGCCTGTCGTTCGATCTCAACATGCTCGGCCAGATTGACGCCAAACAGAGAAACGCTTTTGTCGGATTGATGCGACACCTAGAATTTCCGGCCCAACAGGACGAAATGCGCTACCCCCTCGAAGCCCTTCTGCTCGATTACCTCCGCACGCAAGATATCCACACACTCGTCGAAGAAGTCAACAAACTCGCTCAGGCTCGATAACAATGCGTTTTGGTTCTGTCGCGCGGAATCAAAACGCATTTTTGTCGCCATTCATTATTCACTTGACAAATGAATGACGAATCTTTATAAGCTTACTTGACAAGGAGGATTGACGATAAAGGAGACTGAATGATGATCGAAACCTATAAAGTCCTCGGCTCAATGCTTGCCCTTAAAGAATTCACGGTCAATAGTTTAGCTGATTATTGCGGGGTCAATAGAGCGACGGTGGACGGGGTTTTGAGGCGAAACAGGCAATTTTGGGAGCCTATCGAGGAGCCGGACGGTCAGGGGGGGAAGAAGAAACGCGGGGGGCAGTCGGTGCGTCATCGGGTGCGACCGCAGGAAGTTGAGAAGTTGCAGGGGAAAATAAAGGAGCTTTTCAATGAGGTCAAAAATGTCGCCCAACCACAGGCGGAGAGGGGGTTCCCCGAAGCGCGGCCCGGAGCTTCGAGGAAGCCTCCGGCGTCTCTGCCGAGCTTGATGGCGGGCGACGAGGCGCTGCTCTACCTTTTCCCGAAAGCGCGTAATTTAGAAGAAAAACAGACATTACTGGCGGCAGCCGAATCTGATTTGAAGAGTGGAAACCATGAAATCGAGATGCTATCGAAAAGGGCCACAGATAACCGGGATATTGAGGCGGGAAGGGCTTTGCTGCACAGGGTCAGGACGCTCAAGGAGCTTGCCGAGACGGAGATTGCGCTCGAAACGGGTCGGCCCCTTCGTGGCAACTTCGACCCGCGCAGCCTGATGAAGCAGTTGCTTGACTCATTGCAGTATCTGACCCAGAGCGGCGACACGGAGCGCGTCGAGGCGCTCCAGAAAAGAATAATTAACGGGAATTTGTTGGAAAAAATCGGCGCAAACCCCTTCTCGCCGGAGTTGAAGCCGATTCGCATGGGAAACGGGGATAGAGAACTAGCCAAAGTCACCGCCGCCGCCATCGCGGACTTTGAAAATGAGAACAAAAGAGTCGCTAGAGTCGCCGCCGCCGCCGGGATGACGGACGCGGTGGCCCGTGCACGCAGGTCGGCGGTTGGTTACATGCCTAGCAATCTGCACGCTATCGCAGTCCTCCCGCTCTCGACCAGTAATGTCGCGGAGGAATACGTAGGCCACGGGGTGACACAAGGGATCGCGAGATCCCTTTCTTTATTTCCCAATCTGGCGGTCGTGCAGCCTCCCCCGCAACACTTCCTGCCACGCTGTCGAGTGGAGGCGGGCAATCTAGGGGCTATCCGCTCGATTGGTCGTGAGTTGGAGGTTGAAGCGGTGCTGGTCGGGGCGGTGGAGTCAAGTGGAGACCTCGTCCATTGCGACACGCTATTGGTCGGAACCAGCATGGATAAAGTCTGGCGACAGAGGTATGACCCCAGTTTTGCCGATCTCTTCAAGATGGAGGCGGACATCTCCCGCACCGTCTCACAGGCATTCAACATTGACCTGCCGAGAGAACGCGTCGAGTTAATCGGCAAACAACCGACGGATAACTCGGAAGCGCAGAGGCTCTACATGGAGGGACGCTATCATTGGAGCCGTTGGTCGGCGGCTGGTTTGAGAAAAGCGATAGAGTGTTATGAAAAGGCTCTGGAAAAGGATTTTGAATTCGCCTTGGCCTACGCGGGGTTGGCCGATTGCTATAACATGCTGACCTATTGCACCCCGATGTCGCCCCGTGAGGCTTTCACTCAGGCCAAGGCTAACGCCTACGAAGCTTTGGAGTATGACGACTCGATGGCGGAGGCATACACCTCTCTGGCTTACGCTAAAGCGCGTTACTACTGGAAGTGGTCGGAGGCGGAAGAGGACTACCTACACGCGCTGGAATTGAGCCCGAGTTACACCATCGCGCGCCAATGGTATGCGGAGTTTCTGGCGGGCATGGGCCGCTTCCCCGAAGCGCAGGCGCAAATCAATCTGGCGCAGGAACTAGAGCCGAGGTCGCCGATAGTCAGCGTGACGAGGGGGTCAATTTATTACTTCAACCGGCAGTATGACCTCGCCATCAAACAGTTCACGGGCGTGCTTGAGGATAACCCCGACTTTCTCCGCGCACATTTTCGTCTGGGGGGAACCTACGTGCAGGTCGGGAGATACGTCGAAGCCGTCACGCATTTGGAAAAGGCTCTGAGGCTTTCAAACAACAATATGCGGGAGTTGGCGCTGCTCGGCTACGCCCACGCGGCGTCGGGCAATGAGGGCAAGGCGAGAGAACTTCTCAGCCTGTTGCGGCGGAGATCGGGAGAACACTACGTCGCATCCTATAATCTGGCTTTAATCCACACCGCACTCGGCGAGTTCGATGCTGCGCTTGACCGCCTCGAAGAAGCGATAGAGCAAAAGAGCCCCTGGTTGACTTTCATCAAGGTTGACCCGAGATTCGACCCCATCCGCGAGCAACCGAGATTCCGCGACGTGGTCGCGACGGTCGGGCTGGCGGAATAATATTGATTGCCTCTATCTGCTTCGGATGACTGATGCGTCCGACTCTTCTTTCCGGCTGCGCGCCCGCGATTATTTAGACGATTTCGCCACGTATAAATCGGGAAAATGCTTGCGTAGATTCTCCACTTTGGGCAAGTCGTGATAGAGGATGTAGGGCTCGTCGGGATGATGGACGGCGTAGTCCTGATGGTAATCCTCGGCGGGATAGAAAGCGTCGAGCGCGACGACCTGCGTGACGATGGGACGCGCGAAGACCTTCGCCTGAGTGAGTTGATTGATGTAGCTCTCGGCGATGCGCTTCTGTTCGGCGTCGGCGTAGAAGAGGGCGGAGCGGTAGTGCGTGCCGGTGTCGGGGCCCTGCCGGTTGAGTTGCGTGGGGTCGTGTGCGACGGAGAAGAAAATCTTGAGCAGACGACCGTAGGTGATCTGCGAAGGGTCGTAGGTGATGCGGACGGACTCGGCATGCTCGCTGCGGCCCGCGCTGACGACCCTGTAAGAGGCGGTCTTGGACGTTCCGCCCGAGTAGCCGGAGACGACGTTGGTCACGCCCCTGACGTGCTCGAAGACGGCCTCGACGCCCCAGAAGCAGCCGCCCGCGAGGACGACCGTGCGCTCGCCCTTCGCCTTCGCTAAAGGCGCGTCGAGAGTCGGGTCGGGGATGTTGAAGGCTTCGTCTGCAGCGGTCGCCGCGTTGCAACTCAGACTCGCGCCGAGCAAAAAGACGACCAGAATGCGCGAAAGATAACGAGACATATCAAACGACCTTTCAAGATAACCGCGCGAGTTTGCCGCGCGCCGTCGAACGAAATGACGGGCGCAGCGTGCGAAGCGTCCGCCGCCGGGCAAGAGAGACGCGCGTCGAAGCGAGCGTTAACTTTAGCATATCTCGCGAGCCTTCTCCTTGCGTCCGGCATATCGTAAATCAGATTAACATTGCGGGTCGCAAGACATCCGCCTGCGGCGTCAGTAATCCTCTCCCGCTCGATTCTAACAACGACATTTAGATGCAAACCGAACACCCGGCGCATGCCTTGCTGGCTCTTAAGTGTGATATTTTGAGGGCAAAGTAGGGCGAAGGCAGCCACAGCGCGCATGAGATGCACGACCAGTTCGGGCAGGGCTTGAGTGCGCTCGCTCTGAATCTCCCTTACCCGTTTCGCTTATCTCGCCCATCTCCGAACACCCGTCGGCGTGAGATAAAGTCAAAAACTATAAGATGCGGTTTCTCCTCCGGCGGAAAATTAGATAGTGGGTCATCTTCAATGCAGGCGACGGATTAAGATTTAGGCTGTGTGGTAGCGCACAGACAGATGCACTTTCAGCAATTAATTTACCGTTAGATTTTCAGAGCCCGACATATGGCGAGAATCGGCGATTCCCCCTCATACTCGCAGCGATAAAATTGCTTGTCTTTTTTGGGTGACATTGAAAATGACACACTACCGGTTTTCACGCTCCGACATCTCCACGAATATGGCAAACCTGTCGGACAGGAATGGCGCGGAATCCCTCAAATGCCCGTGCGTGCGTTCGTCTCATCTGCGGACGCGCTGATTCTGATTGTCGAAGACCACGACGACACGCGGTTTATGCTGCGCACTCTTTTCCAGTTGCGCGGAATGGGCGTCGTCGAAGCGGAAGACGGCGAGGCGGGCGTGCGTGTAGCGGAGGAGGTTTGCCCCGACATGATTTTGATGGACATGAATCTCCCGCGTCTGAACGGGCTCGCGGCGACGCAGCTCATACGTGAGAGTAAAACTTTGAGCGGTGTGCCGGTCGTCATTCTCTCGGGCGACGCCGCGCCTCCCTCGCAGACGGCAGCGTTCGCTGCCGGATGCAGCGATTATCTCGTCAAGCCTCTGGATTTCGGCCAACTGGATAGAATCCTCCAACAACGTCTCGCGTTGCACGTCGTCAGCGCGGCGGCGGGTGGAAAGCGCGTCAACGAGAGAAACATTTGGTGAGCGAGTTATACCAGCCGCAACTGCTCGGCTTGGTCGAACTCGACGCGGCGGGGACGGTGCTCTATGCGCGGCTCGAAAAGGACGACGTGCGCCGCGATTTGAGCGGTCTCAACTTCTTTTCGCAAGTCGCTCCTTCAAGAACGTCGCCGATTTTCGACAGCGGATAGACGATTTCGCCAACGGCGGAGAGCAGGCCAACAAGTTCAATTTTACCTGCGACTTCGACGACGGCGCGGTCTCCGTGCGCGTGCTGGTCACGCGCATCCGCGAGAGGGCAAAGGGGACGCACGCCGATTCAATCCTCGTTCACATCCGGCAAAGCTTCGAGAACAACCTTCGACAATAAAAAGCAGCGCCCGTAAATGAAGGGCCGCGCCGTGTCCGCGTCCGCCGCTGATGGATAAGCGACGGGGCGGGCAATGTTTTTTGAAAATTAAATTTGAAAGCAAAAATCGGATAGAACGCGCGCGCGTGTTTGCGTAGAATGATTTCTGTGATGACAAGAATCATTTCCACAGAGACGCAGAGCAACGAATGGCGTTGGCATATCGTCGAGACGAAGAACGCGGAGTTTGACGGGGCGTTCTTCTTCGGCGTGAGTTCGACGGGAATCTATTGCAAGCCCTCGTGCGCGTCGCGCCGTCCGAAGCGTGAGAATACGAGGTTCTTCGCCAGTTGCTCGGAGGCCGAGAGCGAGGGGTTTCGCGCTTGTCTGCGTTGTCGTCCGCAGGCGGAGAACACGCGCAGCACGAACGCCGAAATCGTCATGCAAGCCTGCCGGATAATCGAGAATAAGTTTGACGACGACATCTCTCTGGAATCTCTGGCGGCGGAATTGAACGTCAGCCCGTCGCATTTGCAGCGCACATTTAAACAGACGCTCGGCATCTCGCCGAAGGAGTTCGCAGGTATGCAACGTTTAAATAATTTCAAAAAAGAGGTTCGACAGTCGGACGTGACGACGGCGATGTACGGGAGCGGTTTCGGTTCGAGTCGCGCGCTCTACGAGAAGGCGACGCAGAATCTCGGGATGACTCCGGCGACCTATCGCAAGGGCGGCAGGAATCTCGACATCAGCTACGCGACGGCGGAGAGCAGTCTGGGCAAGATGCTCGTCGCGGCCACCGAGAGGGGCGTCTGCGCCGTCGCCTTCGGCGAAACGGAAGAACAGTTGGAGGCAAATCTGGCGAGAGAGTTTCCCGCCGCGAAGCTTCAGCCGGACGAGGGCAGCCTGCAAACTCACGTCCGCGCGATTATCGCGTATCTCGACGGCCAGCGGCGGACGCTCGACCTGCCGCTCGATTTGCAGGCGACCGCTTTTCAACTACAGGTCTGGACGGAACTGCGGCGCATCCCCTACGGCGAAACCCGTTCCTACAAAGAGATTGCCGAAAGCATCGGCAACGCGAAAGCGGTGCGCGCCGTCGCGCGCGCGTGTGCGTCGAACCCGGTCGCGCTCGTCAATCCGTGTCATCGCGTCGTCGGCGCAAACGGCGCGCTGAGCGGTTATCGTTGGGGCGTCGAACGCAAAAAGATTCTGCTCGAACGGGAGCAATCAACGGGTGAAAGATGACGGAGGCTCGGGTTTCCTCCGTCGTCTCCGTCGCGATGCCGGGGTGGGTTTTGACGTGCAAGGGGATTGCCGTTCTAGAGCGCGGACGCTAACGAAATGTTGAGCGAGGCTTACATACCAGTTAAGGAACAGGGAAGCTCGGGCGACGTTGTTTTAAGTCTCCTGTTCGAGAAGTTCTTTTGCGTTGAGAAGCTCCTGCCGGTGTTCGTCGCTCACGGTCGGATAGGTCAACTTCAATGATTTCAGTTTGGCGACAAGGATGTCGGCGATGGCTGCGCGCGTGAACCATTTGTTGTCGGCGGGGATGACGTGCCACGGAGCATGCTCTGTGCTGGTGTGCCGCAGCATGTCTTCGTAGGCGTTCATGTATTCGTCCCAGAATCCGCGCTCTTTCGCGTCGCCGAGCGAAAATTTCCAGTTCTTTTCCGGCGTCTCGATGCGCGCCAGAAAGCGTCGTTTCTGTTCCTCTTTGGAGAGGTGCAGAAAGAATTTGAGGACGTGGATGCCGTTGTCAGTCAGGTGTCGCTCGAAGTTGTTAATCTCGCGGAAGCGTTGTTTCCAGATGCTCTTCTTTTTGGTTTCGACGGGAAGCTGCTGAACCTCCAAAAGCTCCGGATGCACGCGGACGACCAGAACTTCTTCGTAATACGAGCGGTTGAAGATACCGATGCGACCGCGTTCGGGAACTGCTTTCGCGCATCGCCAGAGATAGTCGTGATCGAGTTCTTCGGGTGAGGGCGCTTTGAAAGAGAAGACCTGCGTCCCCTGCGGGTTGACGCCCGACATCACGTGTTTAATAACGCCGTCCTTACCGGCGGCGTCCATCGCTTGCAGGATGATGAGCAGCGCACGACGGTTCTCCGCGTAGAGCGCGTCCTGATATTTCGCCAGCCGCAGAATATCCTTCTCCAACTTTTGCGTGGCCTCTTCCTTGTCTTTGAACTTCCCCGTGAAGGCCGGGTCATGATTCGCCAGACGAAATTTCTTGTCCGGCGTGACGATAAAATTTTCCTGATTCATCTGCCGCGCTCCTTGTTTGACGGACGAAAGAAGACGTTTCCAAACGTTGACTGAAACTCAAACTGCCGCATCCGAAACTTACCCTGCCCTATCCGAAACTTAACCCGCCGCAAGCTCTTTCGGTTTCACAAGCCACTCAAGCCGTCCGGCGTGCTCCCGTATCTCGTTCCAGTTTTCGATGTCGAGACTGACCAGCGCGAGCGCGGCTGTCGGCATCGTGGCGGCTTGACCCGTCAGATGTTCCAGAAGACCTTCCAGACCGGGATTGTGCCCGACGAGGAGGACGACGCGGGCCGCGTCCTCAATCTCCGAGAGCACTTCCAGCAGGCGCGGCACGTCGGCCTCGTAGATGCGCCGGTCGAAACGCGGCGCGGTCGCAAAGCCCGCCGCGACTGAGACGAGCGCGGCAGTCTGTCCGGCTCTCTCGGCAGGCGAGCAGAGTATCAAGTCCGCCCGGATGTTCCGTTCGCGCATGAACTCACCCATCAGCGGCGCGGCCTTTCGTCCGCGCTCGTTCAAGGGCCGCTCGAAATCACGCAGGTTCGGATTGTCCCAATCGGATTTGGCGTGGCGTAAGAGTAAAAGTGTTTTCATGCGTGCGGCCCGTCGTTTGTTCGCGTGCTGATGAAGTCGCGTGTGCCCGCCTCGATGCTTTCGCCAACGATGGCGGCGATGTTCTTCAGGCGCGTCTGTTGCCGATTCTTTTGTTTCATGTTGTAATCCGAATCTTAGAAGACAAGCAAACAAAAAGAAAGATTTGAGCCACAGCCGCGAGGGCGCGGGCATTTTCGGTCTATGTCTTTACGCCTGAAGAAGATGGTCGCGCACGTGCTGATTTGCACGCATAAGACTTGCCGCAAGCAGGGCGGGAAGCGTGTGGCGAAGCGGCTCAAGCGCACGTTGAAGTGGTGCGGCCTGAGCAAGTCTGTGATGGTGTCGAAGGTGAAGTGTCTGGGACAATGCGGGCGCGGGCCGGTGGTCGCCGTGTATCCGGAGGGCGTCTGGTACGGCGCGCTGGATGAAGATGGAGCGCGGGCAATCGTCGAGCAACATCTCGCGCAGGGCGGAAGCGCGGAGGGGGTCGAGGTGCTGTGCGACATGCGCGCGCAGGGTAAGGGCGGCAAATGACGCGGCGCACCATCGTTATCGGCGACATCCACGGCTGCTACGACGAACTGCGGGAGATGCTCGACAAGGTCGCGCCCGGCGCGGACGACCGGGTGGTCGCCGTCGGCGATCTCGTCGTGAAGGGTGAAAAGAGCCGCGAGGTCTTGAACCTGTTCTCGGAGGACAGGCGCTTCAGTTCGGTGCTCGGTAATCACGACCGCGCTCTCTTGCGTCATTGGCGCGGCGAGCACGTCAGGTTGAAGCCGCAGCAGGAGCGAGCGCGCGCGCAACTCGCTGTCGAGCGGGAACGCTATGCCGCTTATCTCGGTTCGTTGCCGCTCTCGATTGATCTGGGCACGCATCTCGTCGTGCACGCGGGAGTGCGGCCCGGTGTCGCGTTGGACGCTCAATCAATCGAGGATTTGACGGAACTACGCACGCTCGGCGCGAAACGGACGAGCCGGAAAGGGACGCCTTGGTATGAGGTTTACGACGGCGAAAAAACTGTCCTCTTCGGGCATTGGCCCGCGTCCGCGCCGCGCGCAGGACGGCGCGCGCTCGGGTTGGATACGGGCTGCGTCTACGGCTACCAGTTGACCGCCTACGTCGTCGAAACCGGCGAACTGGTGCAAGTGCAGGCGCGGCGGGCCTATGATTCGCCGCCCCTGCTATCCCGTCTGAAACGCTGGTTGTTACAATGATCCGAAGCATGTGCGTGAACGTCTATCTGTCGGCGCGGTCGGGGGAAGCGAAGGAGCAAAGGGTTGAAACTGGCGGCCATTGATATCGGCTCAAACTCGATCAAGATGGTCGTCGTTGACGCGGCGGCGAGCGATTCCTTCGCCGTGCTGGCGCGTGAAAAGGAGACCGTCCGCCTCGGACACAATACCCTGCTCGAAGGTCATCTTGAGCTTGAGAGCATCGAACGCGCCGCCGACTGTATCAAGCGTTTCACCCTGCTGGCCGAAGCGCGCGGCGCGGAGCGCGTCGTCGCCATCGCTACGGCGTCGGTGCGCGAAGCAGACAATGCCGCCGAGTTTATCGAGGTTGTAGAGCGGAGCACGGGCGTCAGGGTGGAAGTCCTGTCGGGCGTGGAGGAGGCGCGTTTAATCGGGCTGGCGGCGGCGCAGGGGTGCGCGGCGCGCGGCCTCACGCTCATCAATATTGACATCGGCGGCGGCTCGACGGAACTCTCGCTCGTCGAAGACGGGATGCCCGCCGCGCTCTTTTCCATGAAGCTCGGCGCGGTGGGGCTGACCGATAGTTTCGTCGAACACGACCCGCCGAAGCCGAAAGAGTTGCGCGGGCTGAGAGACGAGATACGCGGCGCGCTCGAACGTCCCGCGCGCGAACTGCGCGGCGCAATCTGGCAACGTGCGACGGGAACTTCCGGCACGATCATCGCCGTCGGTGAAGCGTTGCGCTCTGCGGGCCTGCGCGACGCCGAACGCAAGACACAGAAGTCACAGGGGGCGCAGCCACCTAGCACCGAGATAGTTTTCAGCCAGCTTGAACGCTTCAACGCGCGCGTCGCCGGAATGAACGCAGCAGAGCGCAAGAGCTTGTCCGGCATCAGCGCGCAGCGCGCCGAGATTCTCGTCGCCGGAGGGCAGATACTCGAAGGCACGATGCGCGCGCTCGGCATCAAGGCTTTGCACACGTGCGATTGGGCGTTGCGCGAAGGCGTCATCGTTGACCGCTTGCGCGAGTTTGAGGCGGAGTCGCGCCCGCCCTTGCCCGACGAAGCGGACATCAGATTGCGCGGGGTGTACGCGGTCGGGCGTCGCTTCGGCTACGAGGAGGGACACGCGCTCCACGTCGCCAAATTGTCGGAGCAGATTTTCGACAGTCTCGCGCCCGCCTACGGTTTCACGCGCCACCAGAGAACGCTTCTTTCCGTCGCCGCGTTGCTCCACGACATTGGCTACCACATCGCTCACGAGTCGCACCATAAACACACGCTCTACCTCATCAAGCATTCGGAGTTGACCGGATTCTCCGAAGCCGAGCGCGCCGTGATCGCCAATATCGCGCGCTATCATCGCGGCTCGCCGCCGAAGGAACGGCATCCCGATTACGCTGCGCTCGGCCAGCCGGACAGGGAGACGGTCGGTCGTCTGGGGGGCATCCTGCGCGTCGCGGACGCGTTGGATCGCAGCCATGACAGCCGCATCGGAGAAGTCCGCGCCGAGCGCGACGGGCAAGCGGTGCGTCTCAAACTGCGGAGCGCGCTCGAATGCGACGAGGAGATTCTGGCAGCCGAACGCCGCAGCGACATGTTCGAGCAAGCGTTCAAATGCAAGTTGACGATTAGCAGGCGCGTCGTGCGTGCGCGCGACAGAGTGATTCCGTGATGGCAAAAGCAAAGGAGATTGCCGGACTCGATTGTGAGGCCGGAGCGTTCGACGGCATCAGTCTCGTCTTGCGCTCGCGGCTCGCCGAGATGTGCGACCTACGTGATGCCGCGCTCGACTTCGCAGACCCCAAAGGCGTGCACGACATGCGCGTGGCGTCGCGTCGCCTGCGCAGCGCGTTGCGGGATTTTGCGCCCTACTTGAATAAAGGAAAGGCGTTGCGAAAACGTCTGAAATCGGTCGCCGGTGCGCTCGGGGCCGTGCGCGATGAAGATGTCGCGCTCATGGCGTTGGAAAAGTTGGAGGCGGAAGCGGGCGACGCGTCGGCGGGCGTCGTGCTGCTCGCAGACGAGCGGCGCGAGCGACGCGAACGTGCGCGCCGCGCGCTCGCGGCAGCGATTGACGAAGCGACGCTTTCAGAATTGCGGGCGGCGTTGGACGCGCTGCTGCTGGCCCGCGCGCCGAAAACGCGACGCGGCAAAGCGGGAAACGCCCATCATCAAGAGGCTGGCGAGCCGACTTTCCGGCAGTTTGGACGACGGGTTATTCTGGCGGGCTTCGACGAGTTGCGGAGTTCGAGCGCGAGTCTATACCGGCCCTTCGAGACGGAGCCGCTGCACGACATGCGCATCGCGGCGAAAAGGCTGCGCTACGCCGTCCAACTTTTCGCGCAATGTTGGGGCGGGCAACTCGCGCCGCTGGCGAAGGAGGTAGCGGAGATTCAAAGCTCTCTCGGCGAACTGCACGACTGCGACGTGTGGATCGCCGACCTCGGCGCGCGTCTCGACAATCTGAGACGCGACAATTCAAGCCTCGATAATCCGCGCGGCGACGACGTGGACGGAAGCGCGCAGTCTCCCGACGCGGACGCCGCGCAACGTCGCGCCTTCGTCCGGCTCTTAGAACATTTTGTTGAGACGCGCATGAAGCATTACAGCGACGCGCTCGCGCGTTGGGACGAGTGGGAGGCTAACGGATTTTCTCAACGTCTCGCCGACGCGCTGCAAACACCCGCGACAGCCGCGCCGCCCAAACCTTCCACGACCCGCCGCACGTCGAAGCGTCGGGCGTCGCGCAAAGCGTAGCTCTTATTGTGAGTCGAAATTGTGAGTCTAAATTGCCACGTCTCTCCGCGCCCCGTTCGGGCTGAAGTCAAACTTAAATTTCCGTTAAATCTCCGGCGAATACTGAAAATTCAGGTCGCATTGATTCACCGATGGCGGGAAGAAATGTTATGTTGTCTTATCCCCCAAGACTTTCATACTGAATGAGAAACTGACCTGAAAAGCATTTGACCCGCGCCCGTCGTGGTCTTGGCTGGCGAGAAACATTTCATGACAACCGGAGCAATCAAGCAACCCTCGCAGCGAGATGAACGCGCGGCCCCCTCCAAAGTGGAACTGCCGCCGAGCCTGCTGCATCATCAGCATCTACTTTTGAATCGTGAATTGAGTTGGCTTGAGTTCAACGCGCGCGTGCTCGACGAGGCGCTCGACCATTCGCACCCGCTGCTTGAGCGTTTGAAATTTCTCTCCATCTTCTCGACCAATCTCGACGAGTTCTTCATGATTCGCGTGTCGGGGTTGAAGGAAGAGGTTGAGGAGGAGATCGTCGAACCGTCGGCGGACGGCATGACGCCCGCCGAACAGTTGGCGGCAATCAGCCGTCGTTTGCGACCGATGCTCGCCGAGCAGATGCGCTGCCTGCGCGAAGAGATTCTCCCGCAACTCGAAGAACACAACATCGTCGTCACGTCCTTCCAGACTCTCACGAAGCGTGAGCGGCAGAAGCTCAACGCTTACTTTCTAGAGAATATCTTTCCGGTCTTGACGCCGCAGGCTGTAGACCCGAGCCATCCCTTCCCGTACATCTCAAACCGCAGCCTCAATCTCGGCCTGATGATCGAACCGGCGAACGAGAATCAGACGACCTACACGGGCGTCAGAGCGGGACGGCGTTTTACGCGCATCAAGGTTCCGCCGTCCGTGCCGCGTCTGGTTCCGGTTGACGAGACGCAGGCGAGATACATCCGCGTCGGCGAGTTGATTGCGGCCAACACCTCCGCGCTTTTTCCGGGGATGCAAACCGGCCCGAGCTACATGTTTCGCGTGACGCGCGACGCCGACATCGAGATTATGGAGGACGAAGCCAACGACCTGCTGCGCGTGATGGAGCAACAACTCCGCAAGCGTCGCTTCGGCGATGCCGTCCGGCTCGAAGTCGCCGAAGGGATGCCGGACGGGATGGTCGAGTATCTGACCGGGTCGCTGGAACTGACGCCCGACGATGTCTATACCATCGAGGGGCCTTTGAACCTGCCCGACCTGATGACGCTCTACGACTTGCCGCGTCCCGAACTGAAAGACCGGCCCTTGCCGCTCAACATCCCCGCGCCGCTTGCCGAAAAAAGGCCCATCTTCGATGTCATCCGCGAGCAGGACATCCTGCTTCATCATCCGTACACCACGTATTCAACCGTCACGGATTTCATCAACGCGGCGGCGCACGACAAGGACGTGCTCGCCATCAAGATTTGTCTCTACCGCACGGGGCAACGCTCGCCCGTCGTGCAGGCTTTGATGGAGGCCAGCGGGCAGGGCAAGCAGGTGGCCGCGCTCGTCGAGTTGAAGGCGCGCTTTGACGAGGAGAACAACATCGAGTGGGCCAAGCAACTCGAACGCGCGGGCGTGCACGTCGTTTACGGCCTGTTGGGTTTGAAGACGCATTGCAAGCTGGCGCTCGTCGTGCGCCGCGAAGGAAAGTCTCTGCGCCGCTACGTCCACGTCGCCACGGGGAATTACAACCCGACCACCTCGCGCATCTACACAGACATCGGGCTGCTCACCGCCGACCCCGAAATCGGGGCCGACGCCACCGACCTGTTCAACTTCCTGACGGGCTATTCGCACCAGTCGAGCTACCGCAAACTGCTCATCGCGCCCATCAACCTGAAAGAACGGATGCTCGCCTTCATCGAGCGCGAGACGAAGCATTGCCTCGCGGGGCGGCCCGCGCGCATCGTCGCCAAGATCAACAGCCTGACCGACACCAACATCATCCGCGCCCTCTACGAAGCCTCGCAGGCCGGTGTGGAGATTGACCTCGTCGTGCGCGGCATCTGCTCGCTGCGCCCCGGCGTCGCCGGACTCTCGGAAAACATCCGCGTCAGCAGTATCGTCGGTCGCTTTCTCGAACACAGCCGCATCTTTTATTTCGCCAACGGCGGCGACGAAGAAGTCTATATCGGCAGCGCCGACTGGATGACGCGCAATCTCCAACGCCGCGTCGAAGTCATCGCGCCGATCAGCGATGCGCGGCTCAAACGCCAACTCAAGGAGGATGTGCTCGACGTTTACCTGCGCGACAACCTCAAGGCGCGGCGACTGCTGCCCGACGGCACTTATCAACGAGTCCGACCGCTCGAAGGGGAGCGAACCGTTGATAGCCAGACGCACTTCGCAAGCTTCTCCGCGTAACCGAACCGCGCCATAAACAAGATATTGTGGAGTCTCGAAGGGAAGCGTATAGTGTGTTCATCCCCTTAAAGTTGAGAAGGCTGCTTTCGGTCAGTTAAAAATCGTCTCATATGTTGCCCTCCCTCGCGCCGGTTTCGGCTGAAGTGATAACGAAATGTCCGGCGTCGCAGCAATCGTGCCCGCCAACGAGCGACGGCCTCTCGCGCGAAAGGGAAGCCGTCTCCAACGTGAACGGAATCAATGGTGAACAAAGATAACCCGGCCCATGCCCCGGCAAAGCCGTCCGCAACCTCCGACAGATTGGCGACCGGCAGCCCCGGTCTCGACAGCATTCTCGAAGGCGGTTTTCCCGCCAACCGCCTCTATCTCGTCGAGGGCGACCCCGGCACGGGCAAGACCACTCTGGCGTTGAAGTTTCTGCTGGAAGGCGCGCGGCGCGGCGAGCCCGTGCTCTACGTCACGCTCTCGGAGACGAAAGAGGAACTCACCGCCGTCGCCGCGTCGCACAAGTGGACGCTCGACCAAATCAACATCTACGAGTTGATTCCCTCCGAGGAGAGCCTCAAGACCGACTCGCAATACACCATCTTTCACCCGTCGGAAATCGAACTCGGCGAGACGACCAACGCCGTGCTCGCCGAGGTGGAACGCATCCAGCCGCGCCGCATCGTCTTCGACTCGCTCTCGGAGATGCGCCTGCTGGCGCGCGACCCGCTCCGCTACCGCCGACAGATTCTCGCGCTCAAGCAGTACTTCGCCGGACGACAATGCACCGTGCTGCTCTTGGACGACCGCACCTCGACGGTCGGCGACCTACAGGTGCAGTCAATCGCGCACGGCGTCGTCGAACTCGAACATCTCGCGTTGGAATACGGGGCGGAACGTCGGCGCGTGCGCATCGTCAAGTTGCGCGGGAGCCGCTATCGCGGCGGCTATCATGATTTCAATATCGAGACGGGCGGCGTCGAGGTCTTTCCGCGCCTCGTCGCGTCGGAGCATCAACATGGCTTCGCGCCGGAGGCCGTCACGAGCGGCGTCCCGGAGTTGGACACGCTCACCGGCGGCGGCATTGACCGTGGGACGAGCACTCTGATTCTCGGGCCTGCGGGTTCGGGGAAGTCTTCGATTGCCGCGCAGTTTTGCGCCGCCGCCGCCGAACGCGGCGAACACGCCGCCTCCTTCATCTTCGACGAAGGGCGCAACACCTATCTCTCGCGCTCCGCCGGACTCGGTAAGGAGTTGAAAGCGCAGGTCGAGGCCGGACTGATCTCGATTCAACAGGTTGACCCCGCCGAATTATCGCCCGGCGAGTTCGCGCATCACGTCCGCCGCTCGGTCGAGCGCGACGGGGCGCGCGTCGTCGTCATAGATAGTCTCAACGGCTACCTGCAATCAATGCCGGACGAACGTTTTCTCATCGTCCAGATGCACGAGTTGCTGACGTATCTCAACCAGCAGGGCGTCGTGACGATGCTCGTGCTGGCGCAACACGGATTCATGGGCAGCAACATGGGCGCGCCCATAGACATCAGTTATCTGGCCGACACGGTCTTGATGCTGCGCTTCTTCGAGGCGGCGGGCGCGGTGCGGCGTGCCATCTCGGTCGTCAAGAAGCGGACGGGCTATCACGAGAACACCATCAGGGAGATGCGGATGTCGTCCGACGGCATCACGGTCGGGAAACCGCTCTCCGATTTTCACGGCGTGCTGACGGGCATCCCGTCTTACCGGCGCGAGACGGCTCCTTTGATGGAGGAGGGGGAGGATGTCGCATAACCCCGACGGCGCGGACGGGCGCGTGCTGCTGCTCGCGCCGACCGGCAGAGATGCGCCGCTGATCACCGAAGTGCTCGCTCAATCGGGCGTCCCCGCCGAGGCGTGCGACCGGATGGAGGAACTTTGCCACCGTCTCGCCGACGGCGCGGGCGCGGCCTTCATCACCGAGGAGGCGTTGACGCCCGCCGCCCTCCGGTGTCTCGTCGAGGCGCTCAAAGAGCAGCCCGCGTGGTCTGACTTCCCGCTCGTCGTGCTGACGGGCAGCAGCAGCAGCGGCGTCGCGGAAAATCCCGCCGTCCTGAAAGCGTTGGGAGATGTCGGCAACGTCACCTTCATCGAACGCCCGACGCGCATCATCATGCTCGTCAGCGCGCTGCAATCGGCGCTGCGCGCACGCCGCAGGCAGTATGAAGTGCGCGAGCATCTCGTCGAACAGAAGCGCGCCGAAGGTGAGCGCGAGCGTCTGCTGGCGGAGGCGGAGGAGGCCAACCGCATCAAGGACGAGTTTCTGACGACGATGTCTCACGAGTTGCGGACGCCGATGACGGCGATACTCGGTTGGGCGCGACTGCTCCGCACCAACAACTTCGGCGAAGAGGACACCGTGCGCGCGCTGGAAACCGTCGAGCGCAACGCGCGCGCGCAGACCAAACTGATTGACGATCTGCTCGACATCTCGCGCATTATCACCGGCAAATTGCGTCTCGACGTGCGCCTCGTTGATCTGAGTTCGATTATCGAAACGGCGGTCGAGGCCACGCGCCCGACCGCCGAAGCCAAGTCCATCCGCATCCAAACGCTGATTGACCCGAAGGCCGGGCCCATCTCCGGCGACACCGACCGCCTCCAACAGGTCATCTGGAATCTGCTCACGAACGCCATCAAATTCACGCCCGGAGGCGGGCGCGTGCAGGTGCGTCTCGAACGCGTTGAATCGCACGTCGAAATCACCGTCAGCGACACGGGCAAGGGCATCAGCGCGGAGTTTCTGCCGCACGTCTTCGACCGTTTCCGTCAGGCCGACGGCACGACGACGCGCGTCCACGGCGGGCTCGGTCTGGGTCTGTCAATCGTCCGCCAACTCGTCGAACTGCACGGCGGCACGGTGCACGCCGAGAGCGAAGGCGAAGGGCACGGCGCAACCTTCGTCGTGCAGTTGCCGCAGTTGCCGACGCGTCGCAAGAACGAGCGCGCGCGCAGGCATCCGACAGCCGGAGGCGGCATCGAAGTTGAACACGCGCCTTCGCTCCACGGCTTGCGAATCCTCGTGGTGGACGACGAGACCGACACGCGCGACCTCCTGCGCGCCGTGCTCGAAGGATGCGGTGCGGAAGTTATCCTGACGGCGTCGGTGGAGGCTGCGCTGGCCGCGTTCGCGGAAGCGAAACCGGATGTCGTCATCAGCGACATCGGCATGCCGGAGGAAGACGGCTATTCGCTGATCGGCAAACTGCGCGCGTTGGAGACAGGGCAGGGAAGAATCCCGGCTATCGCGCTGACCGCCTACGCGCGTGTGGAAGACCGCGTGCGCGCGCTCAACGCCGGATTTCAGGTGCACGTCCCGAAACCCATCGAGCCGGTCGAGTTGGTCGCCGTCGTCGCCAGCCTGAGCGGGCGCACGGGCCAGAGTCGCTAGTTTTTCCAATGCCCGCGCGGGTCAATCCCGAAGGGCGCGTCCGCCCCTCAAGTTCATCATGCGCGCGGCGCGTGCAAGCGCGCGTTGCACGCAACGGGCCGCCAAAATCTCTCAACGAAAGCGAGTTGTCATGCTGAAAAGAATGCTTGCCCTGACCCTCACCGTTCTGCTTCTGGCGGCGCAGGCCGCCGCGCAGATCGAATCTCCGAAACTGACCCCGACGCCCGCGACGGAAAAACAGCAGGCGTTGATTAGACAGGGCGTCGCGCTGCACGACCGGGGCGACTACGACGGCGCGATCAGCAAGTATCAGGAGGTGCTGACGGAGAGTCCCGATAACGTCGAGGCGATATACGAGATGGCTTTCGCCCATTCGATGAAGAAGGAGTATCAGAAGAGTCTGGACTTGGCCTACAGGGGCGCGCGCTACAAGTCCGATCTGCTCGCGGCCTTCTACCAGACCATCGGCAACAATCTCGACCAACTCGGTGAATCGAAAAAAGCCGTTGACGTTTATAAAGCGGGCATCAAGATTCTGCCCGAAGACGCGCTGCTGCACTACAATCTCGGCGTCACCTACGCCAACATGAAGAAGCCGGAGGAGGCGCGCAAGAGTCTCAAGACGGCGCTCGCGCTCAACCCGAAACATCCGAGCAGTCATCTCCTGCTCGCCATCCAGTTTTTGAATAACGGCTACCGCACGCCCGCGCTCTTCGCCGCCGCGCGCTTCCTCATCCTCGAACCGAAGACGCAACGCTCCGCGCTCGGTAACAGAATCCTGCACGAGGTTTTGAGCGGCGGCGCGACGCAGGGCAAAGACCCCAACTCCTTCAACATCACGCTCGACATGAACGCGAAGAAGGACGAAGGCGATTTCACTTCCGTCGAGATGATTCTCGGTCTCTCGAAAATGGCCGCGTTGACGGAGAAGAACAAGGACAAGACCGAAGTGCAGCGACTCGTCGGACAGGTCGAGACGCTGCTCGCCGTCGTTGACGAGAACACGACGGAGAAGAAGCAGACCGGCTTCGTGCACCAGTATTACATTCCCTATTTCGTCGAAATGAAACGCAAGGGCTTCGTCGAGCCGTTCGTCTACTACTCGCTGCAACACGGGCAGAAAGATGAAGTCGAACAATGGCTCAAGGAGAACAGCGGGAAGGTGATGCAGTTTCTCGTCTGGTCGAATCAATACGCTTGGCCCAAGAACGCCGGGAAGTGATTGACCGGAGCACACGGCGCGAAGTGATTAATCGGCACGCGCCGCGACGATTGACTGCGACTGATGACGGAAGCGAGCGGCGGACGGCGGAAGCGTGATGCGCGCTTCCCGTTTTCGTCTCGCGTTGAATCTCGGGCGGTGCATTCGCGCTAACTCTGCGGCGGTGCATTCGTCGAAGTCTCCGGCGTTGGCGTCGTTCGCGGAATGGAATATATTGAGCCCATGCGACGCCCTTTCCAATCCATCTACACGCACAAGTTTATCCGCGCGGCGGTCTGCATCCCCTTCGTGCGCGTGGCCGATCCGGACTTCAACAGCGAACGCACGCTCGCGCTCGCGCGCCGCGCCTCCGACGCCCACGCCGCCGTCACGCTCTTTCCCGAACTCGGCATCTCCGCCTACTCAAACGACGATCTCTTTCATCAAGACGTGCTGCTCGACGCGACCGAGGCCGCGCTCGAACGTCTCGTCCGTGAGAGCCGCGCTTTGGAGACCGTGCTGCTCGTCGGCGCGCCGCTCAGGTTCGAGGGCAAGCTCTTTAACTGCGCCGTCGTCATCTACAGGGGGCGCGTGCTCGGGCTCACGCCGAAGACCTACCTGCCGAACTATCGAGAGTTTTACGAGAAGCGGCAGTTCACTTCGGGGCGCAACGCCGTCAGCCGCGAGGTGCAATTCTTGGGCGAGCGCGTGCCGTTCGGCAGCGACCTGATTTTCGATGCCGTCAACGTCGAGGATTTTTCCCTGCACGTCGAAATCTGCGAGGACGTGTGGACGCCGATTCCGCCGAGCACCTATGCCGCGCTCGCCGGTGCGACCGTGCTGGCGAATCTCTCCGCGAGCAACATCACCATCGGCAAAGCCGAGTACCGCCGCGACCTCTGCGCCGCGCAGTCCGGCAAGTGTATCGCCGCCTATCTCTATTCGGCGGCGGGGCCGGGCGAATCTACGACCGATCTCGCGTGGGACGGACACGCGCTCATCTACGAGAACAACGAACTGCTCGCCGAAGCCGAACGCTTTCCTACCGACGAGCAGATGATCGCCGCCGACATTGACCTCGAACGCCTCGCGCAAGACCGGATGCGTCTGACGAGTTTCAACGATTCGGTCGGCGAACATCGCGAGCGCGTGCGCGCGATTCGCCGCGTCGAGTTTGAGTTTGAAGTGCCGTCGGGCGACATCCCCTTGATGCGCCGCGTCGAGCGTTTTCCCTACGTGCCGGACGACCCCGCCGTGCGCGACGCGCGCTGCTACGAGGCTTACAACATACAGGTGCACGGCCTGATGAAACGACTCGTCAGCACAGGCATCGAGCGTCTCGTCATCGGCGTCTCCGGCGGTCTGGATTCGACGCACGCGCTCATCGTCGCCGCCAAAACGATGGACAGGCTCGGTCTGCCGCGCGCCAACATCCTCGGCTACACGATGCCCGGTTTTGCCACCAGCAGTTCGACGCACAACAACGCGCACCGCCTCATGCGCGCGCTCGAAATCACAGCCTCCGAGATAGACATCAAGCCTTCGTCCATGCAGATGTTGCGCGACATCGGGCATCCGTTCGGCAAGGGCGAGCCGGTTTATGACATCACGTTTGAGAACGTGCAGGCGGGCGAGCGCACGTCGCACCTGTTCCGGCTGGCGAACCTGCACAACGCGCTCGTGCTCGGCACGGGCGACCTGAGCGAGCTTGCTCTGGGATGGTCAACCTACGGCGTCGGCGACCACATGTCGCACTACAACGTCAACGC
Organism: Pyrinomonadaceae bacterium; assembly: GCA_035537095.1. Classification (GTDB taxonomy): domain Bacteria; phylum Acidobacteriota; class Blastocatellia; order Pyrinomonadales; family Pyrinomonadaceae; genus DASWNP01. The sequence goes on from DATLMV010000045.1 coordinate 26,730, forward strand.
CTCCGTCCCGAAGACGCTCATGCAATACCTGATTCGTTGGGTCGCCGGTTCGACGCAGTTCGACGCCGAGACGAACGCTATCCTGCAATCAATCCTCAACACCGAAATCTCGCCCGAACTCGTGCCCTCCGGCGACGACGAGCAGTCGCAGCCGACGCAGAGCACCGAAGAAAAGATCGGCCCCTACGAGTTGCAGGACTTCAATCTTTATTACGTGAGCCGTTTCGGTCTGCGCCCGAGCAAGGTCGCCTTCCTCAGCCGTCACGCGTGGGGCGACCGCGAGCGCGGCGCGTGGCCCGGAGGCTTTCCCGAAGAGAAGCGGCGCGAGTACGACCTTGCGACTATCAAGCATTGGCTCGACGTGTTCCTCTTTCGCTTCTTCAAAATCAGCCAGTTCAAACGCTCGTGCGTCCCGAACGGGCCGAAGGTCGGCTCGGGCGGTTCGCTCTCGCCGCGCGGCGACTGGCGCGCGCCGAGCGATTCCGAAGCGGTCGTCTGGCTCGAAGAGTTGCGCCGCAACGTGCCGGACGAATAGAGATCAATTGCCGTCGGCGATGTGGAAAATTGTATCCGGAGACAAAAAATCAAGATGAAGATAACGACGCGACTTTCGACGTTCGTACTGGTCTGCTGCCTGCTCGCGCCCTGCGGCGTGGGACGGGCGAGCGGGTTCGGGGAAGGCGAGATGTTTGACGAAGGCAACGCTCCCGCGCAGCAAGCGGTGCGCACGGGCGCGGACGTGCATTCATACGCGAACACGTCCGATGTCGTGGTCAAGCATGTTGACCTCGATTGGGACGTGCTGTTCGAGCAGAAAATCCTGCGCGGGACAGCCGTCTTGCACGTCGAACGAGTTTCGCAGAACCGTCGCGCGCCGCTCATTCTCGACACGCGCAATCTCAACGTCACGCGCGCCGAAGTCTCGACCGACGGCGTTCGTTATCGAGAGACGACCTTCAACGTCGGCACATCGGACACGATTCTCGGCGCACCCCTGACTGTCGAGTTGCCCGCCAATGCGACGCGCGTCCGCATCAGCTACGCGACGAATCCGGGCGCATCCGGCCTGCAATGGCTTGAGCCTTCGCAGACGGCGGGCAAGCGTTCGCCGTTTATGTTCACGCAGTCGCAGGCGATTCACGCGCGCAGTTGGATTCCCTTGCAAGACTCGCCGGGCGTGCGCGTGACCTACACGGCGCGCGTCCGCACGCCGCGCAACCTGCTCGCCGTGATGAGCGCGGAGAACGACCCGCGCGCCGCGCGCGACGGCGACTACAGTTTCCGCATGACGCAGCCCATCCCCTCTTATCTCATCGCGCTCGCCGTGGGCGACCTGCGCTTCCGCGCGTTGGGCCGCCGGACGGGCGTCTATGCCGAGCCGTCGGTCTTGGCTAAAGCCGCTTGGGAGTTTGCCGACACGGAGAAGATGGTTGTTGCCACCGAGCGTCTCTACGGCCCGTATCGTTGGGGACGCTACGACCTGCTGGTGCTGCCGCCGAGTTTTCCCTTCGGCGGGATGGAGAACCCGCGCCTGACCTTCGCGACGCCGACCGTGCTCGCGGGCGACCGCAGCCTCGTCGCGCTCGTCGCGCACGAACTCGCGCATTCATGGTCGGGCAATCTCGTCACTAACGCGACGTGGCGCGACTTCTGGCTCAACGAAGGCTTCACAACCTATCTCGAACGGCGCATCGTCGAAGCGGTCTACGGGCGACCGCGCGCCGACATGGAGGCCGTGCTCGGTCGTCGCACGGTCGAGGAGGAGATGGCGACTCTTGAGGACAAGGACGAAATTCTTCATGTTGATTTAAGAGGCCGCGACCCCGACGAGGGTTTCACCACCGTGCCTTACGAGAAGGGCGCGCTCTTCCTGCGCCATCTGGAGGAAACCTTCGGTCGCCCGCGCTTCGACGCTTTCCTGCGCGGCTATTTTCAACGCTTCGCCTTCCAGAGCATCACCACCGAAGACTTCGAGGACTACCTGCGGAAGAATCTGCTCGACAAGTATCCGCGACTCGCGACGCGCGTGCCCGTCGAGGAGTGGATCGAGCGCGCGGGTTTTCCCGCGAGCGCGCCGCGCCCCGCGTCTCCGGCGTTTGCGCGCGTCGAGCGTCAGGCGCAAAGCTTCACGCGCGGTGACATTGCCGCCGCGCGGATTCAGACCGCAGGCTGGACGACCCACGAATGGCTGCACTTCCTCAAGTCGCTGCCCGACGAACTCGACGCGCGCAAGATGCAGGAACTCGACAACGCTTTCCGCCTGACGCGTTCCGGCAACAACGAGGTCGCCTTTCAATGGCTGCTGATGGCAATCCGCAACCGCTACGAAGCGGCCTACCCGCGCCTCGACGAATATCTGACTTCAATCGGACGCCGCAAGCTCATCAAGCCGCTCTACGAAGAACTCGTCAAGACGCCCGAAGGACGCCAGCGCGCGCTCGATATCTATCGCCGCGCGCGCCCCGGCTATCATCCGATAGCCGTCACGACGATTGACGACATCTTGAAGTGGAAAACTTAGTGCAGTAAACAAAAACACGGAAGAAATTAACAGGGATGGACAGGATAGACAGGATAAGAGAAGGGTCAAAGGGAAAAGGTTAAATGGGTAAAGGGGAAAGCTTACAGGGCAAAACGATAGAAGCTAACTGCGGGTTGCTCTGTGCTTCACTTCCTCCGCTTGCCCCTTTCACCTTTCACCCTTTCCCCTTCTCTTTTTATCCTGTCTATCCTGTCCATCCCTGTTTGATTTCGCTTTTGCTTGTTTCGGCAATTTTGTTGAAAAACCCTGTGCAGTTTCGTGCCGATGCGGCGGATGCCGGACAAAGGCTCGACCAGTTTCTCGCCGCGCGTCTTTCGCATCTCAGCCGGATGCGGATCGCGCGTCTCGTCGCGGCGGGCGCGTGCACGGTCAACGGCACAGCCGCGCACGCGGGCTACCGTGTCAAAACGGACGACGCGCTCGAAATCGCCGTCGGCGATGCGGACGCGCCCAACTCGACGACGCCCGAACGCGTGCCGCTGGAGATCGTCTTCGAAGACGATGCGCTCGTCGTCGTCGTCAAGCCCTCCGGCATGCTCGTCCATCCGACGCGCGGCGTCAAAAGCGGCACGCTCGCCAACGCCCTCGCATATCATCTCAACCGCCGACGGCTGGCGAATGAGGAACACGAAAACGCGTCACTTCATCAACAGGCATCCGCCGCCTCATGCGCGGAGACGTTCGTCAGACCGGGCCTCGTGCATCGTCTCGACCGCGCCACGTCGGGCCTGATGGTCGTCGCCAAGACGCAGCGCGCGCTCAGCATCCTCGCGCGCCACTTTCATCAAAGGCTCGTCGAGAAACGCTATCTCGCGCTCGTGCACGGGCGCATTGAACGCGACGAACAACTCATCTGCGCGCCCATCGGACGCGACCCCGAAGGGCGACCGCATTGGAGCGTGACGGAGACGGGGAAGCCTTCGCAGACGCGCCTGCGCGTGCTCGAACGACGCGCGCACGCGACGCTCGTCGAGCTTGAGCCGCTGACGGGCCGCACCAACCAACTACGCATCCATTGCGCGCATCTCGGCCACGCGATTGTCGGAGACGAACTCTACGGCACGGCGGAGAGCAGCGTGCGTCTCTGCCTGCACGCGTCGCGGCTCGCCTTCCATCACCCGTCGAGCGGCGACTGGTTGGAGTTCGCTTCCGCGCCGCCGCCGGAGTTGTCTCCGGACTATTTCTCCGCGTGAACGTTTCGACGTTTAAACGCGACCGCGCTTTTGTCTATCGGGTACAATCGGGCGTGAGGCGCGTGCAAACTGAATATGTCTGCTATCAGCGAAATCGCGGGACGTGGTGAACTCGCTTCGGGCGCGCAGGTGAAGGTCTATCGCGCGCTCAAGGCCATCCTCTGCGCGCGCTGCGGCAAGGAGATTTCGGAGACGGAGTTGTTCACGCGTCACATGTTGGAGAAGTCGCGGATGCCGCTCAGCCCGCGCTGCCGGAAGTGCGTGCCTTTTCAACTCGTGCCGGAGACGGGCGCGGACAGCGCGTTGCTGCGTTCGCTGCTGGACGCCGAAACGCGAGCGACGAACACGCACACACGCGCGGACGCGCAAGCCCCAAGTGAGACGGAGGAAAAACTGCTGAGCCGTCTCGGGCCCGCGCTCTCACGCGTGCGCCGCAACCGTTCGCGCTGACACGGCGACGCCGAAACGTACGCCTCGTGCCCGTCGTCGTCGTTTAAAGTTTCGCGGCGGCTCTCGAAGAAGCGTGTTCGCGTCGTCGGCGTTCGAGGTTCGCGGAAAGAGTGAAGCTGCCGGGCGCGCTTGTGAGCGTCGCGCGCGTGCTGTTAGTCTCTGTGACTGCTTATGTCCTCTCTGGAAGAACTTCTATCAAGGCCCGTCGCCGAACTCAAGAGACGCTTTCAAGACGAACAGAAGCCGCTCCCCACGGGGCTGCTCGACGCGCTCGCGCGCGACCCCCGACGCGGCGCGCAACTCCTTGCCGAAAGGCTTCGCGCGCGCCGGAGCCGCGCACGCGCCGAAGCCTTGCGGCTACGGAAGCTTCTGCGTTTCGAGTCGGAACTATGGGCGCAGGGTCTTCGTTTCGTCGCGGGTGTTGACGAGGCGGGGATGGCTCCTCTGGCGGGGCCGGTCACAGCCGCCGCCGTCATCCTTCCCGAAGGCTACACGCTGCAAGGACTCGACGACTCGAAGAAAATCCTCGACGCCGCGAAGCGCGACACGCTCGCCGCGCGCATCAAGCAGGACGCGCTCTGCTGGGCGGTCGGTTGGGCGGAGGTGGAGGAGATTGACCGCCTGAACATCTATCACGCGGGTCTGCTGGCGATGCGCCGCGCCGTCGAGGGCTTGAGCATCCGGCCCGATTTCGTTCTGGTTGACGCGCGCAAGATTCCCGAATGTCCCGCCCCGCAGCGCGGCATCATTCGCGGCGACACGCTCTCGGCCAGCATCGCCGCCGCCTCCGTCGTCGCCAAGACGACGCGCGACGCGCACATGGCCGAACTCGACCGCGCCTATCCGGGCTACGGTCTGGCCGCGCACAAAGGCTACCCGACGCCCGCGCATTATCGGGCCTTGCAGAGTCTCGGCGTGCTGCCCGTACACCGTCGCAGCTTCGCGCCCGTCCGGCAGGCGCTCGGCCTCGCGCCCGTGCAAGGCGAGTTTTTCGACAGGCCCGCCGACGCGAATCCTTCGGAGACGTGCGACGCAGCGACGCTTGCACCGCCAGAACCCTCCGGCGTCGAGCGCGACACGCGCGACGCGTCGCGCTCGCAAGAGACATAGACTTAAACGCTGCGTCGCACTTGAACGCGGCGTCGCGGTTGAATGTTGAGCAAACTTTCTATACGTGTCCGAACATGGCGATCAAAAAGACAAAGCAGCGACCGGCGGAAAAAAAGAGTCCGCAGCACCCAGCCAAGCGAGACGGTTTCAGCTACGACCCGCAGGAGGCTCTGCGCCATCTCACGTCGGTTGATTCCGCGCTCGCCGGATTGATCGAACGCGCCGGGCCTTTCACGTTGGAGATTCGACGGATGCACAATCCGTTTGAGTCGCTGGCGCGAAACATCGTCTTCCAGCAGCTTCACGGCAACGCCGCCGAAGCGATACACGGGCGCGTCATGGCCCTCTTCGGAAAGGGCCGCCTGCATCCCGAAGACATCCTCGCCGCGTCCGATGAAGAGTTGCGCGGCGCGGGCCTGTCGGGCGCGAAGCTGGCCGCGCTCAAAGACCTCGCCGCCAAGACGCTCGACGGCACAGTCCCAACTCTCGCACGCCTGCGACGTATGGCTGACGAGGAGATTATCGAGAGTCTCACGCAGGTGCGCGGCATCGGTCGCTGGACGGTGGAGATGCTTCTGATGTTCAGGTTGGGGAGGCCGGACGTGTTGCCCGTCGGCGACTACGCCGTCCGCAAAGGCTTCGCGCTGCTCTACGGATTGAAGGAGTCGCCCAAGCCGAAGGAGATCGAGCAGTACGCCGAGCGTTGGCGTCCCTACAGGTCGGTGGCGAGTTGGTACATGTGGCGCGCGGTCGAGCTTTTGAGTTGAAACAGACGCAAACTCGCGTCGGCGAAACGATGGTTAATTTCGGCGTGCGAATGGTCGTTGGGGTTATCGCTCGTTCCGCCAGCACGCGGGCGACAGGCAGATTCTTGACACCGGAAGAACAAAATCCTACACTTCGCACCTCATTCACACGGGTCACGCTTTCACGCTCTTTTCCGCACCGTCGCATGCATCGTGCCGGGAAAAAGCTCCGTCGCATGTGTTGACGATTTCGGCCACATCCGCAGCAAGACTTTCGCCTGTTCTTTTGACCATCCGGTTATATTGTTTCAGGGGAGATAGCCTGTTTGGAGCGACAACCTCAGACCGAAAGTAAAGCCGGGACGACGCACGCCACAAACGCGCCCGCCAGCGTCCGAACCACACACGGGCCAAACCCCGCACATCCTCTGCTTCATCTCCAACGCACCATCGGCAACCGCGCCGTGGGCCGCCTGCTGCAAGCCAAACTCCGCGTCAGCCAACCCGACGACGTGCACGAGCAGGAGGCCGAGCGCGTGGCCGATCAGGTGATGCGGATGATGGGCAGGGGCGGCGAGCAGAACCCTGTGCCGGGCAAGGCGGGCGCAGCAACCGCTCCGGGGTCGCACGTCCAGAGAGCCTTGACGGAGGAAGAGGAAGAAGACGAGGAGAGTTTGGAACTTAACCGCCAGCAGGCGAGCGGCGCGGACGTTGTCCGGGTGGAGCATTTCGAGCGACCGCAGATTCAACGGATGTGTTCGGCATGTGAAGAGAAAGAAGTGCAACGGCAGGTGTCGCCGGAAGAGGAAGAGGAAGAAGAAGAGGAACTGCAACTGAGCCGCAAGCGAGCGGATGGCGCGGACGTGGTACGCGTCGGGCAGTCGGAGAGGCCGCAGATCAGCCGGAAGTGTTCGACGTGTGAAGAGGAAGAAGTGCAGCGACAGGCGTCGCCGGAGGAAGAGGAGGAGGAAGACGAGATAGTTCAGCGGCAGGCGTCGCCGGAAGAAGAAGAAGAGGAAGACGAACTCTTGCAGCCGAAGAGGGAGTCCGGCGGGGGTTCGGAAGCCCCTTCGAGCGTGGACGCATACGTGGGCGGCGCGAGCCACGGCGGGCAGCCGTTGTCATCCGACCTGCGCGCGCAGTTCGAGCCGCGCTTCGGTTACGATTTCAGTCAGGTGCGCGTGCACACGGACGCGGGAGCCGCCGAGTCGGCGCAGTCCGTCAACGCTCTGGCCTACACGGTCGGGCGCAACGTGATTTTCGGCGCGGGCCAGTATGCCCCGCAGACTTCCACCGGCCAACGCCTGCTCGCACACGAACTGACGCACGTCGTCCAGCAAGGCCACGCCGAGCCTTCTGTCTCGCGGGTAAGCGACGAACATGTCGCCACCGCTTCCACGTCGCCTGCCGTCGTCGCGCGCGTCGTCCAACCCGTCATTCAACGCCAGTCCACAGTTATTGACCCGACCCTCGGTACGATCACTCAGGCCGAGGCCGATAAGTTGAGTCTCGAAGAACTTGACCGCCTCATCTCCAACGTCACACAGAAACTCGCAGTCACGCCGATTATCTCGACCGAATACGATGGGTTGGAGCAGAACCTGCATACGCTGCAAGAGGCGCGCAAGAAGAAAGCGCCGCTTGAGAAGGACGACCTGCAATGGGAAGAGGAGGAGCAGGAAGAGGGCACGGAGCTTCAGAAGCCGGGCATCGTCAGCTACGACGGTTTCGATAAAGGCTCGATGAAAGCGGGCAAGGTGACGGACGTTGCGCTGCGCGAGTTTCCCACCACGTCGAGCAAAGAACTCAAACGCCTGCCGGTCAACACGCGTCTCTTCGTTGACCGCGAGTTGATGGGCGATTGGTTCTACGTGATTCTCGACGACGGAACCGCTGGCTACATCATGAAGGGTCTGGTCAACACCGACCTGCCCGACCCGCAGGCGACGCTGCACCGCATCAAGACGGGCGAGAGCGCGCTCGACATCGTGCGGCAGTACTACAAGGGAGACGCTATCGAATGGGGGCAGGACGCGCGCTTCTACGTCAACGTGCTGGTGCTCGTCAATCAGGAGGCGGGCCGCAAATGGATTTACAAGCCTTCGGAGAGCGCGTCGTGGGATGAGACGAAGACGATAGCCGGAGGACAAATCTGGATTCCGGGTCGTGAATTTGCCAAGAGCCTGCACGGGGTCGTCTCCTCCGGCTCGATCAGCTACGAGACGTGGGCCACCGTCAGAGATTTGGTCGTCGGCACGGTCGCCTTCATCGCAGGGATTCTGCACGGCGCGCTCGAATCCATCGTGGACATCTTCGTCGGCATCTACGACCTGCTGAAGATGGTCTACGACATCCTCAAGAGCCTCATCACCGGCGAGATTGTCAACGACATCACGAAGCTCTGGAATGACGTTTCCAATCTCAAGTATGAGGATGTGAAGGCGGCGTTTCTCGGCTGGCTCGACGACAAGTGGAACCATCCGAGCGTCTGGTCGCGCTGGCATTTTCGCGGCTGGGTGATCGGCTACGCGATTGCGGAAATCGCCATGTTCTTCTTCACGGGCGGCGCGGCGACCGCCGCCAAGTGGGCGGGCAAGGGCGCGAAGATTGCCGGACTGATCGCCAAGTTCCCGACCATCGTCAAACTCGGGAAAGCGGCGAAGGCTCTGACGGGCCCGCCGGTTGACGCCATGCGCGCGGCTCTCAAGGGCGTCAAGGCGCTCTCGGCGGCGCACGCGTGGGCCAAGAAGACGCTCGGCATCCCCTACAAGATTCTCGTCAACGTCTCGGAGGAGGCCGCCGAGCGTTTGCGCAAGCTGCCTGTTTGGGCGCAGGAGCGTTTCGCCGATCTGAATCATGGCGTGATGCGCTGGCTGCTCGGCTGCGCGTCGCCCTGCAAGGTGGACGTGCACGCGATTGAGAAGTATTTGAAGGAAGTCGCGCCCGCCGTCGCGAAGGCGGCGAAGAAACTGACCTCGGAGGCCGACATCGTCGCCGCGCTTCCGAAGAGCATGAAGACGGGCAAGATTCTCGACAAGTTGAAGACGCGCCCCGCGCTCCTGAAGGCCATCACCGAAGCGGGCCTGACCGACGTTGACTTCATCAAGCTCGCGGACTTTCTCTCCGACGCCGACAAAGCCAGCCCCGCCGCCGCCTATCGCACCTTCGTGCGCTACGTGACGAACGTCGTCCCCGCGAAGGTCGGAGGCAACCTCGACGAGTTCAATCGGATTGCCGCGGCGATGATTAAGGCCGACCCGCGACAGGGCGCGGCGCTCAAGGGGCCGATGTTCGAGATGTTTGCCAAGCTCAACGTGCCTGACCTTGGCGGCAAGGCTTTCCAGAAAGTGAAGTTCACATCGTCGGGCGGCAAGAAGCTCACCAAGCCGCGCACCGCCGACAACTTCGTACCCGATAAGGGTGAACTCTGGGACATCAAACACAGCATGTCGGCTGTTCCGGTTGATCAGGCGGCGGACTACGCGCTGATTGTCGGCATGAAGACTCCGGCGGGCGATGTTGTCAAATCAATCAACTACCTGTTCCCCACCGAAGCGGCGGCGAAAGCGAGCGGTTATCTCAAGAGCACCTACGGCTTCCGCGTCTTCTACATCGGCGCGAAAAACGCTCTCATCCCATTATGACGAACCCCTTGAGCGATAGCCACGCCGTCCTGTGGCGATGCGTGTCGCGCTTCCACGATTGGGCCGACCGCAAATTCCCGCAGCGCATCATGCGAGAGGCCGCGTCCGCCGGAATTACCGGCCTTCCGGAATGGCGTGAACTCAAGCCGGAAGGCCCGCGCGAGGCGGTGCAGGTTGCAGACGCCGCGAGCATCGGCGCGGAGTTGTTCGAGGGCGTCGCGGACGATGCGCCCCACGTCTATCTGCGCACGGGCGGCAGCACGCCGCACCCTTGGGTTCTCTCGCTCGCACTCTCGTCCTACGATCACGAAGCCGGACGCGTTAACGGCTACAACATCATCAGCATTACGTTTCCGCGCGCCGCGTTCGACACGCCCCGCCGCTCCGCCGTCCTTCTCGATTGCTTCACGCGCACGCATTCTCCCGCCGACACGGAGTTTGCTGCCATGCATCCCGCCGCGCGTTGGGAACGACTCCGGACATCTCTCTACGACGTGGCCGTCACCTACGACCCGATGTTCGCGGGCGTCTTCTGGGCAAACTTTTTAGGGCCGGGACACGTCGAGCAGTTCGACAGAGACGCGCTCCGTGATCTCAAGGCTTACCGTGTCGAATGGGTCGGCACGCGCGGTCTTTTCGTCGTCGTCGCGCCCGACATCAACGACGCCGACACGCCCGCCGTCGAGCAGGAGATGCAACGACTCACCGAAATCTTCCGTCGCGCGCACACGCACAACGTCCCCTCTTAAACTACCTCTCGCAGAAGTAGCAATCCCGCACGTACCGCGCGCAGAGAGCGCCGCGAACCGTCGCAGCTTACGCACGGCCACCGCTGACGAACAGTTGCGGCTGATCAAATGTTGCAGCTTGCGAAGTTTGCCTTCGTCGTCTCTGTTGCCGCTATCGTTTTTATTGTTTCTTCGGTTCAGCCAGTTTCAAGAGAAAGCCTCTGCGGCGGATGTTGTTGAGGCAGGAAGTATCCAGACCTTTGACAGTCCCGCGATTGACGAACTCCGTGATGAGATTCTGCACGCAGTCGGTTCCTTCGAGTCCGCCGAAGGCGTGACCGCCGTGCGGGACGACCGCGTGCAAACTGTTGGGGAGATGTCTGGCCGCCGTCTCGCCATAGACGGGCGGCGTCACGGGATCCCATTGTCCCGTTAAAATCAGCGCGGGTACGTCGGAGCGCGTGGGCTGCGCGTAGTCTTTCGGGATAGCGGCGCGCGGCCAGAGCGCGCAGGCCGCGCGTTGCTGGCGCAAGCGGTAGTCGCCGAGGAACGTGTCGGCGGCGTTGCGTTCGCCTTCGGCGGGCTTGATCCAGGGGAGGTCTTCGGCGCAGGTCACGGACAGGTACATGCCGTTGCTGCCGGTGGCGACAAGCCGCTGGCGATAAAAAAGGGCGGACTCGGCCAGCGGCGTGAAGTTGCCTCCGGCGGCCAGATGGATGAGGAGCGGAATCCGGCCCGCCGCGCCCGGCTGGTAGAGCATGTATCGGAGAGCCTCGCCCGCGAGGTCGCGCGAGAGACGGACGCGGACGCTCTCGCCCTCCGGCTGACGCTTCACTTCAACCTCGACCGGCCCGCGCAATAATCTTTCGAGCACCGCTTTCACTTCGGCCCGCAGGTTGGGGAAGGCCGCGCGACATGCCTCGTCCGCCGCGCACTCATCCGTGACGCCGCGCAGCGCGCGTTCCGTGTGTTGCGGAAAATCGCGCGGCATCAGTTGATTGGTCGGGGAGAGACCTTGCAAGACGACCGTGCGGACGTGTTGGCGATGACGTTTGAGAAAATCTTGTGTCGCGCGCGTGCCGTAAGAGCCGCCGCTGATGTTGATTCGCTCGTAGCCGAGCGCGGCGCGGACTTCGTTCAAATCGTCCATCGCGATGTGCGTCGTGTAGAGCTTGAGGTCGGCTCTGGTTTCCAGAAGCTCGCGACACTTGCGCACGGCAGCGAGCGGGAAAAAGTCGCCGAGATAACTTTGCAGGTCTTGAGGGTCGAACAAAACGCAGTCGAGCGGGTTCGAGCCGCCCGTGCCGCGCTGGTCAACAAAGACGAGGTCGCGGCGCGTGCGAACGGCGGCGAACTGCTGCGCGATGTAGGGCGCATCTTCCGTCGCGGAAGAACCCGGCCCGCCCGGTATGTAGAACAGAGGGTCGGGCGCTTTGTCTGCGCCCGTCGCCGGAAAGACGACGATCTTGAGCGCAATCTTGCGCCCTTTGCGCGCCGCGCGATTCTCGAAGACTTCAAACGTCCCGCAACGCGCCTGCTCCTTCGAGCCTTCGCGCGCGCTCGCCACCTCGCACGGCGCAAGCGCAAGCGAAGCGTTCGGCACGACGCTCGCACGCCTCTCCTGACCCGACGCGACGAACGCGCAGAACGACGCGGCACACACGAACGCGCAAGCGAGGAAGAACGGGCGATGTCTGAACATATAAGTATCTCTTTCGTGAAGGGAAAAACCGGATAACAAAATCTAATTCAAACGCAATGCGGTCGGCGGCGTCTGTACCCGTGTGCGTGCTGCCGGGCGCGGCTGATTCCGTTTGCTGCTGCGGGAGATGTGCATGGGCTGTTCTCTTTCTGCCGGGGCGGTGTGGGGGTTGCGGGAGTTTCCGGCGCGTCGTCGGAGAGAGCGACGCGGACGCCGACGCGCTCTCGTTCAGCTTGCATGCAACCCTTTGACGGTAGCAAGATATTCCCGCGTCGGGTGGGTGTCAAGATAGTCCGCCCCGCCGCGTCTCTACAAAATCCTGATAACGTTGATGCCATCCTATGCCGAGCGGCTAATCCCAACTGCACAACTCAAACGCCCGATTTATGTTAGCCTGAGCTTGGACTGCAAGTATAATCTTCTCGATTGCAAGCAGGCGAGAGACGTTTCGGGGTAGCTCTCCGCGACTTTTTTTGACGGGACAAATATGGCACAGACAGCAACGACCAATATTCACACCACCTCGACGGGCGCGCATATTCCGCGCGTGAAGCCGCGCGGGCGTTATCTCTTCGTGCTCTCACTCGCGGCGCTCGGCGTCGTCTATGGCGACATCGGGACGAGTCCGCTCTATGCGCTCCGAGAGTGTTTTCACGGCCCGCACGCGATTGCCCCGACGCCGCAAAATATCTTCGGCGTGCTGTCGCTCATCTTCTGGTCGCTCGTCCTCATTATCTCGATCAAGTATCTGCGCTTCGTGCTACGCGCCGACAATCAAGGCGAAGGCGGCGTCCTCTCGCTGACGGCTCTCTCCACTCCCATCAAGCCTTCGGGGAGAAGCGAGCGACCGTTTCTCATCCTGATAGGTATCTTCGGGGCCGCGCTGCTCTACGGCGACGGCGTCATCACTCCGGCCATCTCGATACTCAGCGCGATGGAAGGATTGAACGTCGCAACGCCGCTCTTCAGTCCCTACGTCGTGCCGATCACGATTGTGATTATCGTCGCGCTTTTTCTCATCCAGCAACGCGGGACGGCAGGCATCGGCAGAGTGTTCGGCCCCGTCACGTTCGTCTGGTTCGCGGCATTGGCGCTGCTCGGCGTCGCGCAGATTCTACGCCATCCCGAAGTGCTCGCCGCCATCAATCCGCTGCACGGTATTGATTTCTTCGTCCGCAACGGCTGGCACGGTTTCCTGATTCTCGCCTCGGTCTTTCTCGTCGTCACGGGCGGCGAGTCTTTGTACGCAGACATGGGCCACTTCGGTAAGCGGCCCATCCGTCTCGTCTGGTTCATCATCGTGCTGCCCTGCCTTCTGCTCAACTACTTCGGACAGGGCGCGCTGCTCATCGAGAACCCTCTGGCGGCGGAGAATCCCTTCTACAGGCTCGCGCCCTCTTGGGCGCTCTACCCTTTGGTCGTACTGGCGACGGCGGCGGCGGTCATCGCTTCGCAGGCCGTCATCACCAGCGCGTTTTCGCTGACAATGCAGGCCATCCAACTCGGTTTCAGCCCGCGCCTCAAGATTAACCACACGTCGAGCATCGAGTATGGACAGATATACATTCCGGCGGTCAATTGGGCGCTGATGTTCGGCTGCATCGGCGTCGTTCTGGGTTTCCGCACGTCGAGCAATCTCGCCGCCGCTTACGGCATTGCCGTCACTTCCGCGATGGTGATTACGAGCATCCTGCTCTTCGTCGTCGCGCGCAAGGTGTGGGGATGGAGCCTGCTGGCGGCGGGTTCGTTGACCTCCCTCTTCCTCATCATTGACCTCTCGTTCTTCAGCGCAAACATCACCAAGGTCGCGCATGGCGGATGGTTCCCGCTGCTGCTCGCAGCGTTCATCTTTATCGTGATGACCACATGGAAAAAGGGACGACGCATCCTCGCCGAACGCATTCAATCCGACGCGCGACCACTCGACGAATTTCTACAAGAGATTGCACAACGACCCCCGTCACGCGTCAGCGGCATGGCTATCTTCATGAACGGCAACGCGACGCGCACCCCGCCCGCGCTCATACATAATCTCGAACACAACAAAGTGCTCCACGAGCGGGTGCTGTTCTTAACCGTCAAGACGAGACAAGTCCCGTACGTCGAACCTACGGAGCGCGTGGAGATCGAACCCATCGGACTCGGCTTCTATCGTCTCAGAGTCTTCTACGGCTTCATGGAAGACCCCGACATCCCGAAGGCGCTCGAAAGCATCGCGTTGCCGGGGTTCGATCTCGACCCGAAAGAGATCACATACTTCCTCGGTCGGGAAACCATCATCGCCAGCAAACGCCCCGGCATGGCGCTCTGGCGCGAGCGGATGTTCTCACTCATCTCACAAAACGCGACGAGCGCCACCGCCTACTTCTGCCTCCCGCCCGACCGCGTGGTCGAGATGGGTTCACAAGTGGAGATTTAACGCCACCGGAAATTTCACAAGCGCAACACGCATCCCCTGTACGTCGGCGAAGTCTCACGCTGACTTAAGACTCTTTCAACATCGCCGAGGCGAGAAACTGCTCACGCCCCGGAAGACCCCAACCGCAACTCTGACCACAACCAACTACGCCCCCGCAAAGTCGAACCCGGCGCATAGCTTCGACCCACCAAACATCAATCCCGCCGTATACTGACCGCCTCGCGTCCGATAACGTCTGAAGGTTTAAGGTAGCTTTGCCCAAAAAGTGGGCAAATATGCACTAATCCTGCATTATCGTTGCATGAATGGTTAGACTAGACCCTGTTATGCAGACTTTCTGAATAAATGTGCAAAGCCCCACTTTACAGGCTTTGCCCACAAAGTCCGTTTTGACTATAAAGTCGGTGACTTGACCATAAAGTCAGTATTGCACGGCGCGGCTTAAAGGTGTAATCTGCTCTGCGAACAAGGCTCCACAGGTCAAGGCTATCTTGACTGTGTGGGCTTT
>DATLMV010000046.1:0-28314 GCA_035537095.1 Pyrinomonadaceae bacterium
AAGAGGAGCTCCTCTTTGGATTTGCAGTAGTAATAAAGCCCCGCGAGGCTCACGCGCGTCTCGCGCGAGATGTCGCGCATCGAGGTCGAGTGATAACCCTTCTCGGCGAAGATGCGCGCCGCGTTGCGCAGGATAAACTCCAACTTCTGATCGTAGCGCGTGAAATCGAGCGATTGACTCATCGGTTCATCGGTTCATTGACTCATCGGTTCATCGGTTCGTTGACTGATGCTTTTAATGAATCAATGAACCGATAAACCGATGATTAAATTCACTACAGCCTGACGTATTCGAAATCGAACGGCTTGCCTTTGATTCCGGCGTTGGGCGGGGCGACCCAGTTGGCGATTTTGCCGGGTTCCGTGACGGGATGCATGAGGCTGCGGACGTACTCTCTATCGGCGAGCGTGGGCAGCCACCCGTCCCTGCGCGCGGCGAACTCTTCGGGCGTGATGACGTTGCCTTCAACGTCGAAGGTGTGACCGGCGAACTCCCCGACGTGGCGGTGAAAGCGCGTGCTCGGCAGATAGAGCCGCGCGTCCGTGCCCTCCTCGGCCAAGTACTTGTTCCAACGCGTCATGGCGCGCTCGCAGTCTTTGACGTATTCGCCGCGCAGCACTTCGTTGAGCGCGTTGCGCAAGGGCACTTCGCGCTGCTTGAGCAGTCCGCCTTCGACGACCGTGAGCATGAAGTTTCCGTCGGCGGCGATGTGGTCTTCGTACTGCTCCTGCTCCTTGTAACGCCCTTTCAGTCCGGCGGCGAAGAAGTCCGCCGAGTTGGAACTGATCTCGCCGCCGAAGAGGTCGAGCGAGTAGCTGAACCAGAAATTGATATAGCGTTGAATGATGTCGAGCGGGATGCCGCCCGCCTCGCGCACGTCGCCGCCCTTCGCTTCCCGCATGAGTTGCGCGGTGCGTTTGACGACGCGACCGACGCCCGTTTCGCCGACGAAAAGATGATGCGCCTCTTCGGTCAACATAAACTGGCAGGTGCGCGCCAGCGGCTCGAAGCCCGACTCGGCGAGCGCGGCGAGTTGGTATTTGCCGTCGCGGTCGGTGAACATCGTGAAGCAGAAGAAGTTCAACCAATCGTCGCAGGGCTGGTTGAAGGCTTCGAGGATGCGCGGCTTGTCGGGGTTGCCGCTGCGGCGTTCTAAGAGGCCGTCGGCTTCGTCGCGCCCGTCGCGCCCGAAGTAGCGTTGCAGCAGATAGACCATCGCCCAGAGGTGGCGTCCCTCTTCGACGTTTACTTGAAAGAGATTCCGCAGGTCGTAGAGCGAAGGGCAGGTCTTGCCGAGTTCGCGTTGCTGCTCGACGGAGGCGGGCTCGGTGTCGCCCTGCGTGACGATGATGCGCCGCAGCGCGTTGCGAAACTCGCCCGGCACTTCCTGATAGGCGGGCATCCCGTGGTTGTCGCCGAAGCCGACTTTCGCGTCCGGGTCGGCGGGCTTCAGAAAGATGCCCCAACGATAGTCCGGCATCTTGATGTAATCGAAATTCGCCCAACCCTCCGGCTCGACGCTGATGGCCGTCCGCAGGTAGACTTCCTTATCCTGAAACCCGTCCGGCCCCATCTCGCGCCACCAATCCAGATAGTTCGGCAGCCACTTCTCCAACGCGCGTTGAAGCTTCTTGTCTTCCGACAAGTTCACGTTATTCGGAATGCGTTCGTATAAATTCATGCTCATGATTTCAAACCTCGTGAATCGTGAATCGTCAATCGTGAATAGATAAAATCCTGTTCTTTCTATTTACGATTGACGATTCACGATTTACTTCCTTTACGTCCTTCTGTAATCGAACTGCGCCTGTGTGGGTTTTCCGTAGTTGGTGAGCGCGCCGTGTTCGCCGACGGCGTTGGGGCGTTGGAAAATCCAGTTTTGCCACGCGGTCAGGCGTCCGTAGATTTTGGTGTCGAGCGTTTCCGGCCCGGCGAAGCGGAGAGACGCTTCCATGCCGGTGAGCGCGTCGGGCGAGAGCGACGTGCGCTCCTCGATGGCGACGCGAATCTCGTCCTCCCAGTCCAAGTCGTCCGGCGCGAAGGTGACAAGCCCGAACTGTTCGGCGGACGCTGTGTCGAACGTGCCCGCGTGCGCGAATATATCTTCGACCCGCGCGGGTTCGGCGAGGAAGCGCGAGAGCATCCGCGTCAGCCCGTTCGACATCGGCAGCGCGCCCGCGTTCAACTCCCCGGCGGCCATCTCAACTCGTTCATCCTCGGAGTTGAGCATGTACGTGCGGTCGGCGGAGAGCGCGAGTTCGAGGAGATTTCCGGCGAAGCAACTGCCGGGCTCGACGAGCGCGAAGAAACTCTTGGCCGTCAAATCCAGACGACGCAGCACGCGCGCCATGTGGAGGATGATCTCACGCACGAGCCAATGGTCGCGGTGGCGGTTCAGCGTTTCGTCGGCGGCGAGAACGGCGGCGATGTCGCCCTGCGTGCGCAAGCAGACGAGGCCGATTTCGAGTTCGTTCATCCGCAGGTGCAGGAGCGCGTTGTCCAACTCGCGGTAGGCGCGAAGCGGCCAGTAAGCGTCGCCGAGCCGCTCGATCTCTTCAATCGTCGCGGGGCTGTCGCCTTCGGGGGCGCGCACGGTCAGGTCTGCGTATCGCTTCTCGCGGTGCAACTTCAAACTCACGTACTTGTACTCGCGCCCGTCCTCTCGCGCCTCGACTTCGAGCGGGTTGAGTTTGATGCCTGCGCCCGACGGCTCGCCCTGAGCCTCGACGATGGAGCGGACGCGCGCGGCGACTTCCTCAGAAAATTTGCTGGTCGCGAAGTAGCCGTCAATCAAGCCCCACTCCTTGGCGCGCTTGCCTTTCAGACCTTCGGCGAGCGTCGAGAAAACGTCGGCGCGGTCGCGTCGAACCTTGCGCTTGTCAACCAGACGCGTCAGCCCGCCCGTGCCGGGGAGCACGCCGAGCAGAGGCACTTCCGGCAGCGAGACGGAGGAGTTGCCGTCGTCTACGAGATAGATTTCGTCGCAGGCGATGGCGAGTTCGTAGCCGCCGCCGGAGGCCGTGCCGTTCAGGGCGGCGACGTAACGTTGGCCGGAATGCAGCGAAGCGTCTTCGATGGCGCAGCGCGTCTCGTTGGTAAACTTGCAGAAGTTGACCTTGAAGGCGTGGGATGACGTGCCGAGCATGTAGATGTTCGCGCCCGCGCAGAAGATGCGCGGCTTGAGGCTCGTGACGAGCACGACGCGCACTTCCGGATGCTCGAAGCGCAGACGCCCGACCGCGTCGGCCAGTTCGATGTCAACGCCCAGATCATAAGAGTTGAGCTTCAACTTGTAGCCGTCGGCCAGCGTCTCGTCCTCCTGCACGTCCATCGAGAGCGTGGCGACCGCGCCCTCAATCTTCAGCTTCCAATGCTTGTATCGTTCCGGTGTCGTTTCAAAATTTATCATTCAGTCCTTCAACTCCAAAAAAGCTGCTCGCAGATCTCTGGAACGTGAACCCGTCGCTTCCGGCGTCAGAATCTTGAGATGCCGTTGACGCGTACTCGTTCGAACGTTCGTTCGAAAAATAATAACCAAACGCAGCCCCGTCGTCAAGCGACGGGGAAAGGTCGCGGAGGCGGACGCCGGAGCGGCTGTAAACTACAGTAAAGAAATCACTTGTGAGGCGGCGCGGAAGCTCGTGCGGAGGAAGCGGCTTGACAGTCAGGCTTGCGGCGCGTAGGGTCTGTGTTCGTTTCGGCCTCGCATGGAACAAAAGGGAGGCGCATCTGTTCTGGTGAATGGCGCGGTCTTCAAAACCGTCTGTGAGCCTGTGACAACAGGCTTGGGTGGGTTCGATTCCCACACGCCTCCGCCAAAATTTTAGGGATGAGGGATGAGGGATGAGGGATGAAATGATTGAATCATCTGAACATTTGTTCATTGGTGCAATGATGAAATGAACCGATGATTCAATCATTAAATCTTCTCTTATTCATCCCTCATCCCTCCGCCCTCATCCCTAACTTTTATGCGCGACTGGATTGCCCTCAACATGACGCCGGGAGTGGGGCCGCGTGCGGCGGCGAAACTGTTGGAGCGTTTCGGTTCGGCTGAAGGCGTCTACGGGGCTTTGCGCGCGGAGTTGGAGCGTCTGCGTTTGCGGCCCGAGACGATTGAGAGCATCATGCGGCGCGACCGGCACGCGGAGGCCGAAGCCGAGTTGGAGCGTCTGCGCGCGCTCGGCGCGGACGTTTTGATTTTGGACGACGGCACGTATCCGGCACTCTTGCGCGAGATTGCCGACCCGCCGATCACGCTCTACGTGAGGGGCGACTGGGAGACCTGTCTGGACGCGCCGTGTGTCGCGCTGGTCGGCTCGCGCCGCTCTTCGACCTACGGGCAGAACGTCGCGCTGCTCATCGCGCGGGAGTTGGCGGCGCGCGGCGTGACGATTGTGTCGGGTCTGGCGCGCGGGATTGACGCGGCGGCGCATCGCGGCGCGCTCGACGCGGGCGGGCGGACGGTGGCCGTTCTGGGGACGGGCGTGGACGACGTTTACCCGCGCGACCATCGCAGGTTGAGCGCGGAGATTTTGGAGCGGGGCGGCGCGCTCGTCTCGCAGTTTCCATTGGGGACGCCGCCCGTCGCGGAAAACTTTCCGTATCGCAACCGCATCATCAGCGGTCTGAGTCTGGGCGTCGTGGTCGTGGAAGCGGCGGAGAACTCCGGCTCTCTGATCACGGCGCGTTTGGCGATGGAGCAGAACAGGGAAGTGTTCGCCGTGCCCGGAAACGTCACTTCGCGCAACTCGTTCGGGACGAACTATCTCATCAAGAGCGCGGGCGCGAAACTCGTGCAGCAATGGCAGGACATCGCCTCGGAGTTGCCGCCCGACATCGCCGCGCGACTGCTGCCGCCCGAGACGAAGAAGAAGCGTGAGCGGGGCGCGAGCGGCGAGTTGAGCGTGCACGCGCCGGACGATTTGTCGGAGACGGAGCGCGCCGTCTTCTCCCTGCTCTCGGCGGACGACCCCGCGCACATTGACGCGCTCGCCGAATCGAGCAAGCTCACGGTGCAAGCCCTGACAGGCGCACTCTTCGCGTTGGAGATGCGCGAACTCGTCAGGCAACTGCCGGGCAAGTGTTTCGTCCGCAAGCTGTGAACAAACGGGCGACAAAGAAGGGACGCGTAAACGCTGAAAGCCCTTTATTTCGTTCGAGTTAGCCTTTCTTTTGAGTTTCTTGGCGAGCGCGAAGGCTCGATTGTGCATCTAAAGGATGTCTAAAAAAGGAGTGAACGGTAGCAAGCGACAGGCGACGCAAAAAGAGCAAGGGTTTCAACTTGTCCGAAACGTCACTCGTCACTCGTCACTAAAGCAAAATGGCGAAGAATTTAGTCATCGTTGAGTCGCCCGCGAAGGCGAAGACCATCAATAAATATCTGGGCTCGGATTACAAGGTGATGGCCTCCTACGGCCACATCAAGGACTTGCCGTCGAAGGGTCTGGGCGTTGACGTGGAGCACGATTTCGAGCCGACCTACGTCGTCACGGACAAGGCGAAGCGGCACGTCACGGAGTTGAAGAAGGCGGCGAAGGATGCCGAAGCCATCTATCTGGCCGCCGACCCCGACCGCGAAGGCGAAGCCATCTGCCAGCATCTCGCCGAGGAGATCGTCCCGAAGCGACCCAAGAAGCCCTCCTTCCGCGTGATGTTCAACGAGATTACGAAGCGCGCCGTGCAGGATGCTTTCCAGCACCCGAAGGAGATTGATAAGAACCTCGTGGACGCGCAGCAGGCGCGACGCGTGCTCGACCGTCTCGTCGGCTACAAAGTCTCGCCGCTTCTGTGCCGGACGGTCGGCGGGCGTCTGAGCGCGGGGCGCGTGCAGTCGGTCGCACTCCGCATGGTGGTCGAGCGCGAACGCGACATCGAAAAGTTTATTAAGACCGAATACTGGACGATCAACGCCAACCTTGAAGCGAAACTTCCGCCCGCCTTCGACGCGCGACTCTTCAAAGTCGGCGAGCAGACCGTCAAGACCGGCGGCTTCGACGCGGACATCAAGAAGAACGAAATCCTGATTTCAGACGAAGCACAGGCGCAGGCGATTGTCGAAGAAGCGGCGAAACAAACTTTCAACGTCGCCGACGTTTCCACGAAAGAGCGGAAACGCAATCCCGTCCCGCCGTTCATCACCTCGAAGTTGCAACAGGAAGCCTCGCGCAAACTCGGCTTCGCCGTGAAGAAGACGATGATGCTCGCGCAGAAGCTCTACGAGGGCGTGGAACTCGGCGCGGAAGGCTCGGTCGGCCTCATCACCTACATGCGAACCGATTCGACGCGCGTCTCCGAGGCCGCGCTCGGCGAAGTGCGTGATTTCGTCGGGACGCAGTACGGGCCGCAATATCTGCCGGAGAAGGCCATCCACTATCGCTCGAAGAAGGACGCGCAGGACGCGCACGAAGCGATTCGCCCGACCGACGTGGCGCACACGCCCGACGCGGTCGCTCGCTTCCTCAACAAGGAAGAGTTGAAACTCTATCGCCTTATCTGGCAACGCTTCGTCGCCTCGCAGATGACGCCCGCCGTCTTCGACCAGACGACCATAGATATTGAGGCCGGACGTTTTCTCTTCCGCGCGACCGGCTCCGTCTTGAAGTTCGACGGCTTCCTGCGCGTCTATGAAGAGGGGCGCGACGAAAAGGCCGAGGACGACGACGACGAAGCAGCACGCAAGCTGCCCTTAGTTGAAAAGGGCGAGACGCTCAAGCTCAACCGCCTGACGCCCGAGCAGCATTTCACCGAGCCGCCGCCGCGCTACACCGAAGCCACGCTCGTCAAGGCTCTGGAAGAGAAGGGCATCGGTCGGCCCTCGACCTACGCTTCGATTATGACGACGATTCTCGACCGCGAGTACGTCGAAAAGGTCGAGAGCCGTTTTCATCCGACGGCTCTGGGAACGACCGTCAACGATTTGCTCGTCGCCAGTTTCGACGACCTCTTCAACGAGTCCTACACGGCGCGGATGGAGGGCGAACTCGACGAGATCGAAGACGGCAAGATGAAGTGGACGACGGCGCTCCACGAGTTTTACGGGAAGTTTGCGCGCGATTTGAAGGTCGCCGAAAAACAGATGAAGGCCGCCAAGCAGCAGGCCATCCCGACCGACGAAGTCTGCGATAACTGCGGCTTACAGATGGTCATCAAGTTCGGACGCTTCGGACAGTTTCTCTCCTGCTCGAACTATCCCGAGTGCCGCACGACGCGCGAGATTGCCAAGCCGCAAACAGCGGCGGGCGAAGACGGCGCGACGGCAGCGAAGGGCGAAGGCGCGGACGGCGCGAGCGCGGAGCCGGAGGATGAGACGTGCGAGTTGTGCGGCAAGCCGATGGCTTTGAAGCGCGGGCGGTTCGGGCAGTTTTTGGGCTGCACGGGTTATCCCGAATGCCGCAACATCCGCAAGATCAGCCGCAGCGGAACGGTCGCGCCCGCACCCGTCCCGCTCGACGAAACCTGCCCGGTGGACAACGCGCAACTCGTCCGCAGGCACGGACGCTTCGGCGAGTTTGTCTCCTGCGCCAACTACCCGACGTGCAAATACATCAAGCGCGAGACGACCGGCATCGCCTGCCCGCGACCGGGCTGCAAGGGCGAGATCGTCGTCAAGAAATCGAAACGCGGCAAAGCCTTCTACGGCTGCTCGGAGTATCCGAAGTGCGACGCGGTTTACTGGGACAAGCCCATCGCGGAGAAGTGCCCGCAATGCGCCGCGCCGTTCATCCTTGAGAAGTTCACGAAGAAGGGCATGACGCGGATGTGCGTCCGCGAAGAGTGCGGCTGGCGCAGCGAACCCGTCGAGACGCCGCTCGGCACGCCCGCCCCGCAGACGAGCGGCGCAGACCGCGTCGTCAGTTAAAACAAGGGCGAGGACGCTATCTCAACGGACGGAGGCCGACGATATGAATTTCGCGGCCTCCGTCGTTGTTTGCGGGCGCAAGCGTTTCGATTTTTGGATTTGCATCCAACGCATCGAACGCCATCGTCAGCCTGACATGCGGACTGAAACTTTCGTGAATTGAACAGAGTATTAATCGTTTCGCTTCCAACACGTCCGAAGCTGAAGACGCTCAGCCGTTGAGTTGAAAATATCCTGCCCTGTCTGGGGGCATCAAAGTTACTTTCTCAGGAGACTTCATCCGATGTCACGACGCCGCGCAGCCTCCGCGCTGCTGCTCTGTCTGCTGCTCTTGCAGAACCTGACCGCGCTCGGTCAACAGCCGACCCCAACGCCGCCGCCCCCAACGCCCGTTCGTCCTGCCGCGCAGGCCACGCCGCAGCCGACTCCCACGACCGACCCCATCGAGCGCATCAAGGAAGAGGGCTTGAAGCGTTCACAGTTGATGCAGACTTTGAGCCACATCACGGAGGTTATCGGGCCGCGCTTGACCGGCTCGCCCGGGTTGAAGCGCGCGAACATCTGGACGCGCGACAAGCTTTCCGAATGGGGACTCACGAACGCGCATCTCGAAGCGTGGGGGCCGTTCGGTCGCGGCTGGACGCTCCGGCGTTTCTCCGCCGAAGTGACGGAGCCGCTGGCTTTTCCGCTGCTCGCTTACCCGCGCGCGTGGTCGCCCGGAACGAAGGGCGCGCTCACGGGCGAGGTCTTCTACATCGAGGCCAAGACGGAAGAGGAGTTGCAGAAGTACAAGGGGCGACTCAAGGGCGCGATTGTCCTGACGGGCGCGGTGCGCGAGTTACGCGCGAAGTTCGACCCCGTCGCGCAGCGTCTCTCGGAGAAGGAGTTGTTGGAACTGGCGAACGCGCCCGACCCCGCGACCGTCGCGCGCCGTCCCGCACGGCAGCGGACGCCGGAGGAGATTGCGGCGGCGAAATTTGAAGACCGCAAGACGCAGTTCTACTACGAAGAGGGCGTGGGCTTGCTCGCCAGCGCGAGCGTCGGCGGCGACGGCGGCATGTTGCAGTTCGTCCAATCGGCGAGCGTGCCGCAGCCCTTCGACACGCCGTTTGAGAAACGCATCGGCCCGTGGCGCGCGGACGCTCCCGCCATCATCCCGCAAATCGGCGTCTCCAACGATCACTTCAATCGTCTCGTGCGGATGCTCAGGGCGGGCCAGCGCGTGCGGATGAATGTTAACCTCGCCGTCGAGTTTCACTCGGACGACCTGATGAGCTACAACACCGTCGCCGAGATTGCGGGCAGCGACTTGAAAGACGAAGTCGTCATGCTCGGCGCGCACCTCGACTCGTGGCATCTGGCGACGGGCGCGACCGACAATGCCGCCGGAGTCGCCATGATGATGGAGGCCGTGCGAATACTTCGCGCGCTCAACCTGCAACCGCGCCGCACGATTCGCATCGCACTGTGGAGCGGCGAGGAGCAGGGCTTGCTCGGCTCGCGCGCCTACGTGCGCGAACACTTCGGCCCCGTCACGGGCGGCGACGAGAGCACGGTCGTCAACGCGATTAGCGGCGCGGCCCCCTCGCCCACGGCGACCCCCGCCGCGCCGCCGATTTATAAAACGGAGTACGACAAATTCAACGTCTACTTCAACGCCGACAGCGGGACGGGCAAGATTCGCGGCATCTACCTGCAAGGCAACGAACCCCTGCGCCCGACGTTTCGCCGTTGGCTGCAACCCTTCCGCGAGTTGGGCGCGGAGACGATCACCGTCTCGAACGCGGGCGGCTCGGACTTCCTCTCCTTCGACGCCATCGGCTTGCCCGGACTTGATTTTCTACAGGACGACCTCGAATACGGCACGCGCACTTGGCACTCGAATCAGGACACGCTCGACCGCATACAGGCGGACGACGTAAAGCAGGCCGCCGTCATCATCGCCGCCTTCGTCTATAATGCCGCGATGTCCGACCAGCGGCTCCCGCGCAAACCCGCCCGCACGAATTGAACTCGCTCGCGGATGATTAACAAGAGGGGAAAGGGGAAACGTGTAAAGGGCGAAAGGGTTAAAGACGAATGCTGTTTGCTTTCCCCTTTTAACCGTTTCCCCATTTACCCCTTTCCCCGGTTTCTTTATCCTGTTAAATGGTTATGGAGATAACTTTTCTCGGAACGAGTTCGGGTGTGCCGACGCGTGGACGCAACGTGTCGGCGGTGGCGTTGCGTCTGCCGCAGCGTGCGGAGAGTTGGCTGTTCGATTGCGGCGAGGGCACGCAACATCAACTCCTGCGAAGCCCGCTCAACATCAGCCAGTTTACGCGTATCTTCATCACGCACATGCATGGCGATCACGTCTATGGCCTGATGGGTCTGCTCTCGACCGCCGGACTCTCGGGCCGCCCGCAGGGCATAGACATCTACGGCCCTTCGGGACTCGCCGATTACATCCGCGCCGGTTGTCGCTATTCATACACGGGCTTCAACTTTCCCTTCGAGGTGCATGAGGTGCGCGACGGCGAGGTCGTCTTCGAGGACGAAGAGTTCGTCGTCAGTTGTCGTCTGCTCAAGCATCGCGTGCCCGCCTACGGTTATCTCGTCGTCGAGAAGGATAGGCCGGGCCGCTTCAACGTCGAGCGGGCGGCGGCGTCCGGCATTCCCTCCGGCCCGCTCTACGGCAGACTCAAACGCGGCGAGCGCATCACGCTCCCCGACGGGCGCGAGTTCGACGGCGCGGACTTCTGCGAGCCGCCCGAGGAGGGCCGCCGCGTCGCCTATTGCACCGACACGATGTACACCGCGAACTCGGTCGAACTGGCTCGCGGCGCGGACGTGCTGATTCACGAGGCGACGTTTGGCGAAGAGGAGGCCGCGCTCGCCGTGCAGAGCATGCACTCGACGGCGACGGACGCCGCGCGCGTCGCCGCCGAAGCCGGGGTCAAGACGCTCGTCCTGACACATTTCAGCGCGCGCTACGTCGCCGGAAATTCGCTCACGACCGAAGACCTGCTGCGTGAAGCATGCGCCGTCTTTCCCGCAACAAGGCTGGCCCATGATTTCCTGACCGTCGAAGTGCCGCGACGCAGGGAAAGCGCGGAAGCTTGAGTTGTTTACAGCAGGATTTGATTGCGGCGCGACCGCTTTGCAATCGGTCAAAGTGAGGGTTGACAAAACGGAGTTTCGCGCTTAAACTGCGGACACTTGGACAAAGTAAATAGGAGGCTGTACACGCACTTTCCTAATACTCGGATTGACTTGCGTGAGAAGAGTCAAACACTAGACTCTCTACAGTTAGCTCGGTGTTCGTACGACGCCGCCTCCGCAGATAGAAATGAGTTCGGGCTTCCGACTCAGCGCAACGCCCCGCAGGGGATTTAAGACCTGTGCGGGGCGATGTCGTGTCCGGAGATAAAATTTCCGCCCGCGAGCTTCTGCGCGTCAGCAAAAAGCGGTCGTCAAACGTTCGCCGCCCCGTCATCGCCCGTCACATGTTCGTCGCTCACCTGACATAAATCGGATTCGAGATGATCCACGGCTGACGGCCCGCCGCCCCGTCGAGTTGGTTGAGATAGACCTCCACGCGATAGACGCCGCGCTCCCTCACCTCCAACTCTTTGCTCGACGCATCCCGCTCCTCTTGAATCAACTGCCCGTCTTTGAAGAAGACGATGCGACTCTTGACGGGCACGGTCGCGCGCAACCGAACGACGCCCGCGAGCGCAATCTCGTCGCCCATCGTTTTGCGTTCGGTGTCGCTCGCGGCGTCGAAGCGAAATCCGGTCGAGTCGCCGAAGAGATCAAAGGCAATGTAGCAATGGCCGCGCGCGAGCGCGGAGAGCAACGCGGCTTCGTCGAGCGTCCGCCCTTTCTCTAACAAGACATGCGTCCGCACGATCTGAAAACTTCTTTCGTAGGGGTCGAGTTGGATTCCCAACAGCGACTTTCCGGTCTGGTCTTTGAGCGCGAGGCCGACGTTCTGGTGCGCGTCGTTGCCCGCGATGGCGACGACGCGGCGGCCCGCGCGCGTCAGTTCATCCCAACGCCGCAGGTTGTCGTCGGGGCGTTCGTAAAAGTCCGTGAAGAGGAGTTGCGGGTAGCTCCAATAAGTCCAGAGGCCGTCTAAAAAAAGGAGGGCATAGTTGGCCTTCTGCGCGTTGGTGTAGAGGTTGTAAATCTCGATGCCGTCGAAGTCGCGCAAGTCCCAACTGCGAAGCTGTTCGGGATAGGCGACGAAGACGAGCCGCCCCGCCTGCTTCGTCCGGTCGAGTAACGCCTGCGTGTTTGCCAGCGCACCGGGCGGGGCGACCGTCGCGTCGAGACCGGGCAGGACGAGCAGCCGGTCTCTGTCGGCGGCGTTGACCTCGCTGCCGCCGACGAACAGGACGCCCTCGTGCATCCCTCTGAGCGTGGCGTTGGCTGTCTCGAAATATTTGGATGGATGCTCGGTCATCAGAACGAAGTCGAGCTTGTTCACTTTCGCCGCGCGGATGATCTCGTCGAAGCTGCCGGTGCTGTGCCCGCCGAGCGACGAGTGAACGTGGGCGACGCCCTTGTAGTCGCTGTGAATATCGCCGGGCGCAGGCGCGGCGCGTTGCGCGTTGACGCGCTCAATCGCATCGTGCAGACGACCGAACCTGTAGCGGCGGTAGATGAAGGGCGTCTGCGACAGGACGAGCAGGACGAGCAACGCGAGCGCAATCTTCTTCCAACGCTTCATCAGTCGCTCTCGAAATCCACGGACGCGACGTGCGCGCTGATGCCGCGCCCGAAGTCGGCGACGGCGATGTGCTGCGGGTGGATGGTGTAGGCGTCGAGCGCGGCGCGGTTGGCGAAGACGGCGACGAGTCCCGTATCGTAAGAGCGCGGGAGATTGAGCACGTCGAAGCCGACGCTGAAGCTTTCGATGTCGGGGATGAAGGAGGGCAGGCGGCGCAGGAGCACGATGTGTTCGTGGCGCGTCTGCTCGCCAACGTCGTCGCGGTATTTCCAGATGACAATGTGTGTGAGCATATTTGATTTTAGCAGTCAGCCGTTAACTACCGGCAGATGTGAAAACGAATATCCGTCGAACGCTTTCAATCTAAATTTTAAACTCGAAAATCGCAAACTCATTTGAGCAAGCGGTCGAACCACGCGAGCGTGCGCTCCAATGCATCGAGGCGATGCGCGGGCTCACGCAGCGAATGGCCTTCGCGCGGGTAGCGCACGAGCGCCGACTCGACCCCGCGACGGCGCAGGGCCATGTACATCTCTTCGGCCTGCGTGATGTGCACGTCGTTGTCCTGCTCGCCGTGAATAAAGAGCGTCGGCGTCTCGGCGGCGCGCACGTAGCGCAGCGGCGACCAACGCCAGAGGATATCGTAATCATCCCAAGGGAAACCGCCGAACTCGGCGTGAAGCAAATCCTGATAAAGCGAAGTGCTGTAGAAGCTGACGAGGTTGCTGACGCTCGCGCTGGCGACGGCGGCGCGAAAGCGCGGCGTCTGCGTGATGATCCAGTTGGTCATAAAGCCGCCGTAGGAGCCGCCCGTGACGCCCATCCGCTCCGGGTCAATCCACGAACGCGCCCGCAGGATTTCGTCCACGCCCGCCATCAAATCACGGTAGTCGCCGCCGCCCCACTCGCGGAAAGTGCCGTCGGAAAACTTCTGCCCGTAGCCCGTGGAGCCGCGCGGGTTGATCTGTAGAACCGCGTAGCCGCGCGCGGCGTAAGCCTGCGCGGTCGGGTCGAAGCCGTAGCCGTACATCCCGTGCGGCCCGCCGTGAATCCGCAGGATGAGCGGATACGGACGGCTCGCCGAGAGTTGAAATCCGACGGGATTGAAAAGCCAGCCCTGCACGGTCGTCTGGTCGAAACTCCTGAAGGAAAAATCCTCCGGTTCGGAGAGCGCGACGGAACGCATCAGCCCGTCGTTGTGCGCGCTGATGCGCCGCGCGCGTTCGCCGCCCGCGTCTCCAATCCAGACCTCGGCGGGACGCGACGCGTCGCTCAAAGTGAAAGCGAAGATGGGGCGCGAGCGCGCGCTCAAAGTGAAACTTCCGGTCTGGAAGGGAAGCAGCGGGAGCGTCTGCGCGTCGTCGCGCGTGTCGGCGTCGCGCGTGCGTTCGAGACTGAAACGGTCGTAGAGCGGGCGAACTAAACCGCCCTGCACACCGACGCGAAAAATAAAGGTGCGGCCTCTATCGCCCGCCATGAAGAAGATGTAGCCGCTATCGGGCGACCAGCGCGGCGTGCGCGCGCGGCGGTCGAGCGCGCCGGAGACTTCGCGGCGGCTGCTGCCGTCCGAGTCAACAATCCAGACGTGCGCGTCTTCGGCGATGCTGTCAATGGTCGTCACGTCGCGCGTCGTCGCGGTGTGCGCGATCCAACGCCCGTCCGGCGACCACGCGGGCTCGTACTCGCAGCCGCGCGTCTGCGTCAAGCGACGCACGCGCCCCTGCATGTCAACGGCGAAGATATCGGAGTTGTTGACGGCGTCGGGGTCAGACTCGTGATTGGAGAGAAAAGCAATCTCGTCGCCACGCGGGTTCCATGCGAGCGCGTGGTCGTAGTGGGGGCCGAAGGTGAGTTGCGTCAACTGGCGCAAAGGCGAACTTTCTTCCAGATCGAACACGAAGACGTGCGTCCGCGCGCGGTCGGAGAAAGAGGTGCGCGACTTGTATTGCAGCCGCGTCACGACGCGCGGGCCGTCCCTGCGCTCCGCGCTCGACGCCTGACTCGCAGACGTGCCCGGCGAAGTGCTCGACGCAATGTTCGGCGAAGTGCCCGGCGAAGTGTTCACCGTCGAAGACGCGCCGCTCGTGTTGTCCGTCTCGTCGTCGGTCGCGGAGATGAAGGCGAGGCGGCGTCCGTCGGGCGACCACGCGAGGGGTTCGCCCGCGTAGGCGATGTGGAAGTTTGTCTCGCGGACGGGCGCGACGAGTCGCGGCTGCGGCGGACGCTCCGTGAGCGACATCAACCAGACGCCGCTCTGCCCGCCGCGCGTGCCGAGAAAAGCGATGCGCTTGCCGTCCGGCGACCAGCGCGGCTTCGCGACGCTCATCCCCTGCGTGTTCAAAGCGACGGGCGCGGGCGCGACGGGAACCGGCCCCGCGTGCGTCGGCTGCGAAACGCCGACCGTCCGCACCAGCCAAAGGGCCGTCCGCCGCGCGTTGCCGTCAGTCGTCGCCACCGTATAGACGACCCATTCGCCGTCCGGCGACACCTGCGCGTCGCCCACCTCCGCCACGCGCAACGTATCGGCGGGCGTCATCCCGCGCCGCGCCTGTGCCCGCTCCGTCGAAACCGCAAACGCGAGCCACGCGAGACACAAGAACAACTTGAAAACTTTTCTCATAGTTCGATGCTTACAAAAAAGGACGAGATAAAAGGGGAAAGGTTAAAGGGGGAAAGGTTAAAAGGGAGAGGAAGGAAGAATGGCAATTTTTTTTGTTACTTAAACCCTTTCCCCATTTCGCCCTTAAACCCTTGCCCCCTTGCTTCATTCATCCCTCACCCTGCGGCCCTCATCCCTTATTCCTGCGCTGGCCCCGTGCAGCCGGGGCCGAAGAGGGCGGCTTTTTTGAGGCTGATGACGGGATGGGCGGCGGCCTCCTCGTTGAGCGCGAGCCACTCTTGAAACTCTTCGGGCAGCGTCGTGTCGGCGAAGATGGCCTCGACGGGACACTCCGGCACGCACGCATCACAATCAATGCACGTCTCGGGGTTGATGTAGAGGCGGTCGGTCAGTTCGTGAAAAGCCTCGACGGGACAGACCGCCGCGCAGTCCGTGTATTTGCAATCAACGCATAGCTCGGTGACGACGTAAGTCATGCTCTTTCAACTCCCTCTGAGATGGATAATCTCACACCCGCGCACGCAAAAACTCAAAGGATAGAGATGCTTCTAATCCACCACTCGCGGCAATGTCAATGCGTAGTAAATCGTGAATCGTAAATCGTGAATAGACAAGAGCATTAAGCACGTTTCTATTTACGATTCACGATTCACGATTTACTGCTCGACAGTTGTTCGTTGAGCAGTTGCCATGTGCGTCGGATGTGGGCTTCGGTGGTGCGGATGTTGCCGATGGCGAGGCGGAGGGCGAGGGCGTCGTTGAGTCGCGTGTGGGAGAGGAAGGCTTCGCCGCTCACGTTGACACGGTTCATCAGGTCTTCGTTGAGCGCGTCGAGACGCGCGTTGCGCGCGGCGTTGTCGTCGTCGTCGTTCGTCTCGCCTGAGAGTTGGGGACAGGCGCGGAAGCAGACGGTGCTGAAGGGGACGGGCGCGAGCAGTTCCCATTCAGGCGCGGCGGCGACGTGCGCGGCGAAGACGCTTGCGATGCGGCAATGCTCGCGGATGCGCGCGGCCAGTCCCTCGTGTCCGAAATAACGCAAGACCATCCAGAGCTTGAGCGAGCGGAAACGCCGACCGAGTTGGACGCCGTAGTCCATCTGGTTGCGGACGCCGCTATCGCCCTCGCTCGTCCGCAGGTATTCGGGCACGAGCGAGAAGGCGCGGCGCAGCACGTCCATCCGGCGCGAATAGAGGACGGAGAGGTCAATCGGCGTGAACAACCACTTGTGCGGGTTGGTGACAATCGAATCGGCGCGCTCGCATCCGGCGAGGACGTGTTGCAACTCCGGCACGATGGCCGCCGAGCCCGCGTAGGCCGTGTCAACGTGCAGCCAGAGCTTGTGTCGCTCGCAGATACCGGCGATGGCGGGCACGGGGTCAACGCTCGTCGTCGAGGTCGTGCCGACGGTCGCCACGACGCAGAAGGGAAGCACGCCCGCGCGCTTGTCCTCTTCGATGGCGCGTTCCAGCGCGTCGGCGTCCATGCGAAACTCCGCGTCGGTCGGAATCTTGCGGAGCGCGCGTTGACCGAGACCGAGCGTGAGCGCGGACTTCTCGACCGACGAATGCGCCTGCTCCGAAGCATAGACGCGCAAGAGCGGCAGATCGGCGCGACCGCTCATGCCGTCCTCGCGCACGCGCACGTCCAACGCTTCGCGCGCGGCGGCCAGCGCGTGCAGCGTCGAGACGGAGGCCGTGTCGTAGATGATGCCTTCAAAGTTCGCGGGCAGTCCCATCATCTCGCGCAGCCAGGAGAGCGTCACGTCTTCCAGTTCGGTCGAGGCGGGAGAGGTGCGCCAGAGCATGCCGTTGACGTTGAAGGCGGCGGTCAGCAGTTCGCCGAAGATGCCGGGCGCGGAGGCCGAGACGGAGAAGTATGCGAAGAAGGCGGGATGATTCCAATGCGTCAGCGCGGGCACGATGAGCCGTTCGACATCTTTGAGAATCTCCCCCATCGGTTCGCCCTCGGCGGGCGGCTGCGGTGGCAGTTGCGCGCGCAAGTCTCCCGGCTCCACCTGCGCCAGCACGGGATAGCGTTCCATGTGCGCCAGATAGTCGCTCACCCAATCAATGATCTCGTGTCCGAAGCGACGAAAATCCTCCGCCCCCATATCCCCGAGCGGCGGCGCGTGGCCCTCTGCTTCTTTCATAAATAGTCACCGAACACGAAAAAGACAGGTGGGTTAAAAGGGGAAAAGGTTAAAGGGTAAAAAGGGAAAGAGAAAAGGAAAGGGAGAGTGTTCGTCTTTAACCCCTTTGCCCTTTAACCTTTTCCCCTCTTACCCTTTAGCTTTTTTCATCATGTTAATTCTTCCCGACTTCGACGAGTGCTCTTTTCGTCGCCGTGAGTAACGCATCCGCGCCGACGGGTGCGCCCGTGGCTCGTTTCATCCAGATGTCGGGCGCGACGTTGCCGACGGTCGCCATCCGCTCGAACTCCGCGCCGACGTTTCCGGCCTTCTCCATCTGCCCTTCGATTTGAAAAGCGATCAGGTGTCCAATGGGATAGTCGGGCAGGTAGAGGAAGGAATCAATCATGTGCGAATAGACGGCGAGCAAGGGCACGTCGCGCCGCTTGAAGACGGGCGCGTAATACTTGTTCCAGATCTCCTGCGCGATACGCACGGTGGCATCGCGCAACTCGGCGGGCGTGGCGTTGGGGTGGTCGTACATCCAATGCCAGACGCCCATGTCAACGAGCGCGACACCCGCAATCTCGAACGTGCCCCAGAAATCGTTGAGCGTCTTGAGGGCTTCGGTCTTGGCGTCGGGTTTGGTGAGGCCGAGCAACTCCAAGTCCCGATTCTGAAAGACGAAGGCGAGCGCCTCCGTGAACGCCGTGTTGGGGACGCCTTGCAGCAGCGTGTGGTCAACATTATTGAGCGAGAAGGTCTGCTCGACGTTGTGGCCCATCTCGTGGACGGCGATGTTGAAGCCCTTGTAGTTCATCCCCGTCTTCTCGACGCGCGTCCGCAGGTGAGTCTTCGACGTGCGCATCGCCGCGCCCATCGCATGACCGGAACCGCGCGCCGGGTCAACGATGATATTGTTCGCCAGATACTCGGCGCGCTCCTTCGAGAAGCCGAGTTGCGTGAGCAGGTTCGGCATATCTTTCTTGTAAGCTTCGGCGGTCGGGTATCGCTTCGCCACGATTTCGTCGAGTTGCGCTTCGGTGTATGCGCCGCGCGGGCGGAAACCGTTGTACCAGATGTCGAAGGGTTCGAGCGGGCGGCCCAGACGCGACTCGATGAGACGCGCGACCTGCGGCACGAGCGGCGAAGAGAGAACCTCTTCGAGCATCGCCCGGACGCGCGCTTCGGGTATCTCGCGGCTCTCGTCGAAGCGGCGCGCGATGAGCGTGGGCGCGGTCGGAGAATAGGGGTCGGCCTTGCGTGAGGCGTTGAAGGCCAGAAGCAGTTTGGCGTAACGCGTGTTCGGTTCGGGCGCGTTGGTCGGCGCAGAAGAGGCGGCGTTGGCTGGCGTGCCTTCGGCATCTTTCACGGCGGCGCGTCGGACTTCGTTGGTGAACGGATTCCAGTCCACCTGCGGGTTGTTGACGACGACCGCCGGAATCGTCTGCGTGACGATGCGCTCCATCACCTGTTGAATCATGCGCTGCTTGGCGAGTCCGGTCTGCGCGTCGCTGTAGTCGGCCTTGATTTCGTCGCGCAGGTTCCAATGCGAGAGCAGTCGCAGCTTGGGCGGAAAGAGACGCGCGCCCTTGTCATCTAAAAGATGATGCATCCAGATGTTGTATTCGGCGATGTAGCGTCCGGCTTCGGCGGCGGCCTGCGCGTTGGCGAGATTGACCTCCGCCGGAATCCGCTTCGAGAAACGCTGCGCGAGACGCGCCTCCGCCCATTGGCGACGCGTCCAACGCTCGCCTTCGGCGAGACGTTGTTGCAGAGTGGTCAGAGGAAAATTGAGCAGGACGATGAAGGCCAGTTTGTTGCGGAAGAAATCATCCGTGACGTGTGCGGAAGGCGAGTAGCCCGCGAAGAGTTCGTCGAAGGAGAGAATCTCCCCGGCGTCCAGATCGGACTGCTGGGCAAACTCGCGGCCAATCTCCTGCATGTGCCCGTCGAGTTGTTCGAGGTTGCGCTGGAAGCGTTCAAACATGGTGTCGAGCGTCGCCTGCTGGCCCGCGAAGTTCGTCCGCACAAACTCCTCGAACGCGGCGGCGTCTCCGTCCTCCGCGCGCCAGAAATCCGCGACCTGACCCATCCCGCGCACCAGACGCGCACGCTGCGCCTCGCCATACTTCGAGACGAGTTCGCTCTCAAGTTTCGACATCGAATCTTTCATCCAAGACATACGAGCGTTGACCTGTGCCTGCGTCGTCGTCGCCTGTGCGCGCGCGACGGCGAGCGACGGCGCGACGAGCGCGAGCAAGAGTAGAAGCGACAGCGAGAGTTTGATAGTTTTCATCGAAACACCTTCCCGAAAGCAGTATCGCCCAGATAAGCAAAGCGGAATTTAACAGGGATGGACAGGATAAGAAGAAGGGGAAAAAGGGAAAAGGGGGAAATGGGGAAGGGGAGCAAAACGAAGCCAGCAGTTACCCCGAACCTCTTGGCCCTTCAACCTCCCCGCTTTTTTCATTTCCCCTTTCCCCCTTTAACCTTTTCCCCTTTCCCCCTTTTTGACTCTGTTCATCCTGTCCATCCCTGTTGATTTCTTAATGCACGCCGCCCATCAGCTTGCGAATCTTGGGGGTGAGCAGCGCGAGGATGGCGGTCGAGACGAGCAGGCCGAGGGCGATGCCGCCGTAGAGCCTGACCTGCACGTTCGAGTTGGCGGCATCGTAGAAGCCCGCGAGGTAGCCCGCGAGTTTGCTCCCCAGAGCGGCGGCGAGAAACCAGACGCCCATCATGATGCCGAGCAGTTTGGCGGGCGCGAGTTTCGTCACCGTGCTCAGGCCGACCGGGCTGAGACACATCTCGCCGACGACCTCCATGAAGTAGAGGCCGACGAGCCAGAGCGGGCTGACGGGGCCGAGTCCGGCGAGCGACGAAGCGGGTATCATCAGCAGGTAGCCGAGCCCGATGGCGAGCAGCCCGAAGGTGAACTTCGCCGGACTCGAAGGCTGCCTTTTGCCCATCCGAATCCAGAGAATCGAAAAGAGCGGAGCGAGACAGATGACGTAAAAGGCGGTCAGCGATTGGAGCCAACTGGCGGGGATCGTGCGCCCGTAGAAGTCTCGCCGGACGAGGTCGCGCGCGAAGAGATTGAGGCTCGCGCCTTTCTGTTCGTAGGCGGCCCAGAAGAGAATCGTGAAGAGAAAGAGGATGAAGATGGCGGCGACGCGCTTTCGTTCCTCGCTCGTGAGCGGCGTCTTGGGCGCGGCGTCCTCCGCCTCCTTGCGCTTGCGCAGACGGTCGCCGACGCCCGCGAGCCTGCGGCGATGCAGGAGGAAGACGACGAGGCCGAGCGTCATCCCGATGCCTGCCGCGCCGAAGCCCCAATGCCAACTCGTCTCGGGCGCGAATCCCATCCCCGCGATGAACTGCTTGAAGCCCGCGCTCTCGGCCAGATAACCGCAGACGAGCGGCGCGAGCACCGCTCCGAGGTTGATGCCCATGTAGAAAATCGAGAAGCCGCTATCGCGTCGCGGGTCGTTCTCGCTGTAGAGGCTGCCGACCATCGTGCTGATGTTCGGCTTCAAGAGTCCCGTCCCGCAGGCGATGAGCACCAGCCCCGTGTAGAAGAAGGGGAGCGACTGGAAGACCATCGAGAAATGTCCGCACGCGATGATGATGCCGCCCAAGAGTACGGCGAGACGCGCGCCGAGGATGCGGTCGGCGAGCAGTCCGCCGGGGAGCGTCGTCAGATAGACGGACATCGTGTAGGTTCCGTAGATGGAGGCGGCGTGTTTGGTGTCGAAGCCGAGGCCGCCCTGCGCGGCGGGCGTCACCATGTAGAGCACGAGGATGGCGCGCATCCCGTAGTAACTGAAACGCTCCCACAGTTCGGTGAAGAAGAGGGTCGTCAATCCTTTCGGATGGCCGCCGATGCCCTCGTTGTCGGTCGCCGCGTCAAACTCTGCATCTGCCGGGTAGGTGGTTGCGCTCATGGTTCTCCTCGACTACGGAATCAGTTGGGTTCTCTCAACGCAAACTCTGAAATATCAACACACGAAGCGTCCGGTTTGCAAATCTACTGCGCGCTCTCTCGTCTCCTCCCGCGCCGGTAGATGAGTCCGCCGAAGGCGACGAGCAACGACGCGCCGCCGACGACCTTCGCCTCGAAGACCAGCGGGTCTGTCGTCTCCGGCGGCGGAATCATGGCGACACACATGGCACAGAGCGTCACGAGCAGACCGCACAGGCCGATGGCGGTGGCCGTCGTCTTGCCGACGCGCAGAGAAGCGACGCGCAGGCGCGGGCCTTTGCGTCGCACGTGCCGGATGAAGCAGAGGAAGAGATAGATGTACGGGATGAAATAGATGAGCAGCGACGTGTCTATCAGAATCAGAAAAGCTTTCTCGACGGTCGTGCCCTTGCCGAGCACTGCCAGCAGCAGGCAGAGGGTGGCGAGCGCGGCCTGTACGAAGATGGGGACGTGCGGCGTGTGCCAGCGCGGGTGCAGGCGTCCGAAGGCGGGCGGGAAATAGCGGTCGAGGCCGACGACGAAGGCCACGCGCGCCCCCCCGCTCAACCACGCGCCGAGTGAACCGAGCCTCCCGACGGCAATCAGCGCGGCCACGGCTGGCGAAATCCACCACAATCCCGCGCCCAAGTTTCCCACGCCCGCCGCGATGGCCTGAAACGGCCCGGAGATGATGTTCAGTTCGTCCTTCGGGACGAGCCAGAGGAGCGAACCCGTGCCGCAGATGTAGCCGAGCGCGACGAGCGGCGCGGCGATGTAGATGGAGCGCGGAAGATTTCGCTGCGGTCGTTCTATCTCCTGTCCCATCGTCGAGGAGAGTTCGAGACCGGCGTAGGCGAAGGCAATCGTGGCCCACAGGTTGAGCGAGGGCAGGTCTTTCAGATTCGGCTGCAACGTTTCGAGGTTGAAGGCGTTGGCCGCCGGTTGCCTGAAAGCGGCGACGACGCCCAACGCGATAATCACCAGCGCCGGAAGATATGAACTCATGCCGCCGATATTTTGCAACCACTTGCCGGTCTGCATCCCGACGACGTTGAGGAGCGCGGCCAGCCAGAGCGCGACCAGCGTGAAGGTGAACACGTAGAGCCAGTTGTCGCCCGGATTGTTTGCGCCCTGCCCGACGGCGTAGGCGGCGATGACGGCGGTCGTGAGTAGGAGCGGCGGGTAGTAGAGGACATCGTTGATCCAGTAGCACCAACCGCAGAGGAAGCCGTGTCCCTCGCTGAACTCGCGTTTCGTCCATGCGTAGATGCCGCCCTCCTCCGGATAGCTCGACGACAACTCGACGACCGCCAACGCCTGCGGCACGAAGAACAGCACAGCCGCCAGCACCCACAACGTCAACGCGCTCGGCCCCGCCTTCGCCGCCGTCGCCATCCACGTGAAGCCGATGACCGCGACGAGATTAAAGAGCACGAGGTCGCGCAAACCGAGCGTGCGTTTGAGTTCCGGTGTCGCCCGTGCTGTCGTTTCGCTCATCGTTTCAGTTCACAGGACGGACGGGATGGAGGCGAGACGGGATGAACAAGACTAATCGAAAGAGACGGGCGATACGGCGACGGCGACATAGCACGGATAAGTTTGAGCCTCATCGTGTGGAATAGTGGAGACGCGTCGGCGCGCGAATAGCCGGGGAAGACGAAACCGCTCGCGCGCTCGGAGTTTCTGTAGAACAGAGATACTAAGACAGCCGAATTGAGTTCGGAAAACAGAGATACTTATACAGCAGAAGCCCGGACGCTCCAATGTTTTTACAAGGCCGGATGCGCCGGTGTTTTTATAAAGCGCGTCCGCCACGTATGGACGGAAACCGTTGTGCACGCGCGAAGGCGTTGAGGGTCAGGGCGTCGAGACGATAGATAAGGATGAGCAGGTCGAGACGCGAAAAGGGGAAGCCCGACGAGCGGACTTCCCCTTTGCATTGTTGTTGTCCGGCTTGCGACGAGCTTATCTGTAGATGTGTTCGCCGCGAGTCTTCCAGTCGTTGGCGAAGTAGTCCGCGTCTTCGTCGCTGCGCGGGTTGACGCCCATGACGATGCCGCCGTTGCGGATGCCTTCGTCATAGAGTTTCGCGCGGTCTTCGGGAATGCCGGAGCCGACGAGCGCGCCGACGAGTCCGCCGGTCAAGCCGCCCGCGCCCGCACCCGCGAGGCCAGCCGCGAGCGGGCCCGCGACGATCAGTCCGACGCCCGGCAGGATGATGCTCGTGCCGATGGCCGCAATCGCGCCGAGCACGCCGCCGAGCGTGCCGCCGATGGCCGAGCCGACGCCCGCGCCTTCGAGAGCCTTGCTGCCGAGTTCGGTGTCGCGGTCGTCATCCTTGAAGTGGGTGTCGCGCGTCTTGTCGGACATCAGAAGGTTAACGTCCTCTTTGCTGTAGCCGCGATCTGCGAGCGAACGATAGGCGCTCTCCGCGCTGTCTCTGTCTCTAAACAGTCCGGTCACCATGCGACTGCTGCTGCGGCCCGTCGCCGCTGCCGCGCCGCTGGTTCCGCCGATGACATCGTTCGCTTCCTGACGAGCGTTGCCCATCGCGTTTTCGCGTTCGCCTTCGCGTTCGAGCGAGCGGTCGCCGGTCAGCGAGCCCGCCGCATCTTTCGCTGCGCCCTTAACACGTTGTCCGAAGGCCGAAGCCTCTTCCGTCAATCCGGTATCGCGTTCGTCTGCCATAGTAGTTTCCTCTCCTTAACTCAAATGGACTCTGCCAAAGTCCGTAACGATTTCAACCAACTGACCTGCATGTATGCGAACAAAAGAAACATGCGCCGGAATAAACGAATCGAGCCGTTCGAGTCCGGCAGATATGCGCCGCAGGTCAAAATTCAAGGTGTACGATTTTGCGTTCAAAAACGCCTTCACACAGAGAGTTTGGCAAGCACCGTGCCGCAAGTGAGGGTCAGGCTATAAAGCTAACGACAGTTGGCGTTTGTCTGCTAAGCGTAAAGAAAGATGGAGAGCAGGCGATCCGTTTTTCGTGCAAAATTTTAGACCGCGCGCGCGCCGCGAGCGAATGCGCGCCGGACGCCGGACGCCGACCGTGGAGGGCCGAACGCTCGCGGCTTAATAAGACTCGACACGTCGCATTAAAACGGTATAATGCTCCCGCACTTTACAAACAGAGATTCCCTGAGCGACGCCAAAGTGAGTTATCGCCCCCTGCGCGGCGTCGCACAACTTGAAGCACAACTCGAACAGTTTTAGTGAGGAGAAAAATGAAGCGCACTTTATTGAGTCTCGGATTGGCCGCAGCCTTGCTCGCCTCCTTCGCCTGTGAACGCCGCGACGCGGACACCGTGACGACGGGCGGCGAAAACAGCGGCCCTATCAAAGTCGGCGTCTACGGCGACCTTTCGGGCCAGACATCGAGCTTCGGCCAGTCAACCAAAAACGGCATCACGATGGCCTTCGACGAAATCAACAAAGCGGGCGGCGTCAACGGTCGCCAACTGACGATGATCTTCGAGGACGATCAGGGACAGCCCGCGCAGGCCGCGACGGTCGTCACCAAGTTGATTAATCAAGACCGCGTGCACGCCGTCCTCGGCGAAGTCGCTTCGACCAACACGCTGGCCGCCGCGCCCGTCGCGCAGCAGGCCAAGATTCCGATGATCACGCCGTCGTCAACCAACCCGAAGGTGACGCAGGTGGGCGACTACGTTTTCCGCGTCTGCTTCACAGACGACTTTCAGGGAGCGGTCGCCGCGAAGTTTGCCGCCAACACCCTGAAGGCCAAGACCGCCGCCATCCTCGGCGATGTCAACTCGGATTACAGTCGCGGCATGTCGCAGTTCTTCGAGCAGGAGTTCACGCGCGGCGGCGGCCAGATCATCAGCCGCCAGTCTTACACGCAGACCGATCAGGACTTCAAAGGACAGTTGACCGCCATCCGTTCCGCCAAGCCGAACGTGATTTTCGTCCCCGGCTACTACGGGCAGGTCGGCGTCATCGCCAAACAGGCGAAGGAACTCGGCATCAACGCGCCGCTGCTCGGCGGCGACGGTTGGGACGGCCCGCCGCTCTGGGAGTTGGGCGGCGACGCCTTGAACGGCGCGTACATGGTCAACCACTACTCGACCGACGACCCCTCGCCCTCCGTCCAGAAGTTCGTCGCCGCGTACAAGGCGCGCTACAACACCAACCCCGACGCTATCGGCGCGCTCGCCTACGATGCCGCATACATTCTCGCCGACGCCATCAAACGCGCGGGCACGACCGACGGCGCGAAACTCCGCGACGCCATCGCGCAGACCCAAAACTTCGCGGGCGTGACCGGCTCCATCAGCCTCAACGCCCAGCGCGACGCCGTCAAACCGGCGGTCGTCTTTGAACTGCAAAGCCGCAAGTTCGTTTATAAAGAGACGATTCAACCCGGCGGCGGCGACGCCGCAGCGACCGCTCCCGCGACCGGCGCATCGCCCGCCGGAGCAACCAACGCCACAGCGTCTCCGGCCACGACCACCGCGTCGCCCGCGACCAACACCAACACGACGACGACCGCGCCCGCCAACACGAACACCAACACCGGCGCGGCCAACACCAACAGCACGACGAACACCAACCCGTAAGACCCTGACGAGCGGCATCGTATGGATACATTCGTTCAGCAACTCATCAACGGCCTGACCATCGGTATCATCTACGCGCTCATCGCGCTCGGCTACACGATGGTCTACGGCATCCTGCGTCTCATCAACTTCGCGCACGGCGACATCTACATGATCGGCGCGTTCACCGGCTTCTTCATGGCGCGCGGGCTTGGCTTCGCCGCCGAGCCCTCGCTCGGCG
Source organism: Pyrinomonadaceae bacterium (assembly GCA_035537095.1). Classification (GTDB taxonomy): domain Bacteria; phylum Acidobacteriota; class Blastocatellia; order Pyrinomonadales; family Pyrinomonadaceae; genus DASWNP01. Next base: position 26,091 of record DATLMV010000046.1, read on the forward strand.
CGCTCGCCGTCACGCTCATCGGTTCGATGCTGGTGGCCGCGCTCGTGGGGATGGCGATTGAGCGTTTCGCATATCGTCCCGTCCGTCGCTACGCGCGCATGACGACGCTGATTACGGCCATCGGCGTCTCGCTCCTGTTGGAGAATCTGGCGGTCGTCTTCTTCGGCGGCGCGCCGCGCTCGTTCCCGCAGCTTTTACAGAACGAGAACTATCAACTCTTCGGCAACGCCGCCATCTCCAAATCGCAGTTGCTCATCTTCGGCGTCTCCATCGCGCTCATGCTCCTGCTGCAATGGATCGTCTATCGCACCAAGATCGGGACGGCGATGCGCGCCGTCTCCTTCAATCTCAACTCCGCGAAGCTGATGGGCATCAACACCGACGTGATTATCGTCTTCACCTTCGCGCTCGGCTCGGCGATGGCGGCGGCGGGCGGCGTCCTGACGGCGCAATACAACCCGACCATCTATCCCCTGATGGGCATCATCACGGGCTTGAAGGCGTTCGTCGCGGCAGTCCTCGGCGGCATCGGCAACATTCCGGGCGCGGTTCTGGGGGGCTTGCTCATCGGCGCGGCGGAAACCTTCGTCGTCGGCTACGGGCAGAACATCGGCATCCCCTCGACTTACCGCGACGCCGTCGCTTTCTCGATTCTGATTCTCGTCCTCTTATTCCGTCCGGCGGGACTGCTCGGCTCGACGGTACAGGAAAAAGTTTAAATGCAGGGATGAGGGCGGAGGGATGAGGGATGAAATGATTTATTCATTGAAACATCGCTTCATTGATTCATCAAATGAGCCAATGAACAAATGATTCAACCATTAAATCATCTCTCCTTCATCCCTCCGCCCTCATCCCTCATCCCTTAAATTATGCCTGCTTTCGCTAAACGAATTTTCGTCGCCGTGATTATCGCCGTCGTCTTCGTCGCGTTCAACGCGGCGATGAGCGATGCGGGGTTGTTCGGTTTCGGTGTGCCCGCCTACACGGGGCGCATCCTGATGCTCGCGGGCATCAACATCATCCTCGCCGTCTCGCTCAATCTGATCAACGGTTTCACCGGACAGTTCTCCATCGGCCACGCGGGCTTCATGGCAATCGGCGCATACTCCTCGGCCTACCTGACGGTCTATCACGGGCAGGCTTGGGAACGCGCGCTCTCCGGCGCGGTCGGCGACACGCTGGCGAGCATCATCGTGTTTCTGGCGGCGATTCTCGTCGGCGCATTGTTCAGCGCGCTCGCCGGTCTGCTCGTCGGCATCCCATCGCTGCGTTTGCGCGGCGATTATCTCGCCATCGTCACGCTCGGCTTCGCGGAGATTATCCGCATCGTCATCGTCAACATAGATGTCGTCGGCGGCGCGACCGGCTTCACCGTTCCCGGCTACACAAACTTTATCTGGGTCGGCACGTTCGCCGTCCTGACGATTCTGGTCGTCCGCAACATCGTCCGCTCCGGCCCCGGTCGCGCGCTCATCTCGATCCGCGAAGACGAACTCGCCTCCGAAGCGATGGGCATCAACACGACGCGCTACAAGGTTCTCTCCTTCGTCATCAGTTCGGCCTTCGCCGGAATCGCCGGAGTCCTCTTCGGCCACTACACGAAATTCCTGAGCACCGCCGACTTCACCTTCATGCGCTCGTTTGAGATCATCATCATGATCGTGCTCGGCGGGATGGGTTCGATCACGGGTTCCGTGCTCGGCGCAATCGTCATCACCGTCCTGCCCGAAGCCCTCCGCCAACTCCCGTCCATCACCATCGGCGAGCGCGTCTTCAACTTCGCCGACCTCCGCCTCGTCATCTATTCCGCGCTCCTGATTCTCATCATGCTGACGCGACCGCAGGGCGTTCTCGGCGAGCGCGAGTTCGGCTTCAACTGGCTCCGTCGCGCGCAGAAGCGACCCGAGGGCGGCGAATCGGTGGGCACGGACGGCGGCGTGCCGATTGCGGAGCAGCCCGCTTTGACGGTTGACCACGAGGCGGGCAAAGATGTCGTCAAGGGGGTGGAGAACCGATGAGCCAGCAGAGCAACACGCCTTCGTCCGAGCCGCTCAAGAAAGAATCGGTCGTCACCGAACTGGCGCGCACCGCCCGTTCGCAAACGGTCGAGACAAAAGACGGCGCAATCCTCAGCACCGATAAATGCTCGATTCGCTTCGGCGGCCTCATCGCCGTCAACGAACTCGACATGTTTGTCCGGCAGGGCGAAATCTACGGCCTC
>DATLMV010000047.1:0-29739 GCA_035537095.1 Pyrinomonadaceae bacterium
GTCGAACGCGAGGCCGCCGCGCGCGCCGCCGAACTCCGGCGCGAAGCCCAACGCGTCGCCCAACAGGCGCGCGCGTCCGCCGCTTCCGCGACGGCGACCGAACGGGCGGGCGGCGTCCGCATCTTTCGTCAAGGGCGCGACCTCGAACGCGACGACCGGAAGCACTCCGACTCTCGTTCAGCAAGTTCTTCATCAAACAGCGACGCGCCCGCGCCCGCGCGCGAGATACGCGTCGGCGACCGCGTGCGCCTGACGACGCTCGGGACAACCGGCATCGTCGAACGCCTCCACGACGGCGAGGCCGAACTGCTCATCGGCTCGCTCCGCTTCAGAGAGAAGCTCTCGAACCTCGTCTTGTTGCAGAGCGGCAGCGCGCCCAAAGAGCAGGACAACAGTCGCGGCGCGCGCCTGCGCCGGATGGCTGCGGGCGGCACGGAAGTCAAACTCCGCCAATCGCACGAAGAACCGCAGGCCGAACTCAACCTCATCGGCAGGACGACCGACGAAGCCTCCGACGAGACCGACAAGTTTCTCGACGAAGCCTACATGCAGGGACTCACGCACGTCCGCATCGTCCACGGCATGGGCACGGGCGCGCTCCGCCGCGCCGTCGCCAACCTCCTCCACAACCACCCCCACGTCGCCACCTTCGCCCAAGCCCCGCAAGACCAAGGCGGCGCGGGCGCAACCGTCGTGGAATTGAAACAATGAATCATTGAATCATTGAATCATTGAAATAATCAGATGCATTGTTAAATTCTTGTATGACGATTCAAGCGGAAGAATTGAAAAGGCGCACGAAACAATTTGCAATCCGCATCGTCAAACTGTTTCGTGCTCTCCCCAAGACCGATGAGGCCCGCGTTATCGGCAAGCAGGTTCTACGCTCTGGCACTTCAGTCGCAGCAAATTATCGCGCAGTTTGTCGTTCGCGCTCGAAAGCCGAATTTATCGCCAAAATAGGCATTGTAGTAGAGGAAGCCGACGAGACGGTATTTTGGTTAGAACTTCTGGTTGAAACTAACATCGTCCGGCGAAACATGATGAACAACCTGCTTTCCGAAGCAAACGAATTGCTGGCAATATTCGCTTCATCTCAGCACACGGCAAAGAAAAATTGAATCATCAGGTCATTGATTCATTGATTCATTTAAAGAATGAGTGAATGATTCAATGAGTAAATGATTCAATGAGTAAATGATTCAATGGCTAAATTCCCTCAGACATTTATTGACGACCTCAAACGGCAGGCGGACATCGTGCGCGTCGTGCAGGACTATGTTTCTTTGAAGAAGAAGGGCGCGAACTGGATGGCGTGTTGCCCGTTTCATCAGGAGAAATCGCCGAGTTTTTCGGTCAGTCCTTCGAAGGAGATTTTCTATTGCTTCGGTTGCCAGAAGGGCGGGAGCGTCTTCAATTTCGTGATGGAGATGGAGCGCGTGTCGTTTCCCGAAGCCATAAAGATCGTCGCGGAGAAGACGGGCGTCGCGCTTCCCGTTTTGGAAGAAGACAAGCGTTTCGAGTCGCGCAAGCGCGAGGCGGACGAGGTCATCCAGTTGAACGCTTGGGCGCTCGAATGGTGGGAGGCGCAACTCGCCGAGGGCGGCGCGGAGGCGAGCGCGGCGCGTGAATACGTGGAGGGACGCGGAATCACGGAGGAGACGCGCAAGGTTTTCCGTCTGGGTTTCGCGCCGAACAGTTGGGACGGTCTGAGTTCTCACTTGAAGCAGCGCGGGGCATCGCTCGGCGAGATTGAGCGGAGCGGCCTCGTCGTCAAAAAAGAGACGGGCGGATTCTACGACCGCTTTCGCGGGCGCGTCATCTTTCCCGTGTTGGACACGCAGGGGCGTCCCATCGCCTTCGGGGCGCGCGCGATGCGTGCGGAAGACGAACCGAAGTATCTCAACTCGCCGGAGACCGCCGCCTACACGAAGGGGCGGCATCTCTACGGCCTGCACCTGTCGCGCGACGATATCCGGCGCAAGAAGTTTGCGATTCTGGTCGAGGGTTACATGGACTTGATCGTCCCTTACCAGCACGGCGTGCGCAACATGGTGGCGAGTTTGGGGACGGCTCTGACGCCCGAACAGGTCAAGGTATTGGGCCGGTTTGCGCGCAAAGTGGTCATCAATTATGATGGGGACAGGGCGGGCGTGAAGGCCGCGCGACGTGCTATCGAAGCGTTTTTGGCGGATGATTTCGACGTTAAAGTGCTCGTCTTGCCCGACAACGCCGACCCCGACGAGTTCATCAAAGCGCACGGCGTTGAGGAATACCACAGGCGACGCGGCGAGTCGCTCCCCCACATCCAATTCGTTTTAGACCAGACCATGCGGGAACATAACCTGCGCAGTCCGGCGGAGAAGGCCGCGGCTGTGGAGGAGGTGCTCCCGTTCGTCCGCGTCGTCCGCAACCGCATCCAGAAGCGCGAGTATTTCGACATCATTCTGAGCGCGCTGCGCGTCGAAGACCCGAAGACGCGACGCGAACTCTGGCGGGCGGTCAACACGTCGGACGACGCCGCGCTCGAAGAGGCGACGCAGCACGTCGCGCGCACGGCGAGCGTCCCGCCGACCGTCGCGGAACATCGCTTGCTTGAGTTGTTGCTGCACGACGCGGAGCTTCGCCGGACGTTTCTCCCGCTTTTAGAAGAGGCCGACTACGAAGACCTGCCGACCGAGCGACTGTTTCGTGCACTCAAAGAGGTCGAAGCGGAGGGCGCGGAGGTCACTTTCGAGACGCTGGCGGCGCGCACCGAGGGCGACGTGACGGCGACCGATTTAGTGCCGCTCCTGTTGATGAGCGAGCCGCAGCGCGCCGAGGGCGAGGCGACCGACGATGTGATGGCGCAGGCTGAGAGTTGTCTGGTGTCGCTGCGTTTGATGAAGGTGGACAGGCGTCTGAAGGAACTGTCGGTCGAGATTGCGTCGGCTGAACGCTCGGGCGACGAGGCGCGGCGCAACGAGTTGATTCTGGAAAATCTGGAATGGTCGAGAGTCCGCAGCGCGCTCCAAGCTCATCAGGGCGCAGCCGGACAATGAAGAAATTTGATCGAAGAATTTAATCATCGGTTCATTGAATCAATGAAGAAATGAACCGATGAGCAAATGCACCAATCTCTCTCGGGGTGAAGCAGAATTGAGCATGGAAGAGAAAGATCAGGACGACGTGATGCAGCGGCTGCTGGAGTTGGGCGGCGATAAGAAGTACCTGACCTTCGACGACATCAACCGCGAGCTGCCCGACAATGTCGTCTCGCCCGACGACATCGAAGACGTGCTGCAAAAACTCGAAGGCTCGAATATCACCATCGCCGATTCCGACGAACGACTCATCGAAGCCGCCGCCTCCGCCTCCAACATCACCCCCGCCGACGAAGCGGACGAACCCTTAGACGAAGACCTCGAACTCGATCTTTCGGCGGGCGCGCTTGAGAAGACCAACGACCCCGTGCGTCTCTACCTGCGCGAGATGGGCGTCGTCCCGCTCTTGACGCGCGAGGGCGAAGTCTCCATCGCCAAACGCATCGAGCGCGGTCAGCACAAAACACAGAAGGCCATCTCGCGCTCGCCCATCGCCGTCAGAGAGCTTCTGCAAATCGGCGAAGACTTGGAGGCCGGTCGCATCCAAATCCGCGACATTGTGACATTCTCAGACCAAGCCGAGTTGACCGGGCAGGAGGACAAGGCCGAAGAGTACCTGCAATGGACGACCGAGGGTATCGGCAACATCAGCAAGCATTTCAAGAACGGGCTCAAGGAGTGGGAAAAACTGCGCGCCGAACAGAAGTTGACGCGCGGCAAGAAATCCAAAAAGTTGCTGCGCTTGAAGCGCAAAGTCGCGCGCGTCAGGCTCGAAATCGCGCACGAGATGAAGCAACTCAATCTCACGGAGCGCGCACGCCAGCGTCTCATCGGCTCGATTCACAAAATCCACAGAGAGGTGCGTCACGCCGAGCGCGACATCAACAACTACACCGAAAAGCTCAACCGGAAGCGTCTCAAGCCCGAAGAGGAACGCGACTACAAGAAGCACATCACGAGCGCGCGCCGTCGGCTCCAACAGGTCGAGGCCGAACACAACATCTCGCCTGTCGAAATCAAACGCTCCTTTCAATCAATCTTCGTCGGCGAGCACGAAACCGCGCAGGCCAAACGCGAACTCATCGAAGCCAACCTCCGTCTCGTCGTCTCCATCGCCAAGAAATACACGAATCGCGGCTTGCAGTTCCTCGACCTGATTCAGGAAGGCAACATCGGTCTGATGAAGGCTGTTGACAAGTTTGAGTGGCGACGCGGCTACAAGTTTTCGACGTATGCAACGTGGTGGATTCGACAGGCGATCACGCGCGCGATTGCAGACCAAGCGCGCACCATTCGTATCCCCGTCCACATGATTGAGACCATCAATAAATTGATTCGCACTTCGCGCTCGCTCGTGCAGGAACTCGGGCGCGAGCCGACAAGTGAGGAGATTGCGGGACGGATGGACATTCCGGTCTCGAAGGTGCGGAAGGTTCTCAAAATCGCGCAGGAGCCGATTTCGTTGGAGACGCCCATCGGCGAGGAAGAGGATTCGCATCTCGGCGACTTCATCGAGGATAAATCCATCATGAACCCTGCGGACTCGGTCGTCGCATCGAACCTGCGGGCGATTACGGACGAGGTTCTGGCGACGCTCACGCCGCGCGAAGAGAAGGTCATCAAGATGCGTTTCGGGCTCGGCACGTCGGGCTCCGAACACACGCTCGAAGAGGTCGGTCAACACTTCGCCGTGACGCGCGAGCGCATCCGGCAAATCGAAGCCAAAGCCCTGCGAAAACTGCGTCACCCGTCGCGCTCGCGCAAGCTCAAAGCCTTCCTCGAAGGCACGCGTCAATAAGCTTTAATCCTCTCGTCAATAGGGTTGAGCGTCCCGGAGTGGTAAACTCGCGGCAGGTTTGAATCATCTAAAATTCAAACCTGCCATTTTGGTTTTACACGGCGATTCAGTAGGAAATTACCAGCCGACGTTGACGCGTCTTGCTTTGTAAACTGACGCGCGACGCTTGGTTTTAAGTGTTATTGCATGTCGAAGAAGATCATCGAAAGTTACCGGCGCAAGCTCTCGACGGAGGAGGGCTGGACGCTCAAGCGCGGCGCGCAGCTTCGCGTCGCGTTGTGCTATCCGAACGTTTATGGCGTCGGGATGGCGAATCTCGGTTTTCATTCCGTCTACGAGATTTTCAACCGGATTCCCGAAGTCTCCTGCGAGCGCGTTTTTCTCCCCGAAGAGGCGGAGATGCGCGAGTATGAGAAGACCTCGACGCCGCTGCTCTCGCTCGAATCGCAGACGCCCGTGCGCGACTTCGACTGCCTTGCCTTCTCCATCTCCTTCGAAACCGACTATTACCACATGGCGCGGATGCTCCGTCTGAGCGGCGTGCCGCTTTGGGCAAACAAGCGCACGCATCACGACCCGCTCGTCCTGATGGGCGGCGCGGCGTCGTTTCTCAACCCCGAACCGATTGCCGATTTCACGGATGTCGTCGCCGTCGGCGAGGGCGAGATTTTAGTCCCCAAACTCGTTGACCTCATCCTTGAGAACTCCGTGCAGGGCGGAACCAAAGAAGACCTGCTGCTCAAACTCGCGCGCAACGGGCGCGGCTTCTACGTGCCATCGCTCTATGAGGTGACGTACAAAGCGGATGCGACGATTGAAGCCTATACGCCGAAGCAACCGGGTGTTCCCGTGCGTGTCGGGCGGATGCTGGCGGCGGAGAATCCGAAGGAAGGAAGCCTCAGGCGCGCGATGCGTCGCGGCGATTTGGAGATCGTCGAACAACTCAAGAGCGCGGAGGTCTTCGCGCCTTCGACCATCATCCGCGCGCCCGAAGCGGAGATGGGCGAACGCTTCCTCATCGAGATTTCGCGCGGCTGTTCGCAAGGGTGTCGCTTCTGTTGGGCGGGCTTCAACTACTGGCCGCCGCGCGTCGTCCCCGCGCGCGACATCCTTGAGAAGGCCGCCGGGTGGCGCGCGAAGACTGACAAGATAGGATTAGTATCAACCGCCGTCTGCGACCATCCGGAGATCAGCGAAATCTTGCAGGGCTTGCGCGCGATGGACTACCGCATCTCGGTTTCGTCCCTGCGGCTCGACCAGATTGAGGACGAACTTCTGGACGCGCTCGTCGCATCCGGCGACCAGCAGATCGCCGTCGCGCCCGAAACCGGCTCCGACCGTTTGCGGAAAGTCATCAACAAGAATTTAACGAACGACGAAATCGTTGACATCTGCGGCGCGGTCTTCGACCGGGGGATGCTGACCGTCAAGCTGTATTTGATGGCGGGCCTGCCCACAGAAACCGACGAAGACCTCGAAGAGATGGTCGCGCTCGTCGAACGCATCAAAGACCGGATGCTCGAAGCGGGCCGCCGCTTCGGACGCGCCGGAAAAATCATCCCCGCCCTGAACGGTTTCGTGCCGAAGCCGAACACGCCCTTTCAATGGGAGCCGATCTGCGAGGAGCGCGAGTTGAAGCGTCGTTTGAAGTGGTTGAGTAAAAATCTGGCGCGGATTCCGAACGTGGAAGTGCGCGTCATGTCGGCCCGCATCGCGCACGAGCAGGCTCTGTTCTCGCTCGGCGACCGCACCATCGCGCGCGTCATCGAAGCCATGACACGCACCGGCGGCGACCTCCAGACCGCGCTGCGCGAGACGGCCACCGACGCCGATTTTCACACGCGACATACGCGACCCTACACGGAAGTGCTGCCGTGGGAGATCGTGGACGCAGGGATCGGGCGCGAATTTATGGAGCGGGAACACACGCGCGCGCACGTCGCACGCTCGACCGCGCCCTGCCCCTCCGTTGACACCTGCACGCGCTGCGGCGTCTGCCCGACCACGTGGCTCGCCGCCGCCCCCGCCGGACTCATCCAACTGCAAGGACTCGCCACCGTCTGAAACCCGAGCGGAAACGAGAAGATACTTAAGAACACGAAGACATGAAAGACGCGGCGACCGTTAAGAGACTATGTCTCCGGTCGCCGCGTCTCATTGTTTCAAAGTCTCGCCAGCGTCTTTGTGTGTCAGCGCGTCTTTAACGACAGCGCGCGTCTCGCCTTCAACCCTTCTTGAGGAAGCTCGTGCTTTTGACGGTGTGATTAAAATCGTATTCGTAGATGTAGCCGGGGAGCACGATGGGGTGCGTCCACGTGGCGGTAGCTTCGATGCGCCCGTCGCGCTTCTCGATTTTGAAGACGGCATCGGGCGGCACGTCGTATTCGTCGCTGGCTTTTCTCAGTTGGGTTTCGACCCAAGAGGTTTCCTGTCCCGTCGCCGCCGCCTTGTCCACCGTGTCCTGCATGTAAACTTTGAAGAGCGACGCTTGATACGCGACCGGCACATACTGGTAGCCGACGTAACCAATCGTCGCAATCACAACCAACAGGATGAGCAGATTAAGGCGTGCGCCGCCGCGCTCAAGCGAGCGGCGCGTGTCGTGTTTCGTGTTTGTCATCGAATGCTTCCCGCTGCCTTGAATCGGGCGTCAGAATCGTAACGCGGCGTGGATTGAAGCGCGCAGCGTGCGCGGCGCAATCTCTTGTGCGCTCAGGATGCGTGCGCTGCCGAGTCGTTCGAGCAAGACCCATCGGACGTGGCCGCCGACGGCCTTCTTGTCTCCGGCGAGCGTCCTGATGATTGACCCGACATCCAGATCGAGCGCGCGCGGCAGGCGTCCCGCCAGACGAATGGTTTCGCGCAGCGATTCTAACTCCGATTCGTCGAGCAATCCTAGCCTGCGGGAAATTTCCGCCGCCGCGAGCATCCCGTAGCCGACCGCTTCGCCATGACGGAAACGCCTGTAATGCGTGACGGCTTCGAGCGCGTGCCCGACCGTGTGGCCGAAATTCAGAATGCGGCGCGAGCGCGCGTCCGTGCGCGATACGTCCTCGCGCTCGTCTCCCGCGACGATGCCCGCCTTGAACTCGCAATGCGCGGCAACCAGTTGCGCCGTCTCGACCGGGAGCGCATCTTCGACAGAAAACGTATCCTCTCCGCGCTCAATACGTGCGCGGGCGCGCGGAAGTTTCCGTCCCGCGTTCCAGCGAACGAGAAAGCGTCGCGTCTGTTCAAACAAAGCGCGGTCGCCCACCGCGCCCTGCTTGATGGCCTCACACCATCCGGCGGTCAACTCGCGCGGCGCGAGCGTCTGCAAAGTTTCGATGTCGGCGACGACGGCGCGCGGTTGATGAAATGCGCCGACCAGATTTTTGCCCGCGCGCAGGTTGACGGCGGTCTTCCCGCCGACGGACGAATCAATCTGCGCGAGCAGCGTCGTCGGCAGATGAATGTAGGCGATGCCGCGCAGGTAGAGCGACGCGGCGAAGCCCGCCAGATCGCCGACCACCCCGCCGCCCAGAGCCACGACCGCGTCCGTTCTCTCCAACCCTCCGGCGGCGAAGAAAGCGAGCGCGCGCTCCGCCGTCCGCAAAGTCTTGTAACGCTCGCCGTCGCCCATCAACCAATGCGCGACGCGGAAGCCCGCGCCGTCGAGTGAAGCGACCGTGCGCGCGCCGTAGAGCTTGAAGACGCGCGCGTTCGAGATGACGACGACGCGTCGGGCGTGCGGCGACAGGGCGCGCCGCGCCGTCTCGCCAACGGTGTCCAGAACGTCGCGCCCGACCGCAATCTCATACTCGTGTCCCGCGCCGACGCGCACCCGGACGCGTTGCAGCCCGCGCTCCGCATGTCTCCCTCTGTCGCCGTCTCTCATCATTCGCTCAAGGCGTTCAGCAAGCCTTCCGCCAGCAACGCGAAATCCGGCTCGCCGACGCCGACGAGGCGCGCCAACTCTTCGACCGAATAGCGCGACGCCGTGTTCCAAACGTCAATCAACTCGTCGCCCGCCCTGCGCGATGCCCACCAGCGATGCCCGTGACGCTCCCGCAAATACTCCGTGAGCCCGGCGGCAAACAGGCGCGCGCGCAGGGATTCTGCCGCACGCTCCGCCGCGCACGCGTCGAGCAACATCGTCGCCGCTTGATAACGAAAACCTGTGGCCTCCGTGTGCAGCGTCGCGTAAGTCTCCGCGAGTTGTTCGGAGCGCGCGTCCGCCGTCGCGTCTGTTAGCGTGAGCCAGAAGCGCAGGCGCGCGCAGGCGAGACGCGCGTCGTGCATCTCCGTCAGCGCACACGAGAGCGCAATCTCGCGCGCCTCCGAAACGCGCACGTAGCGACGCTCGCCGACCCACGCCGCATCCAGAAAGAGACCGCGAAACAGCAGCGCGTAAGCCTCGCGCGTCGCCCGGTCGGGTGCGTGCACAAACTCCGGACGACGCGCCGCCGTCTCGCGCGAAGTCCATGCGTAGAACTGCGCGCGGCCCGCCGCCTCGAAGAAGTTTCGGAAAAGCTCCGCGCCGCTCTCGCGCGCGCCGACGACCAAAAGAACTTCCTCCGGCGGATTCGTGCCGAAGCATTCCGTGTGCGCGCCCTTCCCGGCGCGCGCCTCGTCGTCTATGTGAACGTTCTGCTGCCGCCCGACGCGGATGCCCAGACCTTCGAGCGTCGCGGCGTAGGTCGTGCGCAGGTCGCGCGCGGGAAAGTATGGGTCGAGATGCGGGAGGCGTCGGAAGTGGAAGCTGTCTGCGTGCTGCGGCACGCCCTCTTGTGCGGGCGACGTTTGGCGGGCGGCAAACTGCGCGAGTTGCGAATAGTACCGGGCGTTGGTCTGCTGTAAAAATTGGTCGGCGTCGGCAGCCAGTTTCTCGAAGTCCGCGCGGGTCGTCTCGGCGTAGAGCGCGCGCAGATTATCCATCCCTAGCTCGCGCGCCGACTCGTCGGCCAACGCCAGCCGCTCGGCGCGCAGGTCGTCGCACGCGCTAACGGCATCGAGCCAGCGTGCGGAGAGTTCGCGCCGACGCGCCGCGTCGGTCTCCTGCGCCAGCACGTCCGGCATCTCGTCTAAAGTTGCGGACGTGTCTTTCCAGACCACGCGCGCCGCCGATTCGCAACGCCTCAACTCGTCCGTCACGTCTCGCGTGCGCGCTCTCAAGTGGCCCGCGCGCGCCGCGCCGGAGAGTGCGCGCAGGGAGGCGCGCTCCGTCTCGTATTCGACGGGGGTTTCATCCAATGCGCGCCGGAGGTCTTGGACTGATTGAAGCGTCCAGAGGTCTGCGTAGCGTTCGGCCAGCGGTTCGGCGCGCGCGTCCGTGTCGAGGCCCGCGTGCTTCGCATGCCGCTCGCGCTCGAAGGCTGAGCAGAAGGCGGAGTATTCGCGTCGGTAGTCGCTCGGGTTCATGCTGGACGGGTTCGGTCTCCGCTCGCCGGAGTATCAGTTCAGACGGATTTCTGCGGAAATAACGGCCCGATTTTAGCACGAATAATGTCAGCGGAAGGGTTCCGGCGGGCGGGGCGGGGCGCAGGGATGATGCCAAAATAAAAGAACGGGCGCGGCAAACTTGGGGAATGCCACGCCCGTTCCAATTCGTGGTTACTGTCCTCACCCCAGCAACCACTGAGACGGAGGATCCACCAACCGTCTCTCTTGCCCCACAATATACACCGCAATGTTTATGCCATGCAAGTCTCTTTTTTAACTTTTTACAATTATGACAAATTTGACGGCATTTTCGCGTTTTTCGTCGCCCGTTCAACGGCGAAGATGATAGCGTTGAACAACAAAGTGTAATTCTTACACTTTCGGCAACGTAAAAACTTCTCGTCCGTGTACATCAGTTCACACCGAGAACCTGCCCGATGAGACCCGCCAGACTGCCCGCCAGTTCCTCGATTTCGTCCTGACTCTGCCCCTCGATCATCACGCGCGCGAGGTTTTCCGTGCCGGAATAGCGCAGCAGGAGACGCCCCTGCGCGCCGAGTCGGGCCTCGACTTCGCGTTTGCGCCGCGCAATCTCCGCGACCTCTTCGAACGGGCGTTTTTCGCCGACGCGGACGTTGACGAGCACCTGCGGGTAGCGGACGAAGCCTTCGGTCAGTTGTTGGAGCGCGCGGCCCGTCTCGGAGAGGGCGCGGAGCATCTGGATAGTCGTGATCAGCCCGTCGCCCGCGAGACTTTCGCGCGGGAAGATGATGTGGCCGGACTGCTCGCCGCCGAGCGTCGCGCCCGTGCGCAGCAGTTCTTCGAGGACGTACTTGTCGCCGACATCCGTGCGCAGCAGCATGAGGCCGCGCGCTTTGAGCGCCAGTTCCAGACCGAGGTTGCTCATCACGGTGGCGACCACCGCGTCGCCCGCGAGTTCGCCGCGCGCCTGCATCCTCGCGGCCAGAACCCAAAGAGTAGCGTCGCCGTCAACGAGGTTGCCCTGCGCGTCAACGAAGAGAGCGCGGTCGGCGTCGCCGTCGTAAGCGACGCCGAGCGTCGCGCGCGTCTCCGAAACCTTGCGCTGCAATCCTTCGATGTGGAGCGAGCCGGAGTCGAGATTGATGTTGCGTCCGTCGGGCGTGTGATTGATGGCGAAGACGCGCGCGCCGAGGCGTTCAAAGAGCGCGGGCGCGAGCGCGGACGATGCGCCGTTGGCGCAATCCAGCACGATGCTCTGACCATCGAGACGCAGCCCCCGCGCCACATCTCCGGCGAGATATTCGAGATAGCGCGCACGCAGCGCGGCGGACGCTTCCGTCGTCTCTCCCGGCGCATCAACCGTCTCTCCTTCAACGCCGACGCCCGACGACCGCGTCGTCTCCGTCGCGCCCGCGTCCGTCGCAGGGGGCGCGAGAGTTGCGGCGGTCGCATCTTCCGCGTCTTGCACGCCGCGCGCGGCGTAGATGTCTGCCTCGATGAGTCGTTCGGTGGCCTCGTCGAACTTGCGCCCATCGGGGGCGAAAATCTTGATGCCGTTATCCTGAAACGGATTGTGCGACGCGCTGATGACGATGCCCGCGTCCGCCGGAAGCGTGCGCGCGAGAAAGGCGACGCCCGGCGTCGTGATGACGCCCGCCGATTCGCACACGGCCCCCGCCGCGCGCGCGCCGCTCAAGAACGCGTCCTCAATCCACGCGCCCGACTCGCGCGTATCGCGCCCCAGCACGATGCGCGGCGCGCGTCCCGTCTGTACGGCGAGACGCATGGCGAGCGAACGGCCCGTCGCGCGCATCGTCTCCGCGTCGAGCGGAAAGCGTCCGGCCTCGCCGCGCATCCCGTCAGTCCCGAAAAGTTTTTTCATAACTCGATCTATCATCTTTCGATGGAGAATTCGGCGGGAGATGTCGAGAGGAGTTCGACGCGCCCGTTGATGCCGGAGGGGAGGCGCAGGCGCGGGCGGAGGGAGCCGTCCGGCGCGGATTCGAGGATAATCTCGAAGTCCTCCGCGCTCAGGTTTTCGACGACGGAGCGGTCGCCGCGAACGAGCACGTTCACCTTCGCGGGCCGCGCCTTCGCTTGCGCGTCCGACGTGCGCACGCCGACGCCGCTCAAGCGTCTCTCGATACGCACCTCGCCGACCTCGACGCGCACGGCGACGACGGGGTCGAGCGCGACGACCTTCGGGTCGAGAATGTCAATCGAGATTTGCTGTAGGGGCAGGCTCTCGCGCTGCCCTTCGAGCGAGATGGTCTCGGTCGGGGCGCGCTCCAACGCTTTGACGTGGCTCTCCGGCCCGCGCACTTTCACGCGGCGCGGCGTCACCTGCACGCCGCGCACCTCGTAGCCTTCCGGCAAATCGCCTTCGAGTCGCGGTTCGACCTGAACCTCGCGCTCGATGCGACGTTCCAGACGCAAGGGCACGCTCCCCGGTTCAATCTTCTCGATGCGGACGCCGTCCGGCAGGCTCATCGAGACGGTCTCCGGCGTCAGACGCACGACGCGCTCGCCCAAAGTGTAGCGGCTGATGTCAACCGTCAGGACGAGATTGCGACCGCTGAGATTGTCTAAGTCGTCCTTGTTGCCGCGCAGCGTGACATCCACCTGCTTGAGCGACTCTTTGCTGATCTCGACATCTTCGGGACGCAGGAATGAGAGTTGACCGGAGAGGCGAATCGTCGCGGGTGCGCGCTGGCTCGTCACGCCGAACCAGAGGCCGAGCGTGATTGCGAGCGCGAACAACTTCAAGCCCCAATCTTCAAACAGCACCTCGCGCAGCCAGCGACCGACGACGCGCGGCGCATCGTTGGTTCGTTTCTCGGCTGTCCGTCGGAAGGCCATGGAATAGATGTCGGATGCTTTTCTAATCTCTGCTGTTCACGTCGGCACGACCTCGTTGGCTTCGGCTTCCGTGTCGGTCAGTTTCTTCTGGCGGTCGCGCGTGCGCGCGGGGGTTTCGAGCGCGCCGAAGATGGAGGCGCGCAGTTTCGTCGCGTCGAGGCCGCGCTTAATCTGCCCGCCCTGCACGAACGAGATCAGTCCCGTCTCTTCGGAGACGACGACGGCGACGGCGTCCGTGTCCTCCGTGATGCCGATGGCGGCGCGGTGGCGCGTGCCGAGTTCTTTCGACAGGAGCGGGTTGAGGGTGAGCGGCAGGAAGCAGGCGGCGGCGGCGACGCGATGGCCGCGCACGATGACCGCGCCGTCGTGCAACGGCGTTGCCGGATTGAAGATGGTGACGAGCAGGTCGTAGCTCAGTTCGGCATCCATCTGCACGCCGCCGTCGGCGATGTTCTTGAGACCGACCGTGCGTTCGATGACGATGAGCGCGCCCGTCTTGGTCGAGGCGAGCGTGGTCGCGGCGAGCACGATTTCGTCATAGACGCCCTCGCCGAACTGCCCCCGGTGGCGCAACAGGAAAGGCATCCGGAAACGGTTGCCGAAGGCGATGAGCGCCTGCCGGATTTCGTTCTGGAAGAGGACGATGATGGCGACGCCGACGTAGAGCAGCGCGCCGCTGAGGACTTTATCCAAGAGCGCGAGTTCGTAGCGGACGGCAATCCACTTGAGCAGCAGGACGACGGCGATACCGGCGGCCATCGGCGCGGCGCGCGTCCCGCGCACCAGCTTCAACACCGCATAGACGATCACGAAGACCACCGCGATGTCGAGCAGGTTGCGCGGCTCGCGGAGTCGGTCGAGATAGTCTCTGAGTGGCAGTAGTAGAAGCATCGCTCGCTTTGAGTTTGCAGGAAAATTTGCTCATTGAATCAAGGCGCTCATTGATTCAGTCTTTCAATGAACCGATGAATCAATCTACTCGCATCCTAAAAACTCTCCGGCTCATGCGAGCCGCTGTTAACGCTCGTCAGCCGCTCTCAACCCATGTGCGCGGCGATTGGCGTGTGCGGGCCTTTTTCACTCTGGCGCGCGGTTTCGAGAAAAATCATGTCAACTTTCGGCTCGGCGGTTTTCATCAAGTCCTCGATTTCGTTGATGGTCGCCTCGATGTCGTCGGTCGCCAGATCGTCGCGGAAGTTGACGTGCGCGTTGACGAGAATCTGCTTCGGCGCGAGATGCATCGTCAGCAGTTCGACGACCTCGACGACGTTCGGATGGCTGCGGATGGCTTCACGAATGCGCTTGAGCGACTTCTCGTTCGCCGCCTCGCCGAGCAGCAGCCCGCGCGACGAGCGCGCCAGCACGAAGGCGACGATGGCAAGGATGAAGCCAATCGTGATTGAAGCCAGCCCGTCCCAGTATGCGCCGTCGCCGGGGCCCGTGTGATGGTCTGTCAGGTAGATGCCCGTGGCGGCGATGACCATGCCGACGAGCGCCGCCGAGTCTTCAAAGATGACGGTCTTGGCGGTCGGGTCTTTCGACTCGCGCAAGTACTGCATGAAGGTCAAGCCCTCGTGATGCGCCTCCTTCACCTCCTGATAAATCGCCAGCGCGATGGACGCCGATTCGAGCAGGAACGAGAGGCCGAGCACCCAGTAGGCCCACGCGAGATTTTCGGGCGGGTGCGGGTGCGTCAGTTTGTTGACGCCCTCGTAAATCGCGTAGGTCGCGCCGACGCCGAAGATAAAGATCGCGGCGATGAACGACCAGAAAAAACGCTCCTTCCCGTAGCCGAACGGGTGCTTCTGCGACGCCGGACGCTTGTAGAAACGCAGGCCCAGAAGAAGGAAAATCTGGTTCGTCGTGTCCGCCAGAGAATGCAGCGCCTCGGCCATCATGCTGGACGAGCCGGTCATGACGGCAGCGACGAATTTGGCAATCGTGATCAAGCCGTTGGCGAATAACGCCCCGAGCACCGCAAGCATTTAACAGTCTCCTCCAGCCGGTTGTAACTACACGCGTCCGCGCCAATTATGCTGCAAAAAACAGCACAAGGCAACACGGACGATTTTCGACGCTCAAGACGCCGCGATCAACGCAGAATCAGCCCTCGCTCCGGCAGTCGTCCGCGCTGTCGGGAACTGTTTGAACGGTCTCACTTTACAGGGGAATCTTTAAGCTGCGGCGCGGCGGTTCAACCGTCTAAGCTTTGGGGACGGTCTTTCGACCGTTTAAGCTTTGGCGCGGCGTTTCAACTGCCCGCGCAGGAGGAAGCCGACGAGTTCGCCCGCGCCGTCTATGACGGCGAGCGCGCCCGCGCCGTTTTCCGCCATCAGCTTTTCGGCGCGCTCAAGGGGCGTCGAGGGTTCGACGAAGAGTTGCCGCCCGACGGGACGCATCACTTCAGAGACGTGCGTGTGCGGCCAGCGTTCGCGCGGCAGCGACTTCAAATCGGCGAGCGTGAGGATGCCGTGCAGGCGGCGCGCGCGTGCGACGGGCATCGCCGCCTGTTGATGCAAGGGCAGCACCGTATCTATGAAGTGGCTGACCAGAGTTTCCGGCTCGACCGACACGGGCGCGCGCATCGCATCCGCCACCGTGCGCAGGCGTCCGCCGCGTCCCTCTTTTAAGACGCTCGCCGCCGCGCCTCTCAGAAAGAGTCCGACCAGCACGGACGAAGCCGAGAAGAAGAGGTCGCCGTACTTGAAGAAGAAATAGACGCCGAACACGATGAGCGTCCAAGCGATGACCTGCCCGCCGAGACTGGCGGTGCGCGTCGCCTCTTCGAGCCGTCCGGTGCGATGCCAGAGGTAGCCGCGCAGCACGCGCCCGCCGTCGAGCGGGTAGCCGGGGAGGATGTTGAAGAAGGCGAGCATCAGGTTCCAGCCGCCGATGATGACGAACATCGCGCGCAGCGTCCAGAGGTGGCCGAGCGCGGCCAGAGCCGACGCGCCGAAGGCCGCGACCGCGAAGATGAAACTAGAAGCGGGCCCCGCCACCGCGATGCGAAACTCGGCGCGCGGATTGTCCGGCTCGCGTTGCAAACGCGCCAGCCCGCCGAACGGGTGCAGCACGATCTCCACAGTCTCGATGCCCTCCGTGCGCCCGACGAGCGCGTGCGAAAGCTCGTGGCCGAAGATGGAGAGGAACATCAAAAGCGTCGTCGTCACGGCGACGCCCCAAGCTTCGACGGGCGGGAGTCACTCGATGCGCGGCGACCCCTGCTCAAAGACCGTCGCAATCAGCCACAGCGTCACGCCGAAGACCGCGAACCAACGATAATCAATCCGCACGGGAATCCCCGCCACCCGCGCGACCTGTATCTGCCTCTGAAAGAAACTAAGAAACTTCATAACACAGTGACAAGTGACGAGTGACGAGTGACGAGCAAGATAAAAGTAATGAATGACGTGTGACGAGTGATGAGGAAGAACCGGAGGCGACGAGTGACGGGTGATGAATGATGAGAGCATAGCTGAATAAAGCTTCCATCTCATCAATCATCGCTCATCCCCTTTCCGGCCCGTCACTCGTCACTCGTCACTTCTTTTTACCCATCGAACGCTCCGGCTTCGCCGGTATCGAGGAATAGGGAGTGTTCGTTGCGGGCGACGCGGCGCAGGAGGAGCGGTTCGTCGAAGAGTTGTTGGAGGCCGCGCACGCAGGCGTGGCGCGGGTCGTCGGCGATGCGCGTCGCGAGTCGTGTGTCACGTTGGAGGAGTGCGCCGAGACCGTCGAAGAGTGCGCCGCCGCCGGTGAGAATCAGGCCCCGGTCGTAGATGTCGGCGGCGACTTCGGGCGACAGTTCGCCGAGCGCGCGCTGCACGACGCGCGACAGACGGCTGACGATGCTCTCGGCGGCGGTGCAGACCTCTTCGCTGTTGATTTCGACGGCGCGCGGAGTTCCGGTCTGCACGTCGCGCCCCTTCACGTCTACGCTTTTCGAGGGATCCGGCGGTTCGATGGCCGAGCCGAGTTCGATCTTCAGACGCTCGGCGGTGGGCGCGCCGATAATCAGGCCGTGATGACGGCGCAGGCGGTCGGTGATCGCGCCGTCTATGTCTGAACTGCCGATGCGTTCGGCCTGCGAATAGACGATCATGCCGCGCGCGACGACGGCGATATTCGTGCTGCCCGCGCCGATGTCGGCGACCGCCGAGGCGTGCATGTCGTCCACCGAGACGCCCGCGCCGATGGCCGCCGCCAACCCTTCCTCCACCATATAGACGCGCCCGATGTGCGCGTGTTCGGCGGCGCTCAGGAGCGCGCGCTGCTCGACCTGCGTCGTGCCGGAGAGCACGCTCATCACGGCGCGGCGGCTGAAATGGGAGAGGCCGCTGCGGGCGCGGCGGACGAAGTGGTCGAGCATCGCCTGCGTGCGCTCGAAGTCGGCGACGACGCCGTCAATCATCGGCGCGACGAGCGTGATGTCGCGCGCCTCGCGTCCCTGCATCTCGTGCGCTTCCTTGCCGACGGCGACCACCTCGCCCGAGAGTTTGTTGACGGCGACAATCGAAGGCTCGTCTATCATGATGCCGCGCCCGCGCACGGCGATAATCGTGTTGGCCGAGCCCATGTCCACCGACATCGAATCGGAGACCAGATCACGCAGCCCGCTCAAGCTCATCAGCGAGCGCGTTCGTCCCATTAGTGTTCGTCTTGACATAAAAATAAGTGGCCGTCAGCCGTCGGGCGAGAGCCGCGCAATGTAATCCGTATCTCGCGCGGCCTGCCCGCTCCTGATGTTTATCCTTCCGCGTTCAAGCCTTCCTCTTGCTTCCATTCAACTTCAAAGATGGGGACGGGCTGCACGCGATTCTTGACCGTGATGGCGGGGCGCGGGTGCAGCGGGCAACTGATTGAGGCGGCGGCCTGTGCCGTCGCTTCGCTCAGGAGAATCTGTCCGGCGAGCGAGTTGGATTGGAGGCGCGAGGCGAGATTGACGGTGTCGCCGATGGCCGTGTATTCCGAACGACGCTCCGAACCGATGTAGCCGACCGTCGCCTCGCCCGTGTGCAGCCCGATGCCGACGTGGATTTCCGGCAGACCGTCGGCGCGGAGTTCGTCGTTGATGTGGGGCATCCGTCGCTGCATCTTGATGGCGGCGGAGACGGCGTTGCAGGCATCCTCGGGCGTCGCGGTGGGCGCGCCGAAGAGGGCCATCAACTCGTCGCCGATATACTTGTCGAGCGTCCCGCCGTGCTCGAAGATGATGTCGGTCATCGCCGAAAAATACTTGTTGAGCAACTGCACGACCTGTTCGGGCGGCGCGTGCTCGGAGAGACGCGTGAAGCCGCGAATGTCTGCGAAGAGGACGGTGATTTTTTGATTCGCGCCGCCGAGTTTGAATGATTCGGGATTCTCCAACAACTGACGGACGACGTATTCGGGCAAAAACCGCCCGTAATTCGCCCGCGCCACCTCTTCGCGGGCGAGACGTTCATGCGAGCGCGCGTTCTCGACAGCGACGGCGGTTTGCGCCGCGACCGCGCTGACGAGTTCCAGATCGTCGCGCGAGAAGGTGGTGAAGGCGTCGAGACGGTCGGCGTAGATCGCGCCGTGGACGTTGGCTTCAAAGAGGAGCGGCGCGCAGATGGTCGAGCGGACGCCCTGCGAGACGATGGAATGGACGTTGGCAAACTCCATGTCGGCGGTCGCGTCCTGCGACAGGAGCGCGGTGCGGTCGCGCATCACCTTGCGCGTGATGGTGCGACCGATGGGCTGCTGTTTGGCCTGCGCCTCGCGCTTCGGGTCGCGCACGCGCAGGGCCACGACGCGCAGGGGCACGTCGTCGTCCTCCGGCCCGACCTCGACCGTCTCGTCCTTCAAGAGCGCGACGACTCTATCCGCCGGAGTCGCGCTGAAAAGAATCTCGGTCGCCTTGTTAAAGATGGCTTCGAGGTTGAAGACGGAGCCGAGCGTCTTGCTCATCTCGTAGAGGAGCGCGAGGATGTTGGCCTTGCGGCGCAGCGCCTTGAGGTCTTCGCCCGGAACGTTGACGAGCGCGCCGGTGAGCGGGCGCGGTTGCAGCGATTGGAGCACGTCGCTCGTCGAGATACGCAGTTGGGTCTGTCCGAGCGGGCGGTCGTCGTAGTTCACGTCGGGCGGGCGTTTCACTTCGTCCGAGCGGTCGAAGCGCAACTCGCTCGCGCCGATATTGATGCGGTCGTTCTCGGCGAGCGTGTGCTCGTAGGTCTGCTCGCCGCGCACGAAGAGATGATTGGCGCTGCGCCCGCCGTCGGTCTTGCCGTCGAAGATGATGAACTCGCCGTCGAGATATTTGATGTAAGCGTGATAACGCGAGGCGCGCGGGTCGTTGAGGACGACGGTGTTATCGGGCGCGCGTCCGATGGTGCAAAGCGTCTGCGGAGCCAGACGACATTGCCATTGCCGACCGCTGGCGTCTGTGATGTGCAGAAGAGCCATAAACATCCCTTGCCGGAACGAGCGAGCGCGGCCCGTCGCTTTTGCAGCAGAGCGTTTGCAAGCGAAGCGGGAAATAATTCTACATGCAAAGCCGCGCCTTGCCAACGCTGCCTAGAAGTCGAAAGTCGAAAGTCTGAAAGTCCAAAGTCGGGGAAGGAAATTTTTAGCCGGTAAGTGCAAAAGTCGGAAAACGAAATCGTTCATCCGGGAACCGAATCTTTAACTATTCGACTGTCGGCTTTTGACTTTGAACTTTGGACGTTCAGACTTTGGACTTCCTTCGACTTTGGACTTATTCTCTTCGGACTCGTTCGCCTTAACATAAATGTAACCATTCGTTCAGCCCTTTGTAAGACGCAGGTCTCTAGAATGTGTCGCCACGTTTCAACGCTTCGCCGAAAGGACTGCTCCATGCTTCAGAAGATTTCGCGCTCGCTCCTGCTCTGTGCGCTCCTTGTCTCGCTCACCTTTGCTGACGCGCTCGCACAGGCGAACGAGCCGCGCCCGAAGACCGACGCCACGCCCGCGCCCGCCAGCAGCCAGACCGCGCCGAACGCGAGCGGGCAGACGCCGATAAACTTGTCCGACCTCGTCGAAGTCCACGTCCAACTGCGCAACCAGCAGCAGGAGATCGAGCGGTTGCGCCATGCCGTGCAGCAGCAGATGCGGCTGATTGACGAACTGCGCGTCCGCCTCGAACGCACCGAAACGAGCGCGACGACGGCGACGACCGCAACCAACGCCGCCGCGCCGTCCGCCGTCTTCAAAGACGCGCTGCCTCCCGCGCGCGACGGCGGCGCGGTCAAAGACCCGGCTGCTGTTACACACACGCAGGCTGACACACAGGCGAGCAAACCGGACGAGCGTCTGGGGCGCGTCGAGGAACAGTTGAAGAAGACGAGCGAGGTCGTCTCGAAGCAACTCGGCTCTCTCAGTTTCAGCGGCGACATACGTCTGCGTTACGAGTCCTTCTATGGTCAGTTGAACTCTTTAGCCAACGCGGACAATCCGGCCATCGTCGGCAATCCGCTCTCCACGCGTCAACGCCTGCGCCTGCGCGCGCGTCTCGGCATTCGCGGGCAGGTCAGCAAAGAGTTTGACTGGGGACTGCGGCTCGCCACCGGCACTTTCCCCGACGTGATTTCGTCAAACCAGACGCTCACCGATTTCTTCTCACACAAAAATTTCTCGCTCGAACAGGCTTACGTCAACTACCGTCCCGCCTTCGCGCCCGGTCTGCAAATACAGGGCGGCAAGTTTGAAGCCCCTTGGCTGCGCACCGAGATGACCTTCGACAACGACATCAACCCCGAAGGTCTCAACGAGAGCTACACGCGCGCGTTCAAAAACTCGACGCTCAAGAACCTGACGCTCGTCGCGTGGCAGCTTCCCTTCCTCGAACGCTCGTCGGCCTTCGTGCTCGATTCCGCCGGTCGCATTGACTTCGACCAGTCGCGGCGCGCGGGGCGCGACCTCGCGCTCTACGGCGCGCAGGTGCGCGCGCGTCTTGAGCCGTCGAAGAACGTCGCGCTCACACTCTCAGCCGCCGACCTTTTCTATTCAGGGACGCAGTTCATCACGCCCGCGCAATTCTTCGGCGCGAACGTGCAGATTCCCGTCACCGTCCGCATCCCTGCGACGGCGACGACGCCCGCGCAAACCGTCGTCGCGCAGGTCTCCATCCCGCGCGACCAACTCGTCTCCGGCAACGCCAATCTCGGCGTCTCCATCGCTTCCAACAACGCCACGAACCGCGACGGACGCCTCGCCTCCGGCTTCAATCTCGTTGACCTCATCGGTCGCCTCGACCTCTCGCACAGCAAGCGTTGGCCCGTCATGCTGCTCTTCAATTTCGTCACCAACACGCAGGCGCGCGATATCGTTGCGGCGGGCGCGGGCGGCGCGAACGTCTTGCAGGCGAACAACGAAAACAACGGCTACTGGGCCGAAGCCCAGATCGGCAAGACGCAGCAGCGCGGCGACTGGTTATTCAACTATGCCTTCATCCGCATCGAAAAAGACGCGGTGCTCACGCCCTTCAACGGCAGCGATCTCAACCAGCAATCCGACGCGCTCATCCAACGCTTCATCATCTCCTACGCCGCCGACCCGCGCGTCACGCTCTCGCTGAACGGCTACGTCACCTCGCGCCCCAACGGCCTGCTCGGCGTCTTCGGCGTGACGCCCCCCAACTCGCTCAACCGCCCGACCACGCGTCTCCAACTCGACACCACTTTCCGCTTCTGAAGCGACCACTAAAGTCGAAAGGTCACAAGTCCAAAGTCGAAAGCTCTGTTTGAAAGTCGAAAGTTGATAACTTTGACTTCAGGTTTAAGACTTTGGACTTGTGACCTTTCGACTTCGTTTCGACTTTGGACTTTCGACATGAGACTTTAGACTTCTTCTAAGTTCTATGTCTTCGCGTCTTATCTTCGCGGTCTTGGTCGGCGTCGCGCTCGCGGTAGCGTGCGGCGCGCTCTTTGTCTGGAATCCGTTGATGGCTCTGGTGGCCTCTGTTTCGCTGCTCGCCGGGGCGGCGGCTGCGCGCATGTTTCCGCGCAAGGATAGCGGCGCGGATTCGGAGAGCGTTAAGGGTCGCGCCGGTGCATCGGGTTTGAGCGGCGCGCAGGCGTCCCGATTACCGGGCAAACGCACGGGCGGCGAGCGTCATGTCGCGCTCGATGTTCCGGCGAGCGCGTTGCTGGAAGCGACGATGGAGAGCATGCGCGAGGGCGTGCTGGTGATTGACGGGGAGACGCGCGTGCTGGCGTCGAATCGCGCGATGCGGGAGATTTTCGGCGAAGGCGGGGCGGTTTTGCGGGCGCGGCGTCTGAGCGAGTTGACGCGCAATCCTTTGATTCACGCGGCGTTTCAGGCGGCTCTCGAACGCGGCGAGCGCGCCGAGGCGAAGGTCGAGACGCTGGACGCGGAGCGGCGCGTCTATGACCTGCGCGTCGCGCCTTTGCAGCCGCGCGCGTCGCTGCGCGAGCCGCGCGGCGGCGCAATCGGCGTCTTCTTCAACATCACGCGGCTCGAACGTTTGGAGCGCGTCCGGCAGGAGTTTCTCTCCAACGTCTCACATGAACTGCGGACGCCCTTGACCGCCATCCTCACCTTCGTCGAGACGCTCGAAGACGGCGCGATTGATGACCCCGAACACAGCCAACGCTTCCTCTCCATCATTCGCCGCAACGCCGAACGGATGCACAATCTCATCAACGATATTCTCGAACTCTCCGGCATCGAAGCCGGAACCGCCGAGGTCGAGGTTGAGGAGGTGCGCCTGCGCGCGCTGGTCGAGGATGTGCTGACGGCACTCGGCGCGCGCGCCGCCGAACGTCGCGTCGTCTTACTGAACGAAGTGGACGCGGGCGCGTCGGTCTTCGCGGACGCGCGCCGTCTGGAACAGATGTTGACGAATCTGGTGGACAACGCCATCAAGTTCAACGTCGAGGGCGGGACGGTCAGCGTCGGCCACGAACGCATCGCGCGGGCCGACCGCATCAACGTGACGGACACCGGCGAAGGCATCGCGCCGCGATACCTGCCGCGCATCTTTGAACGCTTCTATCGCGTTGACCGCGCACGCTCGCGCGCCCTCGGCGGCACGGGCCTCGGCCTCGCCATCGTCAAACATCTCGCACGCGCGCACGGCGGCGAAGCCACCGTCCGCTCCACCCCCGGACAAGGCTCCACCTTTATTCTCGAATTACCTAGACTCGTAAATCGTGAATAGTGAATGGTAAATAGTAAATGGTAAATGGTGAATAGAAAGAGCAGATGCTTTCTCTATTTACGATTGACGATTCACGATTCACTATTTTGTCGTGAATGGAACGAGGCCGCGTTTGACCTCTTCGAGGGCGATGCTGGTGTTGCGGCGGCGGCGCGGGTCAACTTCGATGCGGGGCGGCGAGCCGTGTTGCAGTTGTTTGTTTCTCAGGGCGGCGACGATGATGAGGCGAAATCTTGAGTCAATGTTCGGCCATTCCGCTTCGTCTGAACCGTAGCCGTAGCCGCCGTTCGTGGTCTTCTCCGCTTTCGCGATCTTCTCTGTTTGCGACATAAGTCCTCCAACTCCCATCTTCTGTTTGTGTGAAAAGGTGAGTTGCAGTCCTCATCAGGCGCTCAAGAGTGTTGCCTAGAAGTTCTTGAACAGGTACAGCGCGGTCGTCACGGCGAGGGCGGAGATGACGCCGATGTGCAGCCAACTCATCGCCCGCCGCTGGCAATAAGGGCACTTCATCTCCCACAGCCGCAGCAGCCTCTCGCAATACTGGCAATACGATTTCATCCGAACGCCTCCCGCCTAATCCTTACAGCCGTCGCCGATGAGAGCGAACGCGCGCGGCCTGATTGCCGTTCGCATTATCTCTTCGGCGCGTCGTCTCGAAAATTTATTGATGAAAGACGCGCGACCAGCCCGTGCCCGCGCAGTTGAAGCAAGGGTTGGCGACGCTGCGTTTACCGCTGCCTTCGCATTGATGACACCGTTCGGCAGGCTGCGACATCGAGACGTGCCCTTTGCCGCCGCAGACCAGACACGAGATGACGTAGCCCTTCGAGACGGCGTGTTTACCCGTGCCCGCGCACCACGCGCAGGTGTGCGCGGTCGGCGTCGTCGTGCCCGTCGGCGCGCTCTGTAGTTTACTCATCTTTCACCACCGTCGGAAATGTCTGTCGAAAGAGTCGGGGCAGACGGGCGACGCGCGCAGGCCGACGCTGGCGCGCAACGGCGCGGCGGCGGAGCGGAAGCTTGTTTGCTGGCTAAGGTTCGGGGTGCTGCGGGTGCGTACATCAGGAAATCTCCAACGCGCGGTCGCGTTTGAAAAAACAACAGACGGCACGAGGAGAAGGACGGCGAAGCGCAAATCCTGATGTCGAGAGTAGGTTTTCTAAAGAACGGATGCTAACAACTGACAGAAGCAGTATAGCACATATAAACTCTCGAAGCTTGGGGCCGCGCGCCCGCGTCTGCAAGAGCGGCCGGATTAGTCGTTTAGTAGAACTCGTCCGTCTCACACCGGGCGAAGCGGAGCGCGAGAGTTTCCGGCGACTCGCGCCGTTGATTTCGTCAACTGACTCGACAGACGCGCGGCGGTTGCCTCCGTTCACCGGCAGGGCAACGCTTGCGAGCGCGATGCGGAGATGAAGCCCGAAAGCGCGGAGGCATAAAGCTTGACGCTTCGTGAGAGGGCTTGTTACACTTTTGTTAGATTTGAAAACCGACGCTGCTGCGTCCCCCGATAATCCTAAAGGGTTTCCTCAACCCGTGTTTGACGCAGCGTGATTTTTGCAATCAGTAGGAGGTGCGTGGTGGGCTTCAAAGTAGGCCAGAAAGTCGTTTATCCCAATCACGGGATAGGAACCATCGAACAAATCGAACAGAAACAGATCGGCGCAACGTGCTTGCCCTTTTATACGTTGCGTCTGGCAGCCACCAACTCTGTCGTGCTCGTCCCTGTCGCCAATGCCAACGAGGTCGGTCTGCGTTCGCCAATCACCTCGGCTGAATGCGAGATGCTGCTCAAGAACCTCGCCGACGATTTCGCCCCTCCGGCCAACGATTGGAAAGACCGCTTCAAAGACTTCTCCGAACGGATGCGAACGGGCGACATCTTCGAGGTCGCGGGCGTCCTCAAGACTCTCACTTACCTGAGCCATCTCAAGCCGCTTTCATTCCGCGAACAACGGATGCTTGAACGCTCGCGCTATCTGGTCATCTCCGAACTGGCCGCCGTCTGCCGTCAGCCCGAATGCAGCGTCGAACCCCGCGTCGAACAGGCGCTCGCGCGCGCCTGCGCGAAGCACGAACGACGCCCCGCACGCACGCGCGCAGCCGGAGCCGTCGCCGGTCACTAACCGGCGGCTTCCGCCCCTCAGGTCGAATTTTCAAAGCACATCCCGTCAGACGCTCTCCCCCAGCGTTGCACACTCTAACTGTGTCTCCTCGTAAGGGCGGAGGGATAAGAGATGAGGGATGAAGCAGAATTTAATGATTGAATCATTTCCTCATTGAATCATTTAAGCAATGAATCAATGAACCGATGATTCAATCATCGAATCCCTTCATCCCTCATCCCTCCGCCCTCATCCCTTTTTCACCTACCAAATCCTGCATTGCTCGGCGGCTCCGCGCACCATCGGGTCGCCCTGCTTGCAGGAGAAGGCGGCGGCGAAGGAGGCCATGTTGGAGAGCGGGCCGTTGACGCGGAAGCGCGCGATGGGGTGCGGGTCGCCGAGCACCTGTTGACGGATGGCTTCGGAGCGATAGTTGGTTGACCAGACCTGCGCCCAGCCTAAAAAGAAACGCTGTTCGGGCGTGAAGCCGTCGAGATTGCCGGGACGCGGCTTGCCTTCGAGCGACTTCTGGAAAGCGTCGTAGGCGACGGTCAGGCCGCCGAGGTCGGCGATTGATTCGCCGAGCACGAGCTTGCCGTTCATGTTCAAGCCCTTCTCGACTTCGAAGCCGCTGAACTGGCTGGCGACGCACTCGGCGCGCTCGTCAAACTTCTTGCGGTCGTCCGGCGTCCACCACATCCGCAGGTTTCCCTGCGCGTCGAAGAGGCTGCCCCGGTCGTCGAAGCCGTGCGTCAGTTCGTGGCCGATGACCGCGCCGATTGCGCCGTAGTTGATGGCGTCGTCGGCGTTCGGGTTGAAGAAGGGCGCTTGCAGGATGCCCGCCGGGAAGACGATCTCGTTGAAGAGCGGCGTGTAGTAAGCATTGACGGTCGGCGGCGACATCGCCCATTCGGTGCGGTCAACGGGCCTGCCGATCTTGTTGATGTTGCGCGCAATTTCAAACGTGCCCGCGCGTCGCGCGTTCTCAAGGTAAGAGACGCGGTCAATGTTGACGCGCGAATAGTCGCGCCACGTGTCGGGGTAGCCGATCTTCTGTTTGAAGGCTTCGAGTTTGACGAGCGCCTGCTGGCGCGTCTGGTCGCTCATCCAGTCGAGCCGCGTGAGGCGCGCGCGGAAGGCGGAGATGAGGTTGTTGATCATCTGCTGCATGCGCGCTTTGGATTCGGGCGTGAAGGTGCGTTTGACGTAGACCTGACCGAGGGCTTCGCCGAGCGCGGCGTCGGTGCTGACGACGCAGCGACGCCAGCGCGGAAGCTGTTCCTTCGCGCCCGTCAGGGTGCGACCGTAGAAGTTGAAGTTCTCCTCCTCGAACGGCGCGGGGAGCACCTGCGCGGCGTCGGTCAAAAGCGACCAGCGCAGGTACGTCTTCCAATCGGCGAGCGAGACTTCGGCGAGCATCGCGTTCATCGCCTTGAAGAATTCCGGCTGCGCGATGTTGATGTCGGCGACCTTCGGGACGCCGCGCGACGCGAGATAGGCATTCCAATCGAAGTTCGGCGTCAGTTCTTTCAACTGCGCGAGCGTCATCTTATTGTACTGCGCGTTCGGGTCGCGCAACTCGACGGGCGTGCGCGAGGCTTGCGCCAGCCGCGTCTGAATCGTCAACACGGTCTGCGCGGCGGCGGCGGCTTTGGCGGGCTCGTCGCCGAGCAGTTCAAACATGCGCGCGACGTGTTTGACGAAGGCATCGCGGATCTGCTGCGAACGCTCGTCGGTCTTCGTGTAGTACTCGCGGTTCGGCAAACTCAGTCCGCCCTGTCCGGCGCTGCCCATCACCTGCGTCGAGTTTTTCAGGTCGGGGATGGAACCGAAGTTGAAGAGCGTGCCGACGCTGTCGTTGTGCAGGAGCGCGACCGCGTGCTGCATGTCGCGCAGGTTCTTGATCTTCTCGATGCGCGCGAAATCCGCCGCGAGAGGTTTAACACCCTCGGCGTTGATTTTGGCCTCGTCCATACAACTCGCGTAGTACGCGCCGATTTTCTGCTCGACGCTCCCGCGCGCCGCGCCCGTGTTTTTGGCCGACTCTTCGAGGATGTTATGGAGCGCGGTGCGGTTCTTCTCGGCGAGAATGTGGAAGCTGCCCCAACTGGCGAAGGCCGCCGGAATCTGGTTGTCCTTGAGCCACCCGCCGTTAGCGTACTGGTAAAAATCTTTGCACGGCTCGCAGGTCGTGTCCATGCGCGTGATGTCGAAGCCGCTGTTGGCGGTCTGGGCTATCGCCGCACATGCGAGCGCGAGCGCGATGGAGAGCGCGGCGGCAAAACGTCGGTTGATGTAACGCATTTAATGATTGACTCCTTAAAGTGAGAGAAGATGTTTGAGAATCGTCGTGTGTCAAGACAAACATTCCGCGACTCTGTGCGCACGCGCGCCCGTCGGGCGACGCGGGAAATCGTCCTCGGGTGTTCGGTTCTAACACCTTAGACGCAATCCCCGAATCGTAAAACTGTTTTGTGACGAGCCGATGTTTTTGGGTGACGAATCGGACGAGAGAAGGGACGAGTCAGACGCGAACGGTGCGGGCAGGAGACGAAGCGACGCGGGGAAGAGTTGCCGGAGAGACACGCAGAGCAGAGCGTTTCGTCTCTCGTCGCCGCGTCTCCTTCCCCGCGTCTCTCCGACGCTTACTGTTTCCCGCCCTGCCGCGCGCGCCACGCTTTGACGTAGGGCGCGGTTTTGGGGTTCGCCTCGTTCCAGCGGGGCGGCTGCGGGTTGTCGGCAATCGAGAGGACGCCGAGGGCGACGGCGCGGGCCACCTTCGCCATGTTCGGGAAGTCAATCTTCTCCCACTCGTCTTCGAGGCCGTGATAGTCGGGAAACTCGAAGGTGACGCCGAGCGTGTGCGCGGGCACGCCTTCGTCGGCGAGCGATTGATTGTCGCTCCGACCGAAGAAGGCATCGCTGTTGCGCTCGTGTTTATAGACGCGCACGCCCGCGCGCTCGCCCGCCGCGCGCAGAATCTCGCCGACATCGCTGTAGTCGAAACCCGTGACGGATGCGGTCGAAACTTGCGGGCCGGTGCTGTCGTCCGTGCGCCCGACCTGTTCGAGATTGACCTGCGCGACCGTCTGCGCGATGGGCACGAGCGGATGCCTGCCGTAGTAGCGCGAGCCGAGCAAGCCCTTCTCCTCGCCGAAAAAGGTCATAAAGAGAATGCTCCGCTTCGGCCTCTCCTTGAGCGCGCCGAAGACGGAGGCCAACTCGACGACGGTGGCCGTGCCGCTCCCGTCGTCGTTCGCGCCGTTGTAGATGTTGTCGCCTTGCAGGTTCGGCAGCATGCCGAGGTGGTCGTAGTGCGCGGAGACGATGACGTACGTCTCCTTGAGCACGGGGTCGGAACCGCGCAGCAGCCCGACCACGTTACGCACGCCGACCGGCGTCTCCGAAGGCTCCTGCAAACGCAACGTCACCGCGCCCGCGTTCGCGCCCGCAGGTAAAGCATCGTAGAGCTTCAAGGCGTCGGCGTTGTGCACGATGATGAGAGGCGCGTTGCTACTGCTCGACGCGCTGCGCGCGCCCGCCATCGGAGTCGCGTCGGGGTCGCGCAGGCGGCCCGTGCCGCGACCGCCGCCCCGCGTCGTCGTGCGTTCGACCGAGAGCACGAGCGCCGCCTTCAACGCGCCCATCCGCGCGAGAAATTTTCGTTGCGCGTCGTAAATCGCCGTGCGGCGGGCGCGTTCGCGCTCGCGCCGCAAGTCGGGAATCTCCGTCAGGACGACTTTGCCTTCAACCTGTTCCGCCTTGAGCGCATCGAGGGCGGCGGCGTCCGCGTAGTCAATCTTGAAAATCCCTGCGCGCTCGAAGGCGAGCGGCGTATCAACGGAGAAGAGTGTGCGCCCGCCGGATTCGAGCGAGAGGCTGACCTGCTCGCCCGTGACGCCGACCGCCTGCCCGCCCGACTCGATGTTCAAAGCGAAGCCTTCCAAGTTGCGCTCGCGCACGAGCCAGCGCGCGGTCTGAAAATAACGGTCGTCGCCGACGGCTTCGAGGCCCGCCCGGCGGAATTGCGCGGCGATATATTCGGCGGCGATGTCGAGCCCGCGCGAAGGCGTGTTGCGTCCCTCAAGCGCGTCGGAGGCGAGAAACGAGAGATGCCCGCGCAGGCTCTCCGCCGAGATGCTGCCGAGCAAGGCTGCGGCGCGCGGCGCGAGTCGGGCGGTGCGCGCAGGCGTCTGCGTCGGCGGCGTCCGGCGGCGCGGCGCACGCTGCACGCCTTCGACCGTCATCACACCGCACACGAGCGACAGGCCAAGCACGATACACGTTAAACTCCGGCGAAGATTCTCAAATAACATTCGCGTTCCCACT
>DATLMV010000048.1:0-13777 GCA_035537095.1 Pyrinomonadaceae bacterium
CGTCTCGCAGGACGGGCTCGACCACGTCGTCTTTATCTTTCGGAAGGACGGGCGTTGGGGCTCGGTCGGGCGTTCGCGCGACGTGGGCCTGCACGGACGCCGCCCCGTCTTTCGCAACCCGCGCCATCTGGCGTGGAGCTATCACGACCCCTACGTTGACACGACGGCCCGCCTCAACGCCTACGGCGTCGCCAACCTCCAAGACCTCGGCGCATACGACTGGCGTTTCTCGCCGCGCCACCTCTGGAAAGTTTCGCGCCACCTCTACGCGATGCCGCATCGCCCGCTCGTCTCCTCCGAAAAAAGATACCGCCAACTGGTCGCACGCTTCCAAGAGTTTCGCCGACGCCAACCCGAAGGCGCGCCCACTTACTTCCCCGACCGGCATCTCTGGATGCTGTAAAAGATTTGGGGGAAATGGGGAAAGGGTTAAATGGGGAAAGGGTGAGAGCAAATGCTTTCTTCCTTCCCCTTTACCCTTTTAACCTTTCCCCCTTTTCCCTTTCAGTCTTTTTCGTCCTGTGAATTGCTCGCCGTGCGGGTGTGGATAGCCACATTGGAAAAAGCGCGGGGCGGGAGTTAGATATCGGGGTTCATCGTTTTCATCTGACATCGGGCCTTGAGAGGTTTTACAATGGGACGCATGGCGATTCTGATTGCGGAAGACAACGTGGCGCAGCGTCGTTACCTGTGCGAACTGTTGGAGCGCGAGTTCGCTTCGCACGCGCCGGTCATCGAGGCGGCGGACGGCGAGGCGGCGATGCAGTTGGCGTTGGAACACAGGCCGGAGTTGTGCGTCTTCGACATTCAGATGCCGCGCCTGTCGGGCGTCAAAGCGGCGCGGGCCATCTGGCGCGAGTTCCCTTCGGCGCGCATCATCTTCTGGACGCAGTTTCCGCACGAGATTTACATCAACGAGATACGCAAAATCGTGCGCTCGGTCGAGCCGCCGCCCGCCTACGGTTTCATCCACAAGAACAATCCCGAGTCGCGTTTCCTCCGCTTTGTCGCCGCCGTGCTCGAAGACGGCGCGGACATGATTGACCCGGCCTTCAAGGATTCGTTCAAGCGACCGCTCCTGACGGAATTTGAAGCGGAAGCCCTCTATTATCTCGCGCTGGGGCTGTCGAACTGGGCCATCGCGCGCAAGTGCAGTCTCAGTTTGCGCGGCGTCGAGAGCCGTCTCGCCACGCTCTACGAGAAGCTGTTTCTCGCCACACCCGAAGGCACGCCGCACGAAGCCTACGACAAACTCGCCTACAACATGCGGACGCGCGCCTTCTTTGAAGCCCTCCGGCGCGGACTGCTCAACAGCGACGAACTCGAAAAAGCCTCCGGCGAACTCGACGGCTGGATCGAACGCGACCGCCGACGCTTCATCGAGGAACACAAACCTTGAAAGCAGACGGGGGAAAAGGGAAAAAGGGGAAGGGGGGAAAGGGGAAAGAACCACCTTCGTTGCACCCTCCGTCGTCACGTCCTCCTTTGTCACGTCCTCTTTCGTCACGTCTTCCTTTGTCACATCTTGCTTCGTCGCATTCTCTTTTCCGTTTCGCACGCCGCCCTTGCTCCGCTTTGTCGCAGGCCCGTTTCGCGTCTTCTTATCTCTTTGTCTTCCCCTTTAACCTTTTACCCTTTGCCCTTTTAACCCTCATTCTTTTATCCGTCGCGGCTGCCGCATCCTTCGCGGAGGACGGCGCGGAGGAGACGGCGGCGGCGAATGTGCAGGCGACGAACCTGCATCAATGGGGCGCGGTAACGCTGTTTCACGGGTTGCCGTCCGACCGCGTGCGCGCGATTGCGCAGGACGCCGACGGCGTGATGTGGTTCGGCACGGACGCGGGGCTCGCGCGCTACGACGGGCGGCGCACGCAGACGGTCGCCGAAGGCGGACTCGCGGGCAAACGCGTGCACGCGTTGCGTTTCGACGACGACGGCGCGCTCTGGATCGGGACGGAGACGGGCGCGGTCGTGCGCAGCGCGTCGAGCGGCGAATACCGGCGCATCAGTGAGACGGAGGGCAAGGCGATAACGGCGATCACGCCCGCCCCTAACGTCGCGCGCGGCGACGACGGCAGCCGCGTCTTGATGACGAGCAACGCGCACGCCATCTTCGACTGCCGCCTGCGCGCCGACGCTTCGCTCGACGTGCGGACGGTTGAAGACAAACTGCTGCGCGGCGTGAGCGCGCCGGAGGGTCGCGCCGCCACCGAGACGGAGAATCGTTCGCCGCTCGAACTGACGAGCCTGACAGTGACGGACGAGACTCTCTACGTCGGCACGCGCGGGCGCGGTTTTCTCGCCGTCGAGGCGGGCGCGGCGCGAGAAGTGTTCAGCCGCCCGCGCCCGTATTTCGTCGAGACGGTGGAGCGCGACGCGCACGGGCGGATGTGGTTCGGCGTGCAGACGACGAGCGCCGATAGCGGTCTCTACGAATCCGATGCGCGCTTCGAGCGTCCCGTCAAAGTCCTCGCGGGCGCGACGGGCACAGTCACCGCGCTTCGTTTCGACGCGCAGAACGATCTCTACGTCGGCACGGACGGGCAGGGCGTCTTTCGTTATCGGGGGCGCGTGCGTCTCGAACGCTTCACCTTCGCGGGGACGCGCGGCGGTTTGCGCTCCGATAGAATCTATTCGATCTTCGTTGACCGCGAGGGCGTCGCTTGGTTCGGCACGGACAGGGGCGTCTGTCGTTACGACCCGAAGGGACTGCGCAACGAATCGCTCTCCGAAGAGAGGGAGAGCAACCTCACGCGCGTGCTCTTTCAGACGACGAGCGGGCGTCTGCTCGCGGGCGGCAACGGCGGCCTCTACGTGCGCGAAGCGACCAGCGCGACGACAGCCGCGTGGCGCGCGATTGAAGATTTGAACGGAAAGGTCGTCTATGCGGTCGCCGAAGACGATGCAGGGTCGCTGCTCGTCGGCACGTCGAGCGGTCTCCACGTCCGCGCGCAGCCCTCGCAGCAGACGCAAGCCGCCGCGAACCTGACCGCCGACGCAAACTCCGCCGAGCCGGAGCACAAGCCCGAGACCGGAACACTTAAAGACCGCGCTTCGTCAAACACGCGCGGCGCGCGCCAGTCGCCGTCGCAGGCGAGTGAACCTGTCGTCGGCGGAAACATCCGCGCTATCGTCACGTTTCAGGGGGCGACCTACATCGCCGTGTTCGGTCGCGGGCTCGAAAGGTTGGAGCGGACGGAGGGTCGCCTGCGGAGCGTCCTCGTCTGGCCGACCGATAACAGCGACGCGCGCAGGCGCGACATCGTCAGTCTCCACGTTGACGAGAGCGGGCGGATG
Source organism: Pyrinomonadaceae bacterium (assembly GCA_035537095.1). Taxonomy (GTDB): domain Bacteria; phylum Acidobacteriota; class Blastocatellia; order Pyrinomonadales; family Pyrinomonadaceae; genus DASWNP01. Next base: position 3,298 of record DATLMV010000048.1, read on the forward strand.
TGGATGGCGACGGTGGGCGCGGGCGTCTTCGTCTTCGACGGCAAGCAGGTGGCGACCGAGCCCGCGCTCGAAGCCCTGCGCACCCACGCCGTCCGCGCCGTCAGCGGCGGCGGCAAAGAACCGCTCTGGATCGCCACGTCGCGCGGCCTCTACGTCTATCGCGGCGGCAACGCTTTGACGGAGGTCGTGCCCAACATAGACGCGCGCGCCGTCGTGAACATCCGTCCCGATGCGCAGAGAGACGCGGGCGACGTTGAAGCGCGGGCGGCGGCGCGCGCATGGTGTGCGACGGCGGGCGGCGGGCTTTTGAAAGTTTCGGTGGATGAACTATTCGGCGCGATGGTCGCGCGGCTCGACGTGGAACAGGGACTCCCCTCGCAGAGCGTCTTCGCCGTGCTGCCCTTAGAAGAACGTCAGGAGACGCCGGACGCCGCGAGCGCGGCCAACGTGGAGACGACAAGCAACGCGAACGACGTGGAGACAGGCAACGAGGCGAACCTGACCGAAGCCTTATGGATTGCGACGAGTCGGGGCGTCTCGCGCTACGAGCCGGGGCGCGTGCGTCCCGCTCTGCGACCGACGCGCATCACGGGCGCGCGCGCACATCACACCGACGAACTCAAGGGCGGACTCCGTCTCGAATACCCGCAGAACAGTCTCGTCCTCGACGTGACGGCGACGAGCAGCCGCACCTTCCCCGAACAGTTTCAATATGCCTTTCTGCTCTCCGACGGCGCAGGGAAAGTTCTCAAACGCAAGCTCGCACACGACGCGCAGTTTCTCATGGAGAACCTCGCGCCCGGCAAGTATCGCGTCGAGGCGCGCGCCTTCACCGGCGATCTCGTGCCCTCCGATTCGCTCGCCTTCGAACTCTACGTCGCCCGCGCGCCCTTCCCTTGGACGACCACCGCGCTCTCCGTCCTGCTCGCGCTGGCTATCGTCGCGCTGCTCTGGGGGTCGGTGCAGAACGCGCGCCTGACGCGCACCGGCAAGGCTCTCTTGGAGGCCAACAGCCAACTCGCCGCCGCGCGTCTCCAACTCGCCAACGAGACCGAGACCGAACGCCGCCGCATCGCGCGCGACCTGCACGACCAGACGCTCGCCGACCTGCGTCGTCTCCTGCTGATGACCGACGAACTCCCCGCGAGCAGTAGCGCGGCGGGCGCGAACGGTCACGCCGAGACGATTGACCCCGTCGTCCTGCGCGGCGAGATCGAGTCCATCTCGAACGAGATTCGACGCATCTGCGAAGACCTCTCGCCCTCCGTCTTGGAGAACGTCGGCTTTGCCGCCGCGCTTGAGTTTGCGCTCGCCGAGCGCGTCGCACACCTGCCCGCCGATTGTCGTTTCGCATACGAGTTTGTCTGCGACGACGAACTCGAAGAGCGTTGGCGACTCTCGCGCGGCGTGCAGATGCAGATTTATCGCATCGTGCAGGAGGCCGTCAGCAACATCTGCCGCCACGCCGCCGCCACGCGCGTCCGCCTCAAGGTGGACGTGACCGAAACGGACGATTTCGTCCTCACGCTCGAAGACGACGGGCGCGGCTTCGACCCCGAAAACCGCCGCGCGCGCAAAGGGCGCGGACTCGCCAACATCCGCGCCCGCGCCAGCATCATCGAAGCCGATGTCCGCTGGCGCAGACGCGACGACGGCGACGGAACCGTCTTCGTCCTCCACAAAGACCTCAAAAATCCTCCCGCAACCTCCTAGCGTCGTCTCTCCCGCAACACGAACGCACGCGCGGGCCGGACACAAAAAGGTCGGCGGTCACGCTTGAGATGACCGCCGACCTTTCTGCTGAAATTGACCGGAATGTTCACGCGGCACTTATGCAGTGACGCGGAGACGCGAGAGACGGAAACGACGCGGAAGACGAAGCGACGTGCGGATTCAACGACGCGGAAGATGCGTAGAGACAAACGGCGCGAGCTATCTTCGGTTCTTATTCCGTCCGCCGCGTCTTCCGCGTCTTGCTTATCTCTCGCGTCGCGCTTATTGCACGGTCGCGGGCAGGAGCGAGCCGCGCCGGTCGGTGGCGGTTCCCCAGCCGTCCTCGGTGATGCCGATCATGCCGTGAAAATGAATGTCGCTGCCCGACAGCACGAGCAGCACGTCGCCCGCGCGCACGTTCGGATTTTCCAACTTGAAGCGCACGACGGTCGCGTTGCCGTTGGATTGTTCTATCGTCTCGAAAGTGAAGGTGTCTGCATCCACCACGACGGTCTGCGAATTATTCGAGTAGTTTGAAGGCTCTGCCATATCTGTTCACGTCCAACGTCTGAAGTCGCAAGTCTGAGAGTTCGAGATAAAAAGTTTAACCCCGCGCGCCGCCGTCCGTGTGCGGACTTCTATCCGAAAGTTTCGGGATGAAACGGTCTGCCGTAGAGTTGTTGATAACACCAGCCTAGCACACGGATTTCGGCGGTGCACAGGGTTTCGAGCCAGCAGCAGGTGAGATAGACCCCGCGCTCGCCGAGGGCCGGAATCTTTTCCGCCTCGACGACGACCGATGTGTCTTCCGAGGGATGAAGGTTGTAGGCTTCGGCGATAGCCTCGTTGGTTTTGGTGGCATCGTCGAGGGCGGCGAGGAGTTCTTTGATCCAAGTGTGCAGCGCGCGTTCGGTGTTGTTTCCGGCGAGCGCCTGCATGATGCCGACGGCGAGACGGTCTTCGGCGCGCGCGAACATGTACGCCTCCGGCTGCGTGCGCGCCGTCTCCTGCTGCTTCCATTGAAAGAGCGTCTCGACGGCGGGAAAGTTGACGACCGCGACTCTCTGGTCGTAGTTGAGAAACCATTGGATGAGCGCGGCGAGCGATGCGGGTTCGACGCGCCCCCCGGCGTCGAGCCGGAGCGGCGGCGGTTGATGCATCGCGGCCTGCGCGTCGCCTGTGTCGGTGTCTGCCATTCGAGAGTTCAAAGTCTTCGAGACCGGACGGAGTTTTCGTCGCTACAAGTTTTCCGTCACAACGATTTTCGTCAACGCGATTTTCGTCTTTACGAGTTGACGCTTTCCGCTTCCCGAGTCGCGCCTTCCTTCAACTGCCGCAGGTACTTGCCGAAGACGCCGTTCCACGGCGGAATCACGATGGAGACCGCGCCGCCGCCCTGCGCCTGACATGAGAGACGGATCAGGGGCTTCGCTTCGTCGGTGTCTATGTAGCCGATCTGCTTGATGACGCGGGCTTCGCGCGCGGACACGTCGGCCAACTTCTCCGCGCCGCCGAGCACGCCGACCCAGCACGTCCCGCAAGAGGCCGAGCGGCATTGCACAGGGATCGGGCCTTCGTTGATCGTGCAGCGCGGGTCAACCTCCGACCAATCCGCGCGCGGGTGATTGGGCGCAGCCGACGCGATCTCCTGCATGTGCACCATCGGGAAACGCGCGTCGTCGTCGTTCTCGTCGAAGGTCACAGTCCAACGCTTGTCGGTCGTCCGCAGGAAACCGAAGAGACCCTGACTGTCGTCGCGCGCGCGCTCGCGCAAGATTTCTGCGGGCGACCTGCGCGCGTGCCGCTGATCAATCAAGACCGCGCCCGGCGCGGCGTTGAAAGCCGCGAGGCCCACCTGCTCGACCGTCATGAAAGCGACCGCGACGATGCCCGCCAGAAGCGAACGCTCGACCTTCAACGTGCGCGCGAGCGCGTCGGCCACTTCGAGAATCTGTGCGGAGAGCGAAGCGTCGGCGGCGTGCGTCGCGGCGCGCGCGGCGTGCCCGGCGACGGCGCGTTTGACCTCCGGCCAGAAACGATGCCCGTAGAGAAACGTGTGCGACGAATCAATCTGATCTTTCAGATAAAACTTGCCCTGCAACAACAATCTCTGCACCAACTGCGCGGGGTCGTCCGCCGCTTCGAGCGCGCGCAGCAGCCCGAGGGGGAAGAAAGCGAACCAGATTTCCGTCGCGTTGCGGTCAACCTCGTGAATCGAAGGCAGCAACGCCGCCAACTCCCGCGCCCACGCCGCCTCGTCGTGCCGCCGCAAAAACGCCTCAAAAGAATCGCTTGTAATGCTCATCCGAGTCCTCTCTCAACAATCCGTGTCCTAATCGAAACGCACAGTTTAACGGCTCTCGCCCAAACTCACAAACGCACAGCAGACGATAGACGATAGACGATAGACGATGGACGGCAGGAAAGCTTCCCTCTTATCTATCGTCTATGGTCTATCGTCTATCGTCCGTTTCGTTTAGAGCGTGCGTGCGTGGCGGTAGGTGATGAGGGCGGAGGTGATTGCGGCGACGGCGGGCGCGAGTAGAAAGAGGACGGGCAGATTATCGGCGTCGTCGAATTTGATAAAGAGGGCAAGGATGCCCGTGAGGATGACGGGGATTGACCAGAGGATGAGTTGACGCGCGCCGTAGCGATTGATGCGATACCAGTTCTCGTCCGACTCGAACGCACGGCGGATACGCATGCCGTAAAAATGGTTCATCGGGATTCTGCCCTTGAGCAGCGGCAGGCTAATCAGGATAAACAGAAGCCCCGTGCCCACGTTGGCCGCCGCGATAATCATGCTCCAAGTGTTCATCATTCCCTCCGAAGAAGAGAGGTTAGATGTTGGATGTCAGATGTCGGATAAACAGAGCTTGTCTTTCCTAACATCTGACATCCGACATCTATCACCTGCTTTTTATCCACGCCGCGATGTCGTCTATGACGTACTGTGCGACGTTGCCGGACTTCGCGTATTCGGCGGGGACGCTCTTCGGGCCTTCGCCCTCGATGAAGAGATGATTGAGTTTCGGATACGACTTGAACTGCACGTTCTTGCGCGCGGCGAGAATCTTCCAGCCCTCGAACTCCCGCATCGTCACTTGATAATCACGCTCGCCCTGCATGATGAGCATCGGCTGCTTCAGGTCGCGCGCATCAATCGGGGCGCGGTATCCGCGCAGGTCGAGCCAGTAGTGCGCGGCGACGCCGAGCGGCATCTCGGAGGCGGGCGTGGCGTCGGTCGTCTGCGGGTCTTTCAGTTTCGCCACCTGTCGTTTGATCGCGTCGAGTTGCGCCTGCTCCTCGGGCGTTATCTTGCCGTCAACCGAAAAGACGTACTCGAACTGCGGGACGAGCACGTCCTCTATCGAACCGCTCACGCCCGCCATGATAATCAGACCGGTTATGCCAGCGTCGGCTCTGGCGATGCGCGGCGCGACCGTCGCGCCCAGACTATGACCGAGCACGAAAATCCTGCGCGCGTCTATCCCTCCGGTCTTCCGCAGCAGCGCGACCGCCGCCAGCGCGTCGTCCGTCACCTCTTCCTTGACCGTGAATTTGCTGATGACGCTGCCCAACTTCGCGGCGTGCGCCTTCGTCCGCTTCTCGTAGCGCAGCACGGCGACGCCCTGCGAAGCGAGTCCTTCGGCGATGTCGCGGAAGGGTTTGTTGGGGCCGATGGTTTCGTCGCGGTCGTTGGGGCCGGAGCCGTGCACGAGCACGACCGCCGGAAACGGCCCCTTGCCGACGGGCAGCGTCAGCGTCGCGGGCAGAGCCCACTCGCCCGCGCCGACCACCGTCTCCTTAGATTGAAACGCGGCGGCGCGCACGTAGGCGGGCGCGCGGTAGATGTCCGACGTAATCATCACCGGCGCAAAGAAGAGTCCCGTGATCTGCCCCGCGCTCGTATAGACGACCTTGACCTCGATTCCCGTCCGCTCGAACTCGCATGTCACGATGGCCGCGTCGTATTCGCCCACGCGCTCGACGCGCGCCCCGACCACGCGCTTCAACGCGCCGACCTGCGTGTTCAGAGTCTTCCAGAGTTCTTGCAGTTTCTCCGTGGGAAATGTCGCGCGCAGCGTCTCGTCGAAGGTCTTGCCCGCGTCGGCAAACTCTCCGCGCGCGAGCGTCTCGACGAACGCTCGCGCCGCCGCCGCACGCTCCAACGAAGGCTCGCGGGCAGCAGTTTGCGCCTGTGCAAAAACGACCGGCGACAGGCTCAAGATAGACATGACGACTACGCTCACAAATGTTTTCATCACAAAACCTCTTTCCGGTTAACTGTCAAAAATCCTTCCGCTCGATGATGCGCCACGCCGACGCATACATCACGACGCTCAACGCCAGACTCACCAGCAGCCCAACCCACGGCAGCCCGTTGCCCTTGAAATAAGACTCGCCGCTCATCACGCGATAGACGTTGTAGCGTTCGAAGATGCTGTGAAAGAGGGGCAGGATGTTGAGAATGAAAGTGACCAGCACGCCGATGACGATGGGCTTCAACTGGTCGGCGAAGATGCACGAAAGCAATGCCGCGAAACTGTAGAAGACGAGCCCGCCCGCGAGCGTCAGAAAAGAGTAGAGCAGGGCGTCCGTTAGGGGGTAAGTCTGCCCGATGAGCGGCGACAGCAGCGTCACTAACAGCGACGGCACGAAGGCCAGCACCGACAGTTCCAGCACTCCGACGAGCGCGCGCACGCCGAGCAGACGAGCGCGCGTCACCGGCAGCGACAGCGTAAAGAGTGCGCTCCCGCGCGCCGTCTCCGTCAGGACGCTGCCGACGCCGAGCAGCACCGCGAAGAGCGCCCAAGTGTTGATCAGGTTCTTCGCAAACCATTGCGACCAGATGTAGCCCTGATAGGTGACTATCACCGACATCATCTCGCGCACCATCGTGTTCATCCGCTCGCCCAAGTCGGGCAAGTCCAACTGCATCTTCGAGACGAGCGGCTGCGTCAACACAACCGACGCGCTCAACAGACACATCACCAAGAGCCCCGTCAAAAAACGCCAGCGCGTCTCCCACCAAGCCTTATGCCACAACATCACACACCTCCGAATGAAGGGATGAGGGCCGCAGGGTGAGGGATGAAGCAGAATTTAATGATTGAATCATTTCTTCATTTCCTAATTGATTCAATGAATCAATCCTTTCATCCCTCATCCCTCATCCCTCATCCCTTGTCTTTGTCCCTCACGGTTTCGAGAAAAATATCCTTGAGGCCGACGGGCACGACCTCGACGGAGAGTGCGCCCGCCGCGCGCGCTTCGTCGGCGACGGCGGCGGCGTTGCGACTGACGAGCAGCGAGAGCCAGCGTCCCTCGCGCTTGACGTGTTCGACGCCCGCCGTCGTCGCCGCAAACTCTCTCTGCGGCGCGCCCTCTGCGAAAGCGACGTTGATGCGCCGGTAGTTCTCCCGCAAATCGTCGAGCGCGCCCGCGACCGCTATCCGCCCGTGCTGAATGATGCAGACGTGGTCGGCAATCTGCTCGACTTCGGCAATCTGGTGCGACGAAAAAAAGATGGTCAACCCGCCCCCGGCGATGAGCGAAACGAGCGCCTGCAACAACTCCTCGGTCATCGAGGGGTCGAGTCCTTCGGTCGGCTCGTCGAGTATCAAAAGCTCCGCGCCGCGCCCGAGCGCGAGCAGCAACGCCAGTTTCGTCCGCATCCCCTTCGACAACGCGCGCACTTTTCTATGCAAGGGCAACTCGAAGGCGCGCAGGTATTTCTCTTCGAGGTCTGCGCGCCACGCGGGAAACAGCGGGCGCGTGAAGGCGATCATCTGCGCGACCGTCAGGTAATCGTAGAGACCCTTGTCTTCGCTGACGAAGCCGGTGCGGCGTCGAATCTCAAGGCTCTCGTCTCGCGTGTCAATCGGTCTGCCGAGCACGCGGCCCGCGCCTGCGGTCGGGCGCGTCATGCCGAGCAGCATCTTGATGGTCGTCGTCTTGCCCGCGCCGTTGCGCCCGAGGAAACCGTAAATCGAACCGCGCGGCACGTCGAGATCGAGCCCGCTGACGGCTTCAAATGCTCCGTAAGACTTGCGCAAGCCCTTCGTCTCGATGGCTGCGCCCGCGCTCGCCTGCGTCTCCATCATCGCTTTTTCCTCTGGACGGCGGTCTCGCCCGCGCCCTCGCGCAGGCGCGTCAACTCGCCTTCAAACAGACGCCGCATCTCCTCTTCCGTCAGCCCCAACGCTTCCAACTTCGCCAGCAGATTCCTGACGGCGGGCAGCATCCCGCGCAACTGTTCGGCGCGCGCTTCATTCTGCTGCTGCCCGCGCGCCCCGCGCGCACGCTCCGCGACGAATGCGCCCGCGCCCTGCCGCAACTCGATGACGCCCTCATGCTCCAACTCGCGGTAAGCCTTCGCTACTGTATTCGGATTGATCACCAAGTCTTCCGCCACCTTCCTGATACCCGGCAACTGCTCGCCCGCCGCGAGCGCACCCGTCTCGACCGCGTGCTTTATCTGCTCCATTAGCTGCAAATAAATCGGCACGCCCGACGATGGATTCGGCTTAAATAACATCTCTCTTGTGCTGTACTACTGTCATAGTACACTCATACTAAGCCGGTAGACACGGCTTGTCAACAACTTTTTTATTTTGGGAAGAAAGTTTGACGAAAAGCGGGATGGATTAACAGGATGGACAGGATAAAAGATGCAGGATGGGCAGGCTAACGAAAGGGTTAAAAGGGGAAAAGGGAATAGAGATAAAACAGTTAGCTCGCTCCCCTTTAGCCCTTTACCCGTTTCCCCTTAACAGTTCTTCATCCTGTCTATCCTGTTGAATTTTCGGTTTAACCCGGAGGCCATGTGAGCGTGCGCCCGCCGATGACGTGGAGGTGTAGGTGAAAGACGGATTGGCCCGCGCCCGTGCCGGTGTTGATGACGGTGCGATAGCCGCTCTCCGATAAGCCCTGCTCGTTGGCGACGCGTGCGGCGACGCGGAGCAGGTGTCCGAGCGGGGCTTCGTCGCTCTGCGCGGCATCGTCGAGAGATTCCAGATGCTCGCGCGGGATGATAAGGATGTGTACGGGCGCTTGCGGATTGATGTCGCGGAAGGCGACGGCGCGTTCGTCCTTGTAGACAACGTCGGCGGGAATCTCTCCGCCGACTATTTTGCAGAAGATGCAGTTTTGTTCAGCCATAAGTTTTTGTGAGACGACGGATGCAGGGTAAAGAAAAAGCTTTTCGTCCTCTCTGTCATCTACTGTTCAATCTCTGTCTCGGGAGCGGCGACGGAATCCCGGATGCGTTCGATGTCTGCACCGAGCGAGCGGAGTTTGGATTCGATCTTTTCGTAGCCCCGATCAATGTGATAGACGCGCTCGATGATGGTTTCGCCGCGTGCGGCGAGTCCGGCGAGGACGAGCGAGGCGGAGGCGCGCAGGTCGGACGCCTGCACGCGCGCGCCCATCAACTCGGTCGGCCCTTCGACGACCGCCGTGCGGCTGCCAATCTCAATGCGCGCGCCCATCCGCTGCATCTCGGAGGCGTGCATAAAGCGGTTCTCGAAGATCATCTCGGTGATGGCGGCGCGTCCTTCGGCCTGCGTCATCAGGGCCATGTACTGCGCCTGCATGTCGGTCGGGAAACGCGGGTAAGGTTCGGTCGTGATGTCGCGCGCCGTCAGACCCTTGCCGGAGCGACGCACGTAGAGCGTGCTCTGGTTGACCTCCTCAATCTCGACACCGGCCTCGCGCAGTTTGGCAATCACGATAGCGGAGTGTTCCGGTTGGCAGTCTTTCAACTCCAACTCGCCGCCCGTGATGGCGGCGGCGACGAGAAACGTGCCGGTCTCGATGCGGTCGGGGATAATCGTGTGCTCCGCGCCGCCGAGAGATTCGACGCCCTCAATCGTCAGCGTCGGCGAGCCCGCGCCGCGCACGCGCCCGCCCATCCGGTTCAAGAGTTCGGCGAGGTCGCTGATTTCGGGTTCGCGCGCCGCGTTGTGGATGACGGTGCGCCCGCGCGCGAGGGCGGCGGCCATCATCAGATTCTCCGTGCCGGTGACGGTCACTTTGTCGAGACGCACTTCCGCGCCCACCAGACGCCCGCCGCGCGGCGCGCGCGCCACCACATCGCCCGCTTCGAGACTCACCTCTGCGCCCAATACCTTCAAGCCTTCCAGATGCAGATCAATCGGACGCGTGCCGATGGCGCAGCCGCCCGGCAGGGAGACTTTCGCCTTGCCGAAGCGCGCGAGCAGCGGCCCGAGGACGAGCACGGAGGCGCGCATCGTCTTGACCAAATCATAGGGCGCTTCAAAGAGTTCGATATTGGCGGCGGTGATTTTGTGCGTCCGCAGTTCGGGCGTCAGCACGGTCGCGCCGAGGTCTTCGAGCAGACGCCTCTGCGTGATGATGTCGCGCACGTACGGCGCGTTGTGCAGCGTCACGGTCTCCGGCGTCAGCAGCGCGGCGGCCATACACGGCAGAGCGGAATTCTTCGCGCCGCTGATCGAGATTCGCCCCTTGATTGCGCGCCCGCCGTTGATGCGAAATTTGTCCATAGACCGCTTTGGGGAGGCAGAAATTAAAAGGTAAAAGGCACAGGATAATAAGCGTTTTTCGACGCAACTGGCAACCGACGGAAAAACTTGCGGAGACGGCGGCCCTTAACAATCTCCGGGAAACTGAATCCCGCGACAAGCAAAGCGGAATTGAACAGGGCTGGACAGGATAGACAGGATAAGAAAAGGGTCAAAGGGAAAAGGTTAAATAGGTAAAGGGGTAAAGTTACAGGGCGAAA
>DATLMV010000049.1:0-11845 GCA_035537095.1 Pyrinomonadaceae bacterium
AAAAAGAGGGTCAAAGGGGAAACGGTTAAAGGGTGAAAGGGAGAAACGCGAGATGCTTCCCCTTTCCCTTTTAAACGTTTCCCTTTGGCCCTTTATCCATTGTCCGTCGAATGTTGCAATCGAATAGTAATTGCGTGACAAAAGAAAATAGGGGGCGTTTTGGCGGGCCTGACGCATCAAAGGGCTTGACTTGCCGGGTGTGTTGGATAGAATCCGAGACGTTTCGATTACCTCGTGAACAGCATAATTTTCGGAGAGTTGGCGGGCGACGGCGTGTGAGCCGCCGCACCGCCTGAAATTTGGATGAACGGAGCGAGACTCGATGCCCCTCCATGTGTCCGAGTTCGCCTTAGAGCGGAAGTGGAGAGAGCGAAAGAGTTCCCGACAATTTCGCACAGGGAGATGGAATGAAAATGAGTATTAATGTTTCGCGGAAGATTGGTTTTCTGGCGTTGGCCTTCGGTTTGATGTTGGGCCTCGCGCCGCTGGCCGCAGCGCAGGACATGCAGACGAGTTCGTCGAACAACTCGCGCACGGTGTCGAGCGGCCAGAAGTTGAATATCAAGGGCGTCGTCACGCGGCGCGATTCCGATACGTTCACCGTGCAGGACGCCAACGGCGTCAACACCGTGATTCGCCTGACCGACCGCACCAGCGTTAAGACGAAGGGCGGTTTCCTTCGCAGCGGCACGAACTACGGGCAGACCGCCATCCTGCGCGGCCTCAACTTGGAAGTCGAGGGACGCGGCGACGGCTCGGGCCAGTTGGTCGCCGAGAAGATACGCTTCAACGATTCCGACCTGCGCGTCGCGCGCTCCATCGAGTCGCGCGTTGACCCCGTGGAGAATCGCGTGGGCACGGCAGAGAATAGAATCGGGCAGGTCGAGCAGAACGCGCAACGCCTCTCCGGACAGTTGGACGAACTGGCTGCCGTCTCGAACGCCGCGCGCGGCGGCGCGAAGGCCGCACAGGATACGGCTGACGCGGCCATCGTCGGCGTCAACGCGACCAACGAGCGCATCTCCGCGCTTGACGATTTCGTCGCGCAGCAGTCGGTCGCCGTCAACTTCCGCGCCGGTAGCGCCGTGCTCTCGCGCGATGCCAAGACCCAACTCGACGACATCGCCAAGCAGGCGATGAACGCCAAAGGCTACGTCCTCGAAGTGAGCGGCTTCGCCAGCGCCGAGGGCAACACGGACGTTAACCGACGCCTCAGCCAGCGCCGCGCCGATGCGGTGATTCGTTACCTCGTCGAGGAGCATCGCATCCCTCTGCGCCGCATCATCACGCCTTACGGCTACGGTGAAGCGCAGCCCGTCGCCGACAACACGAGCCGCGACGGACGCGCGCAGAATCGCCGCGTCGAAGTCCGCGTGCTCGTCAATCGCGGATTGATTCAGGGCGCGCCGATTATCAACACGCCCGCGACCTCTTCAACCAACCAGACGCCCGAATAACAGGTCAGCGTCGAACCAGAACGAGCGAGACGCGGCGAACGCCGGGAGACGCCGGATACGGACGGAGCGCGAAGTCCGTCCGGGCGTCTCCCGGCTCGCCGCGACGCTTTCCCGCCGCCCCTCTCCCCCGTTTGGAAATCATCGAGCGCCGCCGCACGGTCGCCCCGCCTCTCCCGTCAAACGAACTCCGGGCAGGCGACGAACGACCGACGCGCGCCGCCACGCCGTCACATCAGGGGAGCAACTTTCGCACATGACCACGCAAGGCCGAACCCGACAAACTCAGATGCTCAAAGCGTTGCTGCTCGCCTGCGCGCTGCTGCTTCCGTCCCTTGTCTCCGGCGCGCAGACCATCACTAGCAACAAGACGACGCGCACGCGCCGCACGCGCACCACCCGCCCGGCAGCGACGACGACAAAGACGACGACTAAAAAAACCGCCCCCGCGAAGACGGCTAAAAAAACCGCTCGCGCTTCCGCGCCCATCGCCGTCCCCAGACTCCCGCCCCTGCCCGCGACCAACATCACGCCCGCGACTCAAAACACGACCGACGTTGATACAGCGCGGACTTCATCAAACACCAATTCAGCACGTCCTTCATCAAACACCGTCGCGCCGTCGCCAACGCAAACTTCCGACACGCGTCCCGTCGTCGCTCCCGCCGCGCAGACGCCCGCGCCCACCCCGACGCCGAAGCCCGACGCGCCGCCCGCCGACGCCATCGAAGACGACGAAGATGTCGTCCGCGTGACCTCGAATCTGGTCGTCGTTCCCGTCGCCGTCGTTGACGCGCAAGGCTCTCCGGTGCAGGGGTTGAAGCGTGAGGATTTTCGTCTGGAAGAGGACGGGCGCGCGCAGGAGATTGCGCAGATCGGCGACCCCGATCAGGTTCCGCTCGACATCGCCATCCTGCTCGACGTGTCGAGCAGCGTCAGCGAGCGTTTCCACTTCGAGCAGCAATCGGCGGCGCGTTTTCTCAAAGAGGTCTTGAAGCCGACAGACCGCGCCGCCGTCTTCGCCATCAACGAGCGCGGCCAACTCGTGCAGGCTCTCGCTTCCGCCGAGAGCGCGTCGGCGAAACTCCTGACCATTCCGGCGGCGACTGGCCCGACGCCCACCGCCTTCTATGATTCGGTCGTCGGCGCGGCGCGCTATCTCGCGCAGAACGCGCCGGGCCGCAACCGCCGCGTCATCGTCGCCATCTCCGACGGCGAGGACAATTTCAGCGAACAGATTCGCTCGTCGTCCATCGCCGAATATGAGGCGACGGCCAAAGCAAGCTCGGAGGCGGAGAAAGAGCGCGTGCGCGCGTCGCGCCGCAAGTCGCAGCAGACGTTGCACGGCAAGGCGCTCGCCGAAGTCCAGCGCGAGTTGCAGCGCGCCGATGTTGTCTTCTATTCCATCAACCCGACCGGCCCGTCGTTCCGTCTCAACGACATCAGCACGCGCGCCCAGAATGGCATGCAGCAACTCGCCGAGACGACCGGCGGCTCACCCTTCGTCCCCGAAAAACTGGAAGAACTCAACGCCATCTTCCGCCAGATCGCCGCCGAACTCCGCTCGCAATACCTGCTCCAATACTATCCCAACAACGAAGCCCCGCCGGGCAAATATCTCTCCATCAAAGTCCGCACGCCCGCGCGCCCCGAACTCCGCGTCCGCGCCCGGCAGGGCTACTACGTGCCCAAACCAAAGTAACAAAGGGGAAACGGTGAAAGGGTTAAAAGGGGAAACGGGAAAAGGTTAAGAGGGGAATTGAACAAGCGGTCGGCTTTATCCCTTTCCCCCTTTAACCTTTTCCCCTTTTCCCTTATCTATTTTTAATTCATTTCGCGCAGCACGTCGGCGAGTTGATTGACGACTTCGAGGAGGCGTCTTCCGGCGGCGTCGAGCTGGCCGGAGGCGGCCCTGTTTTCGGCGTCGGCTGCGGCAGCGCCGACGCCGTTCAAGCGCGAGTAGAAGCGTTCGAGTTCGGGTGTGGTGCGAAAGTGTAGTTCGAGTTGGTCGAGTCCGTCGCGGACGTTCTCAAGGTTCTGCCGGAGCGAAGCTGTGTTGCGGTTGATGGCGGCAACGCTCTGCGGTTCGATGTTGCTGCGCCGCGCCTGATCTTCCGCCGCTTCGACGCCGCTTGAGATGCGCCCGAACAGATAGAGGAAACGCGACAAAAGTTTGATCTGCTCGGCGACGCGCGAGCGTCCGTCGGCGACGGCTTCGTTGCTTGTTGCCGCGCTCCGTCGCGCGGGAGTGCTGTTGCTGCTGCGGCGTCGCTGCGGGGTCGTCGTGCGCCGCCCGCGCGTCTGCGCTCCGGCGAGGCTCGCGGACGTGGAGAGCGCGAGCAGGCAGACGAGCATCAACGTGTAGAGCTTTTTCAAGATCGTTCTCCTTCAAATAAAGGGTCGGAGGCCGGAGTCCGTTTTCAGGTCGCCGGTCGAAGATAACATCCGGCATCCGGCATCTTTTCTTTTAACTATTCCCGCTTTGTCGTATCGGCGTCAAGTGCGCAGGAGAGGCGGACACGATTGGTCGCCGCCGTCGCCGCGCTGCTACAATGGCCGACATGGAGACGGGAGTCACTACGGCGCGCAAGGTTGATTCGATGCACACGAGGACGCTGCGGGTTCGACGCCTCGGACGGATGGAATACGGCGAGGCTTTGCGTGTGCAGAAGGAGACGGAGTTGGCCGTCCGCCAGCGCGTGGAGCCGGACACGCTGCTGCTCGTCGAGCATCCGCACGTCATCACGCTTGGGCGACGCGCCGACCCGTCCGCCTTGCTCGCATCACCGGAGGCTCTGGAAGCGCGCGGCGTCGCGGTCTTCGAGTCGAATCGCGGCGGCAAGGCAACCTATCACGGCACGGGGCAGTTGGTCGGTTATCCGATCATCAATCTGAGTCCCGAACGCGAAGACGTGCACCGCTACGTGCGCGACCTCGAAGCGGCGTTGATTCGCGCGCTCGCCGATTTCGGTATCGAGAGCTTTCGCATCGAAGGCTTAACGGGCGTGCACACGGCGCGCGGCAAGGTCGCCGCCATCGGCGTCCACATCGCGCGTTGGGTGACGACGCACGGCTTCGCCCTCAACGTCAACACCGACCTCAGCTTCTTCCAACTCATCATCGCCTGCGAAGGCGAACCCGTCACCTCCATGAAAGAGTTGCTCGGACGCGAACTGACCCTCCGCGAAGTCGAAGACCGCATCATCGCGCGCTTCGCCGACGTATTTGAACTCGTCAATCGTGAATCTTAAATCGTGAATAGATGACTGCATGAACCGCATATCTATTCACGATTTACGATTCACGATTCACTAACCTATGTTGAGAATCGAACTGATTCACGAAGCGCACGCGCGCATCAAGCCGCACGTTCACCGGACGCCGGTCGTCACCTCGCGGGCGTTTGACGGGCGGGCGGGGCGGCGCGTCTTTTTCAAGTGCGAGAACTTGCAGCGCACGGGGGCTTTCAAGTTTCGCGGCGCGACGAACCGTGTGCGCTCGCTCACACATGAAGAACGGCGTGGCGGCGTGGTCGCGTTCTCGTCGGGCAATCACGCGCAGGCCGTCGCGCTGGCGGCGCGCGAGGCACGTTTGCGCGCCGTCATCGTGATGCCGACCGATGCGCCGCGCGCCAAACTCGCCGCCACGCGCGGCTACGGCGCGGAGATTGTTTTCTACGACCGCCAGCGCGAAGACCGCGAGCGCGTCGCGCGCGACATCGCCGGGCGCGACGGCCTGACGCTCGTCCCGCCCTACGACGACTATCACATCATCGCCGGGCAAGGAACCTGCGCGCTCGAACTCTTCGAGGACGCGCCCGACATCGAAGCCCTGCTCACGCCCTGCGGCGGCGGCGGGCTGTTCGCGGGCGCGAGCACGGCGGCGAAATCTCTGAGCGCGGGCGTGCGTTGCTTTCCCGTCGAGTCGGAACTGTCGGACGACACGCGGCAGTCATTCGTGAAGGGCGAGCGCGTCTGCATCGCGCCGCCGCCGACCATCGCCGACGGGATGCGCACGCAAGCTCCGGGCGCGCTCACCTTTCCCGTCCTGCAACAGACGGCGGAGGATGTCTTGACGGTCACGGAGGATGAGATTATCGAGACGATGAGCTTCATGCTCTTCCGGATGAAACTGCTCGTCGAGCCGACGGGCGCGGTCGCCGCCGCCGCCGTCCTCTTTAACAAACTACCCGCCGGAATCAAGCGCGTCGGCGTCGTCATCTCCGGCGGCAACGTTGACCCCGGCACGCTCGCACGCATCGTGCAGCCGGAGCTGTCCTGACGCGCTTTTGCCGTTCTCCGTCCGGCAAACTTCAACGGCGCAAGCGCGCGCGACAACCGCAGGCGGCGATGTTAAAATGTCGGCACAGTCAAAAAAAAACTTTGGGAGACGCAGAGAATTTTGAGCCGCGAACTACGAGTGTTAAATAATCCGCCCGCTGCGATGCGCCCCGCCTTTCGCGGGCCGAAGCCGGAGTGGTTGAAGATACGCATCGGCGACCCGACCAACCAGAATCATGTTCTCAAACTCATCGAAGGGTTGAACCTGCACACGGTCTGTCAGGAGGCGCGCTGCCCGAACATCTTCGAGTGCTGGTCTGACCGGACGGCGACCTTCATGCTCGGCGGCGACATCTGCACGCGCCACTGCGGCTTCTGCGCCGTCGGCAAGGGCGCGCCCTCCGCGCTCGACCCCGAGGAGCCGCGCCACGTCGCCGAAGCCGTCCGCCATCTCAATCTCGCGCATGCCGTCATCACCTCCGTCAATCGCGACGACCTGCCCGACGGCGGCGCGTCGCATTGGGCCGAGACCATCCGCGAAGTCCGCGCGCTGAATCCCGAGTGCAAAGTCGAAGTCCTCATCCCTGACTTCAACGGCGACGAAGCCGCGCTCGACACGGTGCTTGACGCGCGCCCCGACGTGCTCAATCACAACACCGAAACCATCGCGCGCCTCTATCGTCGCGTCCGCCCCGACGCCAGATATCAACAGACTTTGACGCTGCTTGAGCGCGCCGCCGCGCGCCGCGACCGCGAAGCGCGCGGGATGCTCACCAAGAGCGGCATCATGGTGGGCCTCGGCGAGACGTTCGACGAAGTGGTCGAACTGATGCGCGACTTGCGTTCGGTTTCGTGCGACATCATGACCATCGGCCAGTATCTCCAACCGCACGCGCGCCGCCTGCCCGTCGAACGCTACGTCACGCCCGAAGAGTTCGCGCGCTGGCGCGACATAGGGATGCAGATGGGCTTTCATCACGTCGAATCGAGCCCGCTCACGCGTTCCTCCTATCACGCGCGCCAGCAGACGGAAGGAACCGCGCCGCGGGTCGTCGAAACCGACGCCGTCATCTAAAAGTTCATCATCAAATACATGTCGCGGCAGAAGACTTGTCCTCTGCCGCGACATGTATTTTGGACGTTCAATCGTCTGCTTTAAGCTTCGTGATGATTCGTGCCGTAGGAGTCGCCGACGATTCGCATGATCGTCGTTTGCAACGGCGCGTGCCGGAATACCGGAGCAGATAGACAGCTTCAACCCGACGCTTGCGGGAGATACCCGGCGGGAATCATGTTGTCGGGCCGCTCGAAGTCCCAGAAGATCGTGACGACCCAGAAGCGCGCGCCGTCGTGAAAGAGTTGAATGCTGTTGATGCCGCGCGAGAAGGGTTCCGGCTCGTCCGCCGCGTGGCGCGATTCGTATGTGCTGAAGACCTGCGTGACGTGGCCGAAGGTGTCCACGCGGCGCGCGAGTTCGCTCTCGAAGAAACCTTCGACTTTGAAATATTCGCATGCGCGTTTGAAGTAAGCGTCAACGTCGAAGACCAGAGCCTCCGCCGCCGTGCCGTCGGGCGAGGGGTTGGTGCGAATCAGACGTGCATCGGGCAGAAAGAGCGAGCGAAAACGGCGCAGGTCGCGCTTCTGTTCGGCGGGGCCGGAGATGGAGTCGTAGAGTGCGCGGATGATGCCGTCAATGGTTGTCGTTTCGTCGTCGTGCTGTGCTTGCAAAGTGTGCCTCTCTTTGTCGCGCGCGGGGCGCGCTGGGGAATCTCTGTTACAATCGCGTTATATTGGACGGCGGGATTAGTGTCAAACTGTTTTTGATTTAAAACGAACGGCGCGCGGCCTGACGAACCGGAAGCACCGGGCCGTGCGCTGGCAACCGAACGCGCGAAATATTATGAAAGCAGTCATCTTCAACCAACACGGCGGGCCGGAAGTGCTCACCTATACGGAGCGGCCCGAGCCGCGCATCAGGGCGAACGAAGTGCTGGTCGAGGTGCGCGCGTGCGCGCTCAATCACTTGGACGTGTGGGCGCGCGGGGGCTTGCCCGGCATCGAGATTCCGCTGCCGCACATCCTCGGCAACGACATCGCGGGCGTCGTGCGCGAGGTCGGCGAGGTGGTTGACTGGGTGCGCGCGGGCGACGAGGTGATGTTGCAGCCCGGCGTATCGTGCGGCCATTGCCGCGAGTGTCTGAGCGGCGCGGACAATCTCTGCGCGCAGTACGACATGCTCGGCTACCGGCGCGACGGCGGCTACGCCGAACTGGTCGCCGCGCCCGCCGTCAACGTGATTCCGAAGCCCGCGCGCTTGAGTTGGGAGGAGGCCGCCGCGCTGCCGCTCGTGACCGTGACGGCGTGGCACATGCTCGTGACGCGCGCGCAGGTGCAGCCGGGCGAAGATGTTCTGATTCACGCGGCGGGTTCGGGCGTCGGCTCGGTCGGGATACAGGTCGCGAAACTGCGCGGCGCGCGCGTCATTGCCACCGCCTCGACCGACGCCAAACTCGAACAGGCGCGCGCGCTCGGCGCGGACGAAGTGGTCAACTACACGCGCGAGGATTGGCCGAAGGAGGTCAGGCGTCTGACGGGGAAGCGCGGCGTGGATGTCGTCTTCGAGCACACGGGCGCGGCGACGTGGGCGGGCTCGATTCAGTCGCTCGTCAAGGGCGGCAGGCTCGTCACCTGCGGCGCAACCAGCGGCTACGACGCGCGCACCGACATCCGCCAACTCTTCTATCGCCATCTCACCTTCCTCGGCTCCTTCATGGGTTCCAAAGCCGAACTGCTCGACGCGATGCGCTTCGTCGAACGCGGCCAGATTCGCGGCGTCGTTGACCGCACGCTCCCGCTCTCCGAAGCCCGCCGCGCACACGAACTCATGCAAGACCGCGCCCAGTTCGGCAAGCTCGTGCTGAAATGCAAGGATGAGGGATGAATCAGAAAGAATTTACTGATTGAATCGTCGGTTCATCGAATCAACGATTCAATGAACAACTGATTCGATGATTCAATTTTTTCATCCCTCATCCCTCCGCCCTCATCCCTTCATCATCCCTTTCTCTAAACGCGGGTTTTTCGGTTATATTTGGGGTTCCGTCTTCCCTGCGGCGGTTTCGGGCGCGACATGGAAAAGTGTTCGGGCCCAATCGCTCACACGTTTAAAGCTTTGTGAATTTGGAGGATTGTCCGATGAAGTTACGCACTCTCTTGAAGGGCCGCGCGTTGCTCGCGTTGTCGCTCGTGGCGGCGAACGTGTTGGCCGTGCCAGCCGTCCGCGCCGTCGCCGCCGCCCCGCCCGCTTCAGTTCAACAGACCGCTTCCGCCGCTCCGTCCGTCGCGCTGCCGCGCGGCGTCGAGCGCGTCACGTCGGTCGAGGGCATCACGGAGTATCGTCTCGCGTCGAACGGGATGCGGGTGCTGCTCTTCCCCGACCAGACGAAGCAGACCATCACCGTCAACATCACATACCTCGTCGGCTCGGCGCACGAGAACTACGGCGAGACCGGCATGGCTCATCTCCTTGAGCATCTCGTTTTCAAAGGCACGCCGCGCCACCCGAACATCCCGCAGGAGTTGACCTCGCACGGCGCGCGTCCCAACGGCACGACTTGGACGGACAGAACCAACTACTTCGAAACCTTCTCCGCGACCGACGAAAATCTCAACTGGGCGCTCGACCTCGAAGCCGACCGGATGATCAATTCGCACATCGCCCGGAAGGATTTGGACAGCGAGATGACGGTCGTCCGCAACGAGTTCGAGTTGGGCGAGAACGACCCGTCCGGCGTCCTGCTCGAACGCACGATGGCGACCTCTTATCTCTGGCACAACTACGGCAAGACGACCATCGGCGCGCGCTCCGACAGCGAGAACGTGCCCATCGAACGCCTCCCAGCCTTCTACCGCAACTACTATCAGCCGGACAACTCAGTCCTGACCATCGCGGGCAAGTTCGACGAAGCGAAGACGCTCGCCCTCGTTGATAAATATTTCTCGCCCATCCCGAAGCCGACGCGCTCGCTCCAAAGAATCTACACCGCCGAACCCGTGCAGGACGGCGAGCGGGCCGTCACGCTCCGGCGCGTCGGCGATACGCAACTGGTGCAGGCCGTCTATCACGTCCCTTCGGGCGCGCATCCGGATTTCGCCGCCGTCGCCATCCTCAATCAAGTGCTCGGCCACACGCCTTCGGGGCGGCTGCACAAGTCTCTGGTCGAGGCGAAAAAGGCCAGTTCGATCTTCGGTTTCGGCTTTCAATGGCGCGACCCCTCGCTCGCCATTTTCGGTGCGGAGGTGCGACAGGGCGACTCGCTCGACGCGGCGCGCGATGCGCTCTTGCAGACCGTCGAGGGCATCGGCGCAAACCCGCCGACCAGAGAGGAGATCGAGCGTGCGCGCGCGCAGATTCTCAAAGGCATCGAGTTGACTTTGAACAACTCGGATCAGGTGGGCTTGCGTCTGAGCGAGTTCATCGCGGCGGGCGATTGGCGTCTCTACTTCCTGCACCGCGACCGCGTCCGCCAGATCAAACCCGAAGACGTTTCGCGCGTCGCCGCTAACTACTTCAAGTCGTCCAACCGCACGCTCGGCATGTTTATCCCGACCCCGAAGCCCGACCGCGCCGAGATTCCGCCGACGCCCGACGTGGCCGCGATGCTCAAGGACTACAAGGGCGACACGGCGATGGCGGCGGGCGAAGCCTTCGACCCGAGCCCCGCCAACATCGAAGCGCGCACGACGCGCAGCGAAGCGGGCGGCATCAAGATGGCGTTTCTGCCGAAGAAGACGCGCGGCGGCAAGGTGGTCGCGCAGATGGTCTTGCGCTACGGCGACGAGCGGAGCCTGTTGAACCGCGCGACCGCCGCGCAACTCGCCGGAACGATGCTCATGCGCGGCACATCCAAGCGCACGCGCCAGCAGATACAGGACGAACTCGACCGCCTCAAAGCGCGTGCCTCCGTCTTCGGCGGCGCGACGCAGGCCGTCGTCACCGTCGAGACGACGCGCGAAAACCTGCCCGCCGTGATGCGTCTCGTCGCGGAAGTCTTGCGCGAACCGGCCTTCCCCGCGAGCGAGTTTGAACTCTTGAAGCAGGAGCAACTCGCCGGAATCGAGCAGAGCAAGAGCGAGCCGACGCAGATCGCGTTCACCGCCTTCAACCGCCACCTCAGCCCCTACCCGAAGGGCGACGTGCGCTACGTGACGACGACCGAAGAGGACATCGCCAACCTCAACGCCGCGACGCTCGAAGAGGCCAGGCAGTTTTACCGCGACTTCTACGGCGCATCCAACGCGCAACTGACCGTCATCGGCGACTTCGACGCCAAAGAGATCGGCGGGCTCGCGCAACAACTCTTCGGCGATTGGAAAAGCCCGCGCCCGTTTGCGCGCGTGCCGAGCCTCTATAAAGAGGTCGCGTCGGTCAACCAGACCTTCCCCGCGCCCGACAAGGCCAACGCCTTCTTCGTCGCCGGTTTCAATCTCCAACTCCGCGACGACCATCCGGACTATCCCGCGCTCCTCTTAGGCAACTACATGCTCGGCGGCGGCTTCCTCAACTCGCGTCTCGCCACGCGCCTCCGTCAGAAGGAGGGCTTCAGCTACGGCACGGGTTCCTCCGTCTTCGTCAGCGCGCTCGATCAGTACGGGCGTTTCACGGCGACCGCCATCTATGCGCCGCAGAACGCCGAGAAACTCGAAGCCGCCTTCAAGGAGGAGATTGCGCGGATGCTCAAGGACGGCTTCACGGCGGAGGAGGTTGAAGCGGCGCGCACCGGCTACCTGCAAGCGCGTCAGGTCAGCCGCGCGCAGGATAACGAACTGGCGGGGCGCATCAACAGTTATCTCTTCTTGAATCGCACGCTCCAATGGGACGCCGAACTCGACGCGAAACTCCGTGCGCTCACGCCCGAACAGATCAACGCCGCGATGCGCCGACACATTGACCCGTCGCGGATAACCATCGTCAAATCCGGCGACTTCGCCAAGAACGCCGCCGCGCCCGTCAAGTAGTTAAGTACACGACGACTCTCATCCATGCACAAGAGTCCCGCGAGAGAGAATGAGAAATCAACTTTGGTTTCTCACTTTCTCTCGCGGGACTCT
>DATLMV010000050.1:0-6075 GCA_035537095.1 Pyrinomonadaceae bacterium
CGTGAATCGTGAATCGTGAATCGTAAATAGAGGAAGACAGTTTTAATCTATTTACGATTCACGATTTACCATCATTATATTCCGGCGGATAGTAGATGACTTCGAGGGCGCGACCGCCGACGCCCTTCGTGTAGAAGGAGACGGAGCGGTCGCGGTGTTCCTTGAGCGGGCGGTTTTCGCGCCGCGCCGCTTCCTCCAACTGCTCGCGCGTCTCGACGCGCAGGCCCATGTGCGGCGGATGTTTCGAGCCGGGCGCGAGCAGCGCGACGCCGAAGCCGCGCGCATCGCGCAGCATCGCCCAATCGTCGTAGAGCGTCTCGACGCGAAACCCGATGCGCTCATACTCGCGCACGTCGCGCTGCAAGTCCTCGGACTCGACCGCGATATGGTCAACCGTTCCTTCCACGCGCCGCTCAACCTGTTCCCGCATTGATTGAAAACTCCGATAAGAGATTGGTTCATTGAATCATCGAATCATTTACTCATTGAATCAATGAACCGATGATTCGATGATTAAATTCCTTCATTCTTCGTTACCACTTTTCCACGTCTCGCCGTAGCGTTCGCTGGAGACGAGACGTTCGAGGGGGAAGCGTCCGGTGTAGGGTTTGTCGGGCTCTTGTGCGCGACCGATGGCGAGCAGCGCGACGACTTCCGCTTCCTCCGGCAGACCGAACTCGCGTTTGACTCCGGCGGCGTCGAAGCCCTCCATCGGCGCGGTGTCGAAGCCGTAAATCTCTGCGGCGTACATCATCGTCGTCACGGCAATCATCGTGTGACGGTTGAGCCACATCTCCGGCGACATGCTCGACACGAATCCGATTGCGCCCTGCTTGGCCTCCTCGACTTTGGATGCGTCGCCCGCGCCGCGCCGGATTCCTTCTTGGAAAACTTCGTCGGCGTTCTGCTTCCATTCCTCGCGCATCCCGAAGGCGATGATGACGACGGGCGCTTCCGCGACCTTCGGTTGACCGAAGGCCACCTGTTGCAGCCGCCTGCGGTTCTCCGCATCGCGCACGACGACGAAACGCCACGGTTGCAGATTATAACCGGACGGAGCCTGCGTCCCGAATTGCAGAATGGCGCGCAAGTACTCGTCCGGCACTTCTTCGCCGGGCCGGAAATGGATGGTCGCCCGCCGTTCGAGAATCGCCTCCGGCAAAGACTTCAGAGGCCGCCCGTCCGTTTGCGTCGTCGGAAAATTCGTCGGCTGATCCTGCATATCTGGAACCCCTTTTTGCCCGCCCTGAAATATTTTTACCGGACGAACACGATTGTAGCGCGTCGCCCGAAAAATCAACAACGAGGGGAAGCGAGGCGGTAAGCGGTGAGCAGAAGCAAGTGAGCGGAAACAGGTGAGCAGTAAGCAGTAGGCAGTCAAAACCGGAATGAGCCTTGGTTAACCTTGCTCGCCGTCTCTGCTTTTAATCTGCGCGCTGCTCGCCGCTCGCGGCTGACCCTCCTTGACAGCGGCGGCGCGGGTGGGCAACCCTGACGGGCGGAATTTTAAGCTATGGCGAAAACGAAAAAGAGGGAGCGGGCGCAGGAGGAGACTGCCGCGCGTGCGACCGATGCGGGCGGGACGCTCGAAGATTTCGCGCGGACGGCTGAAGCGGTCGCGGCGACGACGAAGAAGTTGGAGAAGGCCGCGCTGCTCGGCGCGTACTTTCACGGTTTGAGCGACGACGATCTGGCGCGTGCCGCGCGTTATTTCGCGGGCTATTCGTTTGCGCTCAAGGATGCGCGGACGACCAACGTCGGCTCGGGCGTGCTGCGCGATGCGCTGTGCGAGGTGACGGGGTTCGACGCGGAAGATTTGCGTCCGCGCTACGTGCGTCTCGGCGACGCGGGCGAGGTCGCGGAGGAAGCCTTCAGGGAGTCCGCGCGGACGCGCGAGAATGCGCCGACGTTTACGCTCGCCGAGACCGAAGCACTCATCGCGCGCTTGAGCGCGACGCGCGGCACGAAGAATAAGCGCGCGCTGCTCGTCGAGGCGTTCACGCGCGCGGGCGCGCTCGAAGCGAAGTATCTATCCAAGATGCTGCTCGGCGACCTGCGCATCGGTTTGAAGGAAGGGCTGGTTGAAGATTCAATCGCGCGTGCGTTCGCGCGCCCTTTGGCGAGCGTGGCGCAGGTCAACATGCTGACGGGCGACATCGGCGAGACGGCCCTGCGCGCGCGCCGCGACGAACTGCAAGGCGTCTCGATGCGTCTCTTTCATCCGGTCAAGTTTATGCTGGCGACGGCTGCCGCCGACCCTTCGGATGTCGCGCGGACGATGCCCGAAGAGTTTTACGTGGAGGATAAGTTCGACGGCATCCGCGCGCAGGCGCACGTCGAGGACGGGCGCGTCGCGCTCTACACGCGCACGCTCGACGAGGTGACGCACCGTTTCCCCGAACTCGTCGCGCCGCTGCAATCCGTCGGCACGGACGCGCTCTTCGACGGCGAGATCGTTCCGGCGCGCGGCCCGCAGATTCTGCCCTTCGCCGAGTTGCAGAAACGTCTCGGGCGCAAGACCGTCGGCACGGATTTGCTCGCCACGACGCCCGTCGTCTTCATCGCATACGACCTGCTCTACGCGGGCGGGCGCGTCCTCATCGAAGAACCATTGCGCGAGCGTCGCGGCGTTCTGGAAAGCCTTCTGAGCAAGAGTGAGGCGGCATCGGTCGTGCGCCTGTCGGAGGCGAAGCAGATGACGGATGTGAGCGCGCTCGACGCGGAGTTCGAGGCGGCGCGCGCGCGGGGCAACGAGGGCTTGATGATTAAAGACCCGCGCGCCTCTTATAAACCGGGCAAGCGCGGGCGCGAGTGGTTGAAGTTGAAGCGCGCGCTGGCGACGCTCGATGTCGTCGTCACGTCGGTCGAGGTGGGGCATGGCAAGCGGCGGAATCTTCTGTCGGACTACACGTTCGCCGTCCGTCGTTCGGCAGATGACGGGGAGCTTCTGAACGTCGGCAAAGCTTATTCGGGTTTGACGGACACGGAACTGGCGGAACTGACCGAGTGGTTTCGCGCGCACACCATACAGGAGTTCGCACACGGGCGCGTGCGCGTCGTCGAGCCGAAGATAATTTTAGAAGTCACCTTCGACCGCGTGCAGGAATCCAAACGACACAAGAGCGGCTACGCCCTCCGCTTCCCGCGCATCCTCCGCCTCCGCGACGACAAGACCATAGACGAGATTGACACGCTCGAAACCGTCGGCAAACTGGTCACGAAAGAGGACGCGCCCGTTGAATAAAACAGGGGGAAATGGGAAAGGTTAAAAGGGCAAATGGTGAAAGCGTAAACGCGTCTGAAACGTTGAAACCCGCCCGCCCGTCCCGATTCTCTTTTTAGAGCATTTCAAGCCTTTTTCTTCTACCCTTTTGCCCCTTTCCCCTTTCCCCGTTTACACTTTCTTTATCCTGTCCATCCTGTCAAAAATTCCTTTCTATTCCAGCGAAATTTCCTCTCCCGCAAGCAACGTTAGAGCGTGTTCGGGCATCTGTAATGTGTCACGCAACCCCCGTTAAATGACGAGAGTCTTCACAAGTTTTAATCACCAATCAATTTGACCATCAAGTGATGATTTGACGTAGCCTGCTCATGCTGCGCGCTGCGACCGGAGAGGGCTGTGTTCTGCCTTCATCCGCGAGACACGGACGCGCAGAGTTGCCTTCAACCGTCGTCAATTTTTACTAAGCATTCATTCGTTGAACCGGCCCTCGCGTCGGCTTCAACGCCGTCCTCTAACCTCTCGGATTCCAGAAAAGGAGTTGATACTGATGGAGAAAATCGCAAGCCATCTTCGCGGCAAAAGCGTCCGCACGATGGCCGGTCTGATTCTGTTTTTGATCGTGAGCACGTCCCTTGCGTCGGCGCAGGAGACAAGCGCAAACGCGGCTTCCGTTCAGGAGTTAAATGTGAGCGACATCCTCAAGATGCCCGCGCGGATACTCGGCGAAGGCAGCAACACGAAGCCTTCGGGCAAATATAAGCTGGCGAAGTTTCGGCTCGAACAGGTTGACCTGCCCGCCGCGACCGAGGTCGAAATCAAGGGACGCAAGACGGAAGTCAGGGAGGCTTTTCGCCTGACGTTCACGGGCGGGCCGTTCCCCGTGCGCGCGCTGCCGCCGGTCATCTGGATTGACGACGTGGCGGTCGGCTACGGCGTCGAGAGCGAAGACCTGACGGAGATCACCGTCGTCACCTACGACCGCTCGCTGCTGCGCGAGGGAGCGAACCTCTATCTCTCCTACGGCGGCAAGGAACAGAAAGAAGACCGCGAACGCGTGCCGGAGAAATTGAATCTCGGCGGCGCAAAAGGAGGAAATCAATAAATGAACCTGCGTCAACCTCGCATCGTATCACTCACACTCTTATTGCTCTTGACCACCTTCGGCGCATTCAACGCCAACGCGCAGACGCCCGACCCCGGCACGACCGGCCCTTACAGCGTGACGCGCGAAGAGTACAACTATGGCAACTCCGCTTTCCGTCCGGCGGGCTTCCCCATCTCGGTCGAAGTGCGTGCCTCCATCACATATCCGACCGGACTCGCGGCTGGCCCGTATCCGGTAGTCATCTTCCTGCACGGGCGACACGCTACCTGCTACCGCAACAGCACGGCGACCCTGCGCTGGCCCTGTTTGAGCAGCGAACAACCGATTCCGAGTTTTCAAGGCTACGACTACATCTCCGAGAAGTTGGCGAGCAACGGTTATATCGTCGTCTCCATCAGCGCCAACGGCGTCAACGCCTACGACAACAACGTCGCCGACTACGGCGCACAGGCCCGCGCCGAATTGATTCAACGCCATCTTAATCAACTGAACACCTTCAACACGGCGGGCGCGGCTCCCTTCGGCACGAAGTTCGTCGGCAAGATTGACCTGACGCGCGTCGGCACGATGGGCCACTCGCGCGGCGGCGAGGGCGTCGTCAAGCATTACAACTACAACGTCTCGCTCGGCTCGCCCTATCGCGTGCGCGCCGTCTTCCCGCTCGCTCCCGTTGACTTCAATCGTCCCGTCGCCAACAACGTCGCGCTCTCCGTCATCCTCCCCTACTGCGACGGCGACGTGAGCGATAATCAGGGCGTCCACTTCTACGACGACGCGCGCTACAACGTCGCGGGCGACACGGGCGCAAAGCACACGATTCAAGTGATGGGCGGCAATCACAATTTCTATAACACCGTCTGGACTCCCGGCCTCTTCGCCGCCGGAACCGCCGACGATTGGACGGCTTACACGACCGGCGGCAGCCTCGACTCGCAATGCGGCACGGGCACGGGCAACAAGCGTCTGACGAGCGCGCAGCAGCGCGGCACGGGCATCGCTTATATCAGCGCCTTCATGCGCGCCTACGCCGGAGGCGAAGCGCAGTTTCTGCCCATCCTGACCGGCGCGGCCCCGCCGCCCGCTTCCGCGCTGACCACCAATGTCAACGTCTCCTATCACGCGCCCGATACGGCGACCACGCGGCGCGACGTGAACCGCCTGCTCAACTCGACCAACCTGACGACCAACACCGCAGGCGGCACGACCACGCAGACCGGACTGACGCCGCATGACCTCTGCGGCGGCGACTCGCCGCAGGCGCAACATTGCCTGCCCGCGACGCAGGCCACCACCCGCCAGCCGCACACCACGCCGAGCGCGCTCTCGACCAAACGCGGCCTGAGCCAACTCCGCACCGGATGGGGTTCGATTGGCAACTACACCAACAACCTGCCCCTCGGCGCGGGCGACGTGAGCGGGTTCCAGTCGCTGCAATTCCGCGTCGGCGTCAACTTCAACGACCTGCGTAACTCCTCGAACATCGCGCAGAACTTCACAGTCCTTTTGACCGACGGCACGGGCGCGACTTCCAGCGTGCGCGTCAGCGATTATTCGACCGCGCTCTTCTACCCGCCCGGCACGACCGTTTCCGTGCCGAAGATTTTCCTCAACACCGTGCGTCTCCCGATGTCGGCCTTCAGCGGCGTCAATCTCACGGACATCCGCTCCGTGCAGTTCAAATTCGACCAGAATCTGCAAGGCGCGATTCTCATCTCCGATTTAGCGTTCGCCTCCGCGCCGACCGTGC
>DATLMV010000051.1:0-11498 GCA_035537095.1 Pyrinomonadaceae bacterium
TGGCCTCCTACCAGCGCATCGTCTCGATCACGGACTTCAAGCTCGCGCAGGTCAAGGAGCAGGAACAGCAACCGGGCAAGACCGTTGACGCACAGTTTCTCCTGACGGCCTACTACGTCTCGCCCGACAAACTCGACCCGACCGCGCCCGTCAAAAAGGACGAACCGGCGGCGAAGGGTAAGAAGGCGAAGAAGAGCGGCACGCCGCAGACCGTCAAGGATGCGCCGGAGAAGAAGGCGGAAGCCAAGTAGAGTTTCAGAACCCTTTGGAGTTTGCGCCCGCCCGCGTGCGGCGTGAGGTTTCAAGAACCGATATGAAGAACCACACACAGTTGTTACGCAAATCGTTGCTCGGCCTCGCCGCCTGCGGCGCGCTTCTCTTGGCCGGGGGCAACATGGAAGGCGTCCGCGCGCAGGACGTGAGCACCACCTATCGCAGCGCCGGACACGACCCCTTCACCAAGTACAAGCCGCCCGTGCGGCGCAAGGTCGTCAAGAAAGAAGCGACCGTCATCGCGGTTCCCGTCATACAGGAACGCATCAATCTCTACAAGGCGCAGAAGGCGGCGGCGATCAACGCGCAGCAGCCCGCGCCGAAACCGACGACCGCGCTCCTGCTCAACGAGATTCAAGTGGTCGGCATCTTTCGCACGCCGCGCGGCTATGCGGCGATGATCGAAGCGACGCCGATCAAACTCTCCTACGTCGTCTATCCGGGCGAGCCTTTCTTCAACGGCCAACTGGTCGCCATCGAAGAGAACCGTCTCGTCTTCCGGCGCGAAACGCGTTGGACGGACGGGCGGCGCGAGGTCGCCGTTGACACCAAACCGCTGCGCCAGCCGAACCCCATCGAAGACCCCGTCGTCTTGAGCAAAGAGGGGATGAAAGAGGCGGCGAAGTCCGAACCTCGCCGTAACAAGGAAGAGGGCGCGCGGGGCAACCAGTAAGCGTCCGCGACACACTCCGCAAACAGCCTTCGCGCGCGGGAGGGAAGCCTGAGCCGTCCGGCGCGCATCCGCCAAGCCACACCATCCAGCCCGGCTGACGGCGCTACGGAGCGCATGCTTTCATCCGTCAGCTTTTCGACTCGACCTTCGCAAGTTCAGATTTTTCTCAAGATGGCCGGACACCTCCGCGTTGTGCGGCGCGCGCTTTTGAAGAGTTTCCGTGGAAACTCAGACGAGCGTTAGCGCGTGGCGGACGGGGTCGGGCGGCCCACCAAAGCTTGAGCTTGTTCCTTAAAGGATAAAAACATGACCTACCGAAAACATCCGACTCTGGCAGTCGCCTTGAAGAGTACGCTCGTCCTCTTCATCGTGTGCCTGCTCTCCACGTTCGCACAGGCGAGTGGGACGGGCGCGCCGGTGGCGACCGCCCTGCGCGCCAGCTTCAACGGCGACGCGACGCGCATCATCATCGCGGGAACCGCGCCGATGGCCTACGCCGTCCGCCGTCCCGACGCGCACACGCTCGTCGTCGAACTGCCCGGCGTTGACGCCTCGAAACTCGCGCCCATCTACAACGTCGCTTCGCCGCTCGTCGCCAATCTCAAGGTCGAGCGTCCGGCGGACAGAAGCGGCGCGGCCCGCCTCCGGCTCAGTCTGCGCGCGCCCGTCCGCGAGCGTTCGCACATGGACGCAAACGAACTCGTGCTCGAACTCACGCCCGACCGCAGCGGCGCGGGCGCAGAAGCGAACGCCCGCACGGCGAACGCTCCCGCCTCGACGGGCGTCGTCCAACAGCCGACCCCCGTCCCGCCCACGCGACCCACGACGCAGAACCCGAGCGGCATCACCTCCGCCACGTCCGCCAACACCACGCAGCAATCCGATCAGGGTCGGCAGTACGGTCAGGCCGGTTTCGTCGGCGAACCCATCAACCTCAACGTCGTCAACGCCGACATCCGCGACATCCTCAACTACATCACCGAGCAGTACGGCGTGAATTTCGTCATAGACAAATCGGTCAGGGAAGTGCCCGTCACGGTCAACGTCACGGAAGTTCCTTGGAACGTCGCGCTCGATTCGATTTTGCAGGCCAACCGCCTCGGCATCGTCACCACGGGCAACATCCTGAGAGTGGCGACCGCCGACGTGATTTCGGCTGAAGCCGTCGCGCAGGCGCGGATTCAGGAAGCGCGGCTCAACAGCGCGCAACTCGTGACGGAGTTCGTGCGGCTCAACTACGCGCGCGCCGTCGGCACGCTCGCGGGCGCAGCCGGTTCTACGGGCCAGTTCGCGGGCGGCAAGAGCGGCAGCAGCTATTCCGGCGGCTCGGGCGGCGACGCCACGGGCGGCGGCGGCGATCAGGGTATCCTCCCGATCATCTCGCGTCGTCTCTCGCGGCGCGGCAGCGTCGAAGTTGACGGGCGCAGCAACACGCTCATCATCACCGATGTCAAAGAGAACATTGACGCCATCCGTCAACTCGTGATGCTGCTCGACCAGCCCGAACCGCAGGTCGAGATCGAGACGCGCATCGTCGTCGCCACGCGCAACTTCAGCCGCGACCTCGGCGTGCAACTCTCGGCGGGCGTCCTCGGCTCGCGCGGCGCGCTCGGCAACTTCAGCACCCTGCCCTCGACTTCCGGCTCCGGCGGCGAAGGCGGCGGCGGCGGCACGGGCGGAACAGTCCGCACCGGCCCGAACCCCTTCGGCGTCTTCGGCGGCCTCGACGGCTCCACGCAGCCGACGCCTTCGCTCGCCGCGACCGCCGCCAACACCGTCATCGGTTTGACGACGGGCATCTTCGGCACGGCGCAAATCAGCGCGCTCATCACGGCGGCGGAATCCAGAGGACAGGCGAAAGTGGTCGCCACGCCGCGCGTCACGGCCTTGAACAATCGTCCGGCGCAGATCGAGAGCGGCTCGCAGATTCCGGTCGTCACGCCGCAATCGGGCGGCGGCGGCAGCGGCGGCGGCACGGTCTTCACGACCACCTTCGTCTCCGTCCCCCTTCGTCTCTCCGTCACGCCGCAGATCACCGACGCGGGAACGGTCATCCTCCGCATCGTCGCGGAGAACAACACGGTCAACCTCTCGCTCACCAACACGCTCGGCACGCCCGGCATTGACACGCAGCGCATGCAGTCCGAAGTGCTCGTGCCCGACGGCGGGACGACGGTCGTCGGCGGCGTCTTGAACGACCGCGAAGCCGACGTGCAGAATCGCACGCCCGGTCTCGCCTCCGTCCCCGTCCTCGGCAATCTCTTCAAGCGCAAAGCCGTCCGCCGCGACACCGACGAGATTCTCTTCTTCATCACGCCGCGCATCTATCGCCCCGACTATCAGGGACGACCGACCGCCGGTTCCGTCGGCACGGGCACGCGCACCACGACCATCCCGCAGCCCGTCCCGCTCGGCAACCCGCCGACCAACACGCCCTCGCCCTTCTCGCAGCCGACGGGCCAACCCGCGCAGCCTCTGACCACATCAGAGCCCGCAGGCAATCCCCCCGCGCGTCAGGACGACTCGGGCGCGCGCCCGTAGAAGGAGCATCGAACGATGTTTAAAGAAGCGCTCGAACAAATCATCGAACACACGGAAGGAGCTTTGGCCGCGCTCATCATGGGCACGGACGGCATCTCGGTCGAGAAGGTTCTGCTGCCCGAAGGCAGCGAGGCCAACCTCGACATCGCCGCCGCCGAAATCACCTCGCTCGTCCGCAACGCACAACGCGCCGCCACACACACGGGTCACGGCGGCCTCCGCGAAATCGTCGTCAGCTTCGACGACCTCAACCTCATCGCACGACTCTTCACGCCCGACTACTTCGTCGTGCTCGCGCTCTCGCCCGACGGCAATCTCGGTCGGGGCCGCTTCGAACTACGCAAAGCCGAACTCTCGCTCGCGCGCGAATTCGCACTCTGAAATTTGAAACCAACCTCCGCTCGCTCGTCGCGAGCATGCCGGACAACGCGTGACAGCACGCGACAACTCAAAAGAGGCCGCCCGCGCGGCCTCTCTTTTTTTGTCTCGTTAAAATTCTTCTCTGCGGAACAAACGTCTATACGTCTTCTACCAACAGCAGCCGCGCCGTCTCTCCAAATACGCGCGCGCGATGACGCTCCGCCTCTCCGCCCTCGATAAAGATGCCGTCGCCTGCTTTGTAAACTTCCGTCCGTCCCGCGAAAGCTATCTCCACCTCGCCCGCCAGCACGTACCCGACGTGGCCGAGCACGCACCATCCCTCCTCGACAAACTCACTCGTGAACTCCACGAGACGCAACCTCCGCCCCGCACGGCTCACCGCCTTGCAGCGCACGCCCGCCGCAGGCTCTTCCCACACGAGCGCGTCGAAATCAATCTTCGAGGGATTCATCAGCAGGTGGGTCAGGAAAAGCTACCTTGTCATAAACTTCGCCGAGCGTCAGCCGACATTGAATGGAAGCGAGTTCGACAGACTCTTCCGGCGCGCGATAGTCCGCCAGTAACCACCGCCCGTCGGCTTGGCGTGCATAGTGCTCGATTCTGGATTCGTTCTGTGCCACCAGAAGATACTCGGCCAGCGAGTCAATCGTCCGGTAGAAGCCAAACTTCTTGCCCCTGTCATATAACTCCGTCGAGTCGGACAGCACCTCGATAATCACCGTCGGGTTCAGCAGCGTGTCGAACGTTTCATCCTCGAACTGCGGCTCGCCGCGCACGACCACCACGTCCGGATATGTGTACGGTCGCGTCGAAGGAGTTCGCACGCGCATGTCGTTTACATATCCCTCGCAGGGTTGCCCTTTCAATTGGGGGTTAATTAAACCGGCCAGATTGAAGACAATCAGATTATGCTCGCGACTCGCGCCGGTCATGCCGACCATTACGCCGTCAATGTACTCGCTCTTGTATTCGGCTTTGCGCTCAATAGCCAGATACTCTGCGGGCGTTAGGTAGGTTTTAGGCTGGCTCGACATCGGTGGTCTCCGAAATACGATGGCGTTGCTTGTCTCAATATATTACGGGAGGCAAACGCGGAGTCCGTGCGTTCAGCGGCGTCAGCCCGTGCCTTCGGGCATCTTAACGTAGGGCATGCCGCGCAGGATGATGCGCTGGCGGCGGCGGACGCGGCGCGGGTTCACTTTGGGATTGAAGACGGTGCGGGGGTTGGGAATCATGGCGGAGAGGAAGGCGGCCTCCTGCGGGGTGAGCGCGGCGGCTGGCTTGCCGAAGTAGGTTTGCGCGGCGGCCTCCGCGCCGTAGATGCCGTCGCCCCATTCGATGACGTTGAGATAGATTTCGAGGATGCGACGTTTCGGCAGCGTGCGTTCGATGAAGTGTGTGATGAACGCTTCGCGGAGCTTGCGCGCGAAGGAACGCTCGGACGAGAGATACAGATTCTTGGCGAGTTGCTGCGTGACGGTTGACGCGCCGCGTTTGAAGTTGGGCATCGCGGGAATCCAACTCGAATCGTCGGTCTCGCCCTCCTGTTTGGCCTCCTTCGCGGCTTCGCGCTGGGCTTCGTCCCAAGCCTTCTGGATGGCCTCGTAGTCGAAGCCGTTATGACGGTAGAAGTTGGTATCCTCGCCCGCGAGCACGGCGCGTTGGAGGTGCGGCGAGATGCGTTCGAGCGGAACCCAAACCTGCACGCGCTTCGGCTCCTGTCCGGCCTTGCGCGCCTCCTCGACGCGCGCGTCAATCATACTCGTCGTCTTCGGGTTCTCCGCCCGCAGACGCCAAAGCTGCGGAAACGTCACCGCCTCATAGACGATCCACAGACACACGCACGCCAGCAACACCAGCGCACAGATTCTCAGAAATCGCCAGATCGTTCTCATCAACTATCACGAACCCGCCGAAACTCAAATTGACATCCGCCAAAATTATAACTCATAACGCCGGAGTCCAAAGTCGAAAGAAGTCCAAAAGTCGCAAGTCCGAAGTCAAAGGCCGGAAGATAACCGTCATCGAGTTTGCTGTCTGCGGTCTTTCGACTTTGGACGTTGGACTTTAAGACTTTGGACTTTCTTCTATCATCGCCGCGACGATTTTGCCGGAACTGATGACGCCGGGGAGTCCTGCGCCGGGGTGCGTGCCCGCGCCCGCGAAGTATAGATTGGGCACGTCTTCGCTGAGGTTGTGCGGGCGAAACCAAGCGGACTGCGTGAGAATTGGTTCGACGGAGAAGGCGCTGCCGAGATGACTGTTGAGCGTGTCGCGGAAATGGAGCGGGTCAATGTAGCGTTCGGCGACGATGTGCCGGGAGAGATCGGGAAGGTAACGTTCTTCGAGATACTTGATAATCGCGTCGCGGTAGGGACGCGCCTGCGTGCGCCAGTCAACCTGCGCGCCGAGATGCGGGACGGGCGAGAGCACATACCAAGAGTCGCAACCTGCGGGCGCGAGCGTCGGGTCGGTGGCGGTCGGGCGGTGGAGGTAGAGCGAGAAGTCCTCGGCGAGTTGCTTGTGTTTGAAGATGTCCGTGACCAGACCGCGATAGCGCGGCCCCATCAGAATTTCATGATGGGCGATGTTTTCATAGCGGCGGTCGGTTCCGAAGTAGATGACGAAAAGCGACATCGAATATCTCATCCGTCGAATTTTGCGTTCGGTGTACTTGCGTCGAAAACGCGCGGGGACGAGTTGCAGGTAAGTGAAGGCGACATCGGCGTTGCTGACGACGGCGTCGGCGGAAAGCGTCGCGCCGGACTTGAGACGGACGCCGGTCGCGCGGCGCGTGCGCTCGTCAATGTTGATTTCAGCGACCTCTGTATCGAGCATCAGACGCCCGCCCGTGTCCTCGAAAAGTTCGACGAGCGCACGGACGAGCGCGCCCGTCCCGCCCATCGCAAACCAGACGCCGTACTCCTGTTCGAGCTTGTGTATCAGCGCATAGATGGAGGTTGACTGAAACGGATTGCCGCCGACGAGCAGCGGGTGAAAACTGAAGACCTGCCGCAGGCGTTCGTCCGCGATGTATTGATTGACGAACGTGGCGACCGATTTGTAAGACTGCAAACGGACGAGGTCGGGGACGACGCGTATCATGTCCGAGACGCGCGTGAAGGGCCTGTCAATCAGCGAAAATCCGGTCTCGAAAATCTTCGCGGCGGCGCGCGAGAAGCGTTCATAACCTGCAACGTCGGCGGGGTTGAAGGAGCGAATCTGCCGGAGCAACTGGTCGCGGTCGGCGTTGTAATGAAAGACGGAGCCGTCTTCAAAACGCACGTTATAAAACGGATCGAGCGGGACGAGACGCACATAATCGCGCGCCTGTTTTCCGCAAAGCTCGAAGAGTTCTTCAATCAACCAAGGGGCGGTGATGATGGTCGGGCCGCCGTCGAAGACGAAGCCCTCCTGCTCATAGACGTAGGCGCGTCCGCCCGCCTTGTCCCGCTTCTCGACGATGGTCACGTCATGCCCCTGCGCTCGCAGGCGAATCGCCGCCGCAAGCCCGCCGAAGCCGCTGCCGATAACGATGATATTCATAGAAGAGTCCAAAATCTAAAGTCCGATGTTTATAGAATGATGTTCGATATGAGATGTCGAAGCGGTTGTTCTAAGGATTGAAGTCGTGTTGCATTTGAGCCGGTGATGTTGTGCCGGTCGTCGTTTGTCCGAAGACGGTGCGGACGGCGCGGATGGTGTTGGCGTGAATCTCGACGGTGTCGTTGATGTCTCTGGCGTAGCCGCCGGACATGACGGTGACAACAGGGATGCGTGCGGCGCGGCAGGCATGAAGGACGAGTTCGTCGCGGGCGCGCAGGCCCTCGATGGTGAGCGCGAGCCGCCCGAGTTTGTCGTGGACGTACGGGTCTGCGCCGCCGAGATAGAAGATGATATCGGGCGCGTGCGCGAGGATGCGGGGCAGGTGCTCGCGGAGGATTTGGAGATATGCGGCGTCGGCGGTCGCGTCGGGGAGTTCCACGTCGAGCGTCGAGCGGACTTTGAAGAGCGGGTAGTTCTTCGCGCCGTGCATGGAGAAGGTGAACACGCCGGGGTCGCCCGTGAAGATAGCGGCTGTGCCGTTGCCCTGATGCACGTCGCAATCAATGACGGCGGCGCGGCGAATCGTGCCGCCGCGTTGGAGGACGCGAATCGTGACGGCGACATCGTTCAGGACGCAGAAGCCCTCGCCGTGATCGGCGAACGCGTGATGCGTGCCGCCCGCGAGATTCGAGCCGACGCCGTCCGCAAGAGCAAAATGCGCGGCGTTGATTGTTCCTCCGGTGGCGAGAAACGAACGGCGCACCAGAGCCTTCGACCAAGGCAGACCGAGGCGTCGAATCTCGCGCGGCGTGAGCGTCCCATTGCGCAGCCGCGTGACATAATCCTCCGTGTGCACGAGCAGCACTTCGGCGACGGGCGCGGGCTGCGGCTCGATGAGTTGTGCGGGCGTGAGAGTGCCTTCGGCGAGCAGGCGGTCGCGCACCAACTCGAACTTGCGGATGGGGAAGACGTGGCCCTCGCCGATGTCCGCGTAGTAACGCGGTGTATAGGAGACGCGCATAAAAGTAGATGTTGGATGTCGGAGGTTAGGACAGAGAAGTTATGAAGTAATCTCCGCATTGTTTCTAATATCTAACATCCGACACCTGACATCAGTTGTTCAATATTGAATCAGGCTGCCTTCGCGTTTGGCGCGGCGGACGGCGCGGGCGAAGACCCAGAGCGAGAAGGGAAGCAGGACGACGAGGAAGAGGCAGAGCGTCGAGACGGGCGCGCGCACCTCATTGAAGCCCTGACCCTCGATGAGCACGCGGCGGATACCGTCAACGCCGTAGGTCATCGGCAGGAGGCTTGAGACGCGACCGAAGGCGCTGCCCAGAAGTTGTGTGGGAAAGAGGACGCCGGAGAAGAGGGCCGCGCCCGTGCCGAGCAGGATGGCGAAGGGGTCGCCGCGTTTGAAGACGATGGCGAAGCTCGCCGAGAGAATCCCGATGGAGGCGAGCACGAGCGTCGTCAAAATGAGAATCAGGAGCGCGAGCAGGAAGTTGCCGCGATACTGCACGCCGAAGAAGAGCCAGCCGATGAGGAGATAGAAGAACGAGAAGAAGGTCGCCTGTACGAAGTCCCATGCGGAACTGGCGACGATCAGCGTCGGCACGGAGATCGGCGTCATCAGAACGCCTTCGAGCGTGCCCTGCATCTGCTCGGAGCGAATCGCCGTGGCGAGACTGGAAAAGCCGGTCATGAAATAGTTGAGGACGGCGAGCCCCGTCAGCCACGCGGCGAGCGGGTTGCGCCATTGCGCGAAGTCCGTCACGGCCTGACCGGCGAAGATTTGCGAGATGAAATAGAGCGTCGTGACGATGAAGAGGACTTCCAGCATCTTGAAGAAAAATTGCAGGCGATAACTCAAAGCCAACTGGAAATCGCGCACCATGAAGGCGCGCACGCGTCCGAGCAAGAGACGCAGACCCCGCAAACGGTTCGGCCCCTTCAA
The DNA here is from genome assembly GCA_035537095.1 of Pyrinomonadaceae bacterium. Lineage (GTDB taxonomy): Bacteria > Acidobacteriota > Blastocatellia > Pyrinomonadales > Pyrinomonadaceae > DASWNP01. The sequence continues at coordinate 9,372 of DATLMV010000051.1, forward strand.
CGCTCGCCTCCTTTCTCTCCCTCTTTCCTCCCGCCCTCCAAACGCTGCGCCTCTGCTTCCGTCTCCTCGCCCTCGTAGCTCTCCAACACGTCGAGCAGCGTCGCGCGCTCCGTCTCACAGGAGACGACGCGCGCTCCGTCCGCGAGCAGAGCGCGCAGAGTTCGGTCGAGCGAGTCGTCCGACGGTTCGCGCAGGAGCGTAATCAAGACATCCGCGTCGTGCGCGCTCACTTCGGCGTGCGCGTCCGGCAGGATTTCGGCGACGCGCGACGCCGCGACGCCGCGCACGTTGATGCGGACGCGCTCTTGCTGCCGGTGCAGGGCGCGCATCTTCGAGGGCGTGCCGGTGGCGCGAATCCGCCCGCGACCGATGATGGCGACGCGTTCGCAGAGTTCTTCAATCTCGGCGAGATTGTGCGAGGTGAGCAGAATCGTGACGGGCGGCGTCGCGCGCGCGAGCGAACCGATGAGGGCGCGCAGGCGCGCGGCGGCGAGCGGGTCGAGCGAGCGCGTCGGCTCGTCGAGCAGGAGGATGGGCGGGCTGTTCAGGAGCGCGCGCGCGACGGCCATCCGCTGCTTGTTGCCGGTCGAGAGTTCGCCGAAACGCCTGCGCGCAACCTCTTCGAGTTCGATGAGCGCGAGCAGTTCCCTGATGCGTGTGCGGGCCGCGCGGTCTGGCAAACCGTAGAGACGCGCGAAGAAGACGAGGTTCTGTTCCGCCGTCAGACGCCAGTAAAAACTGCGCTCCTCGGCGCTCGCCAGACCAATCTGCGCGCGCACCAGTTGTTCGTCGCCGACGCTGTCGTGACCGCGTACCTTAACCGCGCCTGTCGTCGGTTGGACGAGCGTGGCGATGATTTTCGTGAGCGTCGTTTTGCCCGCGCCGTTGCGCCCGATGAGACCGAAGACCTCGCCCGTTTTGATGTCGAATGAAACATCGCGCAGAGCCTCGACGGGCCGCGCCGACTTGCGCCGGAAGAACTGCTTCAGGCGCGCGAGCGGCACGGGATAAGTCTTCGACAGATGCTCGATGGAGACGGCGACGGGAGCAGTCTCCGGCGCGAGATGAGCGTCACGCTTCGTCTCCGTGTCGCCGCGTCTGTGCAACGGCTGCACGTCCGTGCATCTCTCTGTTTCCGCGTCGGTGGCTTTCATCGGCGGTCTAGCGTGCGCGCTGTCGCGGGTCGAGATATTCGCGCAGGCCGTCGCCGAGGAAGTTGAAGGCGAGGACGGTGAGGGCGATGGCGATACCGGGGAAGATGAGCGCGTGCGGCGCGGCCTGTAGGGTCGAGAGGTCGCGCGCCTCTTCGAGCATCACGCCCCAGGAGGGCGCGGGCGGCGGCACGCCCAAGCCGAGGAACGACAGCGACGCCTCCGACAAAACCGCACCCGCCATGCCGAGACTCGCCTGCACGATGAGCGGTTGCACCGCATTCGGCATGATGTGGACGAAGAGGATGCGGAAGTCGCTCGCGCCGAGCGCGCGCGCCGCCTGCACGAAGTCGTACTCGCGCACCTTCAAGACCTGCCCGCGAATCAAACGCGCGTAGCCGACCCAACCGATGATGCAGAGCGCGAGAATCAGTTTGTTCAAACCCGCGCCGAGAAAGGCGACCATCGCGATGGCGAGCAGGAGGCCGGGGAAGGCGAGAAAGACGTTGAAGACGTAGCCGGAGACGATGCGGTCAATCCAGCCGCCGTAGTAGCCCGCGAGCGCGCCGATGAATGTGCCGACGACCGCCGAGACCGCGACCACGACCAGACCGACGCGCAGCGAGATGCGCGCGCCGAAGATGACGCGCGAGAAGATGTCGCGCCCCGTCGCATCAGTCCCGAACCAATGTGCGGCGGAGGGCGACAGGTAGCGCGCCGCCAAGTCCGTCGCGCCAACGTCGTGCGTCGTGATCCACGGCGCAAAGACCGCCAGCACCAGCAGCACGGCGATGAAGATTAAACCGAAGATAGCGAGACGATTCATAAGCTAGTGAATAGTAAATAACCTAAGTTGCGGGTTATTGAATGAACGCCTTATCAATTTGATAGGCGAATAAAAACAGGCTGACCTTCAAGATAAAGCCAGCGAGCGTCGTCGCATGTATCTTCTTCGGGAACAACTTCATGATTTCAC
>DATLMV010000052.1:0-36364 GCA_035537095.1 Pyrinomonadaceae bacterium
TGAACGGATGACGAACGATAGAAGATAGACGGCAGGAAAGCTACCTTCTCATCAATCGTCTATGGTCTATCGTCCATCGTCCATCGTCCACAACATATGAGAGAACACTTCAAAGTGAGTGATGAAGTACGGGCGGCGGTCGAGGCGCGGCGGCCCGTGATCGCGCTCGAATCAACGGTCATCGCGCACGGTCTGCCGCGCCCGCAGAATCTTCTGACGGCGCAACGGCTCGAAGAGATAGTCCGCGCAGAGGGCGCGATTCCGGCGACCGTCGCCATCCTGCAAGGCACGCTCACGGTCGGACTCGACGCCGAACAACTCCGGCACGTCGCCGAGCATGGAGACGTGCACAAAGTCAGCCGCCGCGACTTGCCCGTCGCCGTCGCGCGGCGTTGGGACGGCGCGACGACCGTCGCCACGACGATGTTCATCGCGCACGCTTGCGGCCTTCGTGTCTTTGCGACGGGCGGCATCGGCGGCGTCCATCGCGGCGCGCTGCCCGACATCTCCGCAGACCTGCCGGAGCTTGCGCGCACGCCGATGATCGTCGTCTGCTCGGGCGCGAAGATCGTCCTCGACCTCGCCGCGACGCGCGAGTGGTTGGAGACCGAGGGCGTGACCGTCGTCGGCTACGGCTGCGACGAGATGCCCGCCTTCTACACGCGCCGGAGCGGGCTCGCGGTTGACGTGCGCGCCGACGCGCCTGCGGATGTCGCGTCGCTCGCGCAAGCGCAGCGCAGCCTCGGCATCGAGAGCGCGCTCGTCGTGACTGTGCCCGTGCCCGCCGCAGACGAAGTTGACGAAACGGTCGCACACGATGCGCTCGACGATGCGCTCGCCGAAGCCGGGCGGACACACGTCGGCGGTCGTGAGTTGACGCCCTTTCTTCTGGCGCGCATGAGCGAACGAAGCGGCGGCGCGACCCTCAAAGCAAACATCAGTCTCCTCGAAAACAACGCGCGCAACGCCGCCCGAATCGCGCGCGCCCTCACGGAAGCGGAATAGATAATCCGCGCCAGCCTCCGCGACCGCGCACGCTCCGCCCGAAAATAGACAGAACCCGCCGCACGTTTCCAGCGTTCTTCTTGCTGAAGCTCGCAAAGCAAGATTGTGCGAAGTCGTCAGAAAATATCGAAACCCGTAGAGCATAAATGTTACCCGCGCGGCGCGGCGGAGGGGAAGAAAAGATGAAGTTAAAGGTCATGTTTGTCTTATTGGTGGTTGCGATGGCATGGGTCTGGGGACGCCACAATTATCATGAAGTGAATGCGGCTGTCGTCACCGAAGGACAGAAAGAGATCAGACAGAGTTTTCAACTCACGGCGGGCGCGCAAGTGGAAGTCCGGGGCATCAACGGCGCGGTTGACATCGAGACCACCGACTCCAACACCGCCGAAGTCCACATCATCCGCACGGCGAAGGATAGCTCCGACCTCGACCGCCAGCAGATTATCGTCGAACAGACGCCGACGAGCCTCAACATCTACGGCAAGAAAACCGAAGGCAGTTGGCGCGCGATGTTCGGCGGCGGCAGCGTGCATAACCGTGTCATGTTGAAGCTTCCGCGCCGCGTCGAACTGACGACCAAAGGCGTCAACGGCCCGGTCATCGTCGGCGAGTTGGACGGCGCGGTGCACCTGAGCGGCATCAACGGGCGCGTCGAAGTGGCGCAGTCGGCCAACTTCGCGGAGATTGCGGGCATCAACGGCGGCGTCACAATCGGCGTCACGCGCCTCGGCCCCGATGGCTTGACGGTCAAGGGCGTCAACGGCGGCGTCGAGATTCGTCTGGCGCAAGACCTCAACGCCGACGTGGATGTCAAAGGTCTCAACGGCAGCGTCTCGCTCAACATCCCGAACGTGACGACGCAGGAGCGGAGCCGTTCCAGCCTTCAGGCGCAAATCGGCACGGGCGGCGTGCCCATCAACATCAAGGGCGTCAACGGCGGCGTCCGCTTCGTCTCCGCCAACGGCACGCGCTGAAGCGAACCGGCAGAAGACGCTCCGTAGCGTTAGCTCAAACAGAAAACAGGTCGAACACAAAAGCAGTCCAAGTGAATGGGCGCGGGTAAGATAACCTTCTTACCCGCGCCCGTTCGTTTCGCCCGTGTGCTCTTTCGTGTCTGCGTTGTCGAGCCGCCGCGCCCGCCGTGCGGTTAAATGCAACCCGCGCTAACGCACGCGATAATCGTCGCGGTCGAGCACTTCGGGCCAGAGTTCGCCGTCCGTCTCGTCCGTTTGCAAGAGGCTCTCCGTCTCCTCCAACTCAAGCCGCAGCGCGGCGTTCTCCCGCTCCAATTCCGACACGCGCCGCTTGTGCTGCCTCACGACGCTCTCCAAAAACATCATGTAACAGAACTCCACCGCCGCCACACACAGCAACGCCAGCGCACAGATCAAGACCGCGTAAAACATCGCTCTCTGAATACTCCCCTGACTCGTCCGCGCGCCGTCTATCCTTCCAACTATCGCGCGAGTGCGACCGCCTCGATATCCGCCCGCCCGCGCGCCCAACGACGCAAATCTTCCAGTAGAAACGTTAACTCATCCAATTTTAACATGATTGCCCGGATGAGATGGTAGACAAAGGAAACCGCCGCTCAACTCATGAGGACGGCCAACAGTTATCAGCAGCATGACGCACCCCGAAAGACTCCAACTTCCGGCCCCCTGATTCACAGTCTACGGGAGAGGATAAATCACCTGATGCTCCGCACCTAAACCTCTTCCGTACGGATGCTATAATGCCCGAACCGGATGTCACGCCGCACTTCATCAAGCAATAAGGTCTCCGTAAGCGGTCATGGTTTGCAACATGACGCTCGCTCCCCCTTGAGCGGTTTGACAGGCGGCGAGCGCGGCGGATTATGCACCTCCCGCGCGCCAAAAACCAAGCCTTTCGATGATTAGGCCGACAGTCGCGGTAAAACTCGACAAGGAGATACTTAGACCGCACGTAACGGTAATCACCGGCCATAGCCATCAAACACCGTAACATTCCGCCTACTTAGCGTTAGGCATCTGCTCGTAAAAATGCTGTTGACATTTTCTTAATGACAGACATATTGTGCCCTCGCTACTTATAAGCTTCCCTGCTGACGAGAAACTCATCCTCGTAAGCCTCACAAAATTACCCATCAACTGAAAGTTGCGGAGGAGTTATGGCTAAAGAAGATTTTGAGCGAGCTTGGAATTTGATGGTTGAACTTAGAAAAGAAACGATTGAGGGGCAACGTATGCGAACTCAAGTTATCGGATTTAAAATAACCGCTGTTAGTACAGGAATAGCAGTAATTGTTGCGAACATGCATCTAGTCCCAAAAGAGCTTTTAGCAATCCCCGCTTTCGCATCCATATTCTTTGACTTATTGATAATCAATTACAGTATTTCGGTCAGAAGAATCGGATTATATTGCCAAGAATATCTAGAACCTATATTTAGAAGAGAGGCGAGTACGATGGACGCTGCTTCTCAGTTTTGTTGGTGGGAAGAATTTATTGATCTTCACCACGTTCGCCCAAGATTTGCAATCATTGCAAATCTTGGATTCACAGTATTGGCGCTCCTCTCAGCTTTTTATGTGTTACTCATACCGCTTCGCCTATCTTATGCGCTACTTGCTGCTTTATTAGCAGCGTTATTCTTGTATGACATCTTGGCTTTTCAAATCCCCAAGAAAATTTCAGGGAAGGAAAAAGATTGGTTGACGAAGCTCTTCATTGGAAGCTACAGGAGAAAGGATTATCCGAGAGTATCGGCTTGACAACTAGTGCCTCTAATCACCCGATGCCTAACAACTCATTCAACCCGACGCCTCGACAGCGTGCCTTTTATGCTCTCTCCTCGCGCTTATGTTCTATGCTGTTCGCTCGGCGCGGGTTGATTCAGTCGTTGGATTGCTGCCGGGGCACAACCCGCAAGCAGCGAGATCAATAATCTCCACGGAGTGAGGTTCGCTCCTCGGTGACGGAGAAATCCGGATATTCAGCGGTGAGGTCTTTGAACATACTGAAGTATGCTTCGCCGACCGTGACGGACTTGAGGCCGTTCGGGCGGGCGATGAGCGGCAAGACCTGTCTCGGGACGATGCCGCTATAAGTTAACTTCAGGTCTTCCAAGTTCGGGAATAACTCGATGTTTTTCGGCAGCGAACGAAAGCCCCTTAAGCCGACGTGCCGGACGCTGGTCATTTTCGCCGCCTCCGGTGGGAACGCCTCGAACTGAGGGTTGTGGTGTAACCTGAGATACCTTAACCGCTTCATTGAACCGAACTCGGGCGGGAAGGTCGTAAATTCATTAGGCTTTCCCTGACCTTCGTTGCCGAGGTCGAAATCCACTATGTTGGTGAGCGCGGCGATCTCCGGGGGCAGTTCTTTGATGGCGCAGCTTTTTAGTTGAAGTTTATTCACGCTCCACATTTTGCCCAGCATGAGAAACGTCGCGGCGAGGTCGAGACTGGTACAAAATTGTATTCGCAGTTCTATGAGTTCCCTGATCGTTTCTATTTCTGACGGCGGCTTTTTCATATCCTTATCGCAGGTGTATGTGCAGACGTTGCCACTCGTGGTAACTTGCCCCCAGCCGTATCCGGCGCGCAAGACCAGCGTGTTGAGCTTTGAGTATTTGAAACGAGTCGTTAGTGTCAGCGCCATTTTTCTGCTCCTGAAATCATATAAGTATCATAGCGGCGGGTCGGTGTGAAACCCGTTCGGGCGAGCCTCCGGCGCAATCTAACGACGGCATGCACCCGACCACGAATAGCGTTGCTCTCATCCGCAAGACGCCCTTCTAATCGTGTCGGATGCGCAGCCGGTGATGGCGGGCGTCAGGCGTCGGAAGAGAGTGCTTGCATATCGAGAGAGCAGGTGCGCGATGGCAGCCTGATATTTTCAGGGAGAAACAAGTATGGCAACTATCTTTCACATCACAAAACGTGCGGAATGGGAAAGAGCCCAACGAGAAGGAGTCTACCGAACACCGACGTTGGCATCCGAGGGGTTTATTCATTGCTCGGGAAGTGATCAAGTGATTCGGATAGCTAACGGACTGTTTCGGGGGCAGACGGGATTAGTGCTTCTTGAGATTGATACTCGTCAAGTCGGAGCCGAAATCCGGTATGAGAATTGTGAAGGCGGGCAAGAGGCTTTCCCCCACATCTACGGGGCTTTAGATTTAGGCGCAGTAGTGCGAGTGTTGGAGTTAGAGCCGGGAGAAGACGGAAGTTTTGCAATGCCTTCAATCTAACCGGGGAGATGCCGAGCGCCGTCCAACAACGGCCTGCACCCGACCCGCGACACGAGAGTTGTTAAGTTCAATTGAAGATGCGGGCGGGTGATGCGGGGCGTTGGATGCTTGTGCCATTGATACATTCTCTCTTGTATCTTTAAGTGAAAGGGTGCAGACGGATGCCAAATCTTGAGAGTTGCGCGAAATGTAAATCCACGAAAATAATACCGAAAGTTCGGATGGTTGATAGAGGGGAGTATGACGCGGCTGGTGACTTGACGGTGATATTGAAGAACATCCATCAGGGAGTTCTCAGGGCATGGATTTGCGGCGGATGCGGGTACGTGGAGACGTATGTGGATAATCCGGGCGAGCTTTATGACGCATACGAGAAGTCTATGCCCAAGCACGAATGATGCGAGGTGTTGTGCAATGAGATGTAAATCCGGGTACTTGATTTTGTAGAATCGCGCCTCTAACAACGCGTTGAACCCGACGCCTCGATAGCATGGCTCTCATGTAGCTTCCTCGCACCCTTCGGAGCCGGTCTGAATTGTTGAACTATGAACTGGATACAAAAGTTTTTCACGTCAATTTTCCCTGCTTCGTGGGCGCAATCAATGGAAGCAGATTCGCGCCGTTGGTTTATGAAATGCCCGAAATGTGATTTCGAGCAATCAATTTGGGATTTAGGCGGGATTCGCTGGAAGGCGACGGGCAATTCGAGAACTCTGAGGAAATGCCCGAACTGCCGGAAAAGGTCTTGGCAACTGACTTACAAAAAAGAGAAGGAAAACCAATGAACATCCGCGCAATCATCAGCGTAGTTGTCATCGTTGCAGACGGCATAGAGTGAAAATAAAGTCGTGTGTCGGCAAAAACTTGCCGGGTAAAAACAAAGACACGCCCGGCAAGTCGTTGGAGCGGAGGGCGAGTTATCCGGTCTTGCAGCGAAAACCTGTGTGTCATCATGTTGTGCGCGCCGTCGTTAGATTACGGCGTTCGGCAGCTTGCGTTGTTGTTTTCCACGAACCAAAATAAACGGCATGAATGAACTCGCAACTTACGAAAAGCGTATCCGCGAGATTGCCCCTGAAGTTGCCATCACTTCCCTCAGTCTGAACTCTGAAGGCTTGCTCAATGATGTCGTCATAGTCAACGACGAGATGGTCTTCCGCTTCCCGAAACATCAATACGGCTTCAAACATCTGAAGGACGAAGCTCGCATCCTGCGACTGCTGAGAACTCACATCACGCTTGAGACTCCCTCACCTCTTTATGAGAGTGATGATTGCTTGGCCTATCGTTTGATTCCCGGTGAGACGTTGCGCCGTGACATGCTCCTGAGATTGCCGGAAGATAACCAGCAGGGGGTTGCCAATCAGTTAGCTCAATTCTTCAAAGAGTTGCATGGCATTCCGGTCAACGAAATCTCGGAGTTCGAGATTCCGATGGCCGACGCGTTGATGAAATATGAAGGTTGGGTGAATGTCTATCAGCGAATCAGGGACAAGGTTTTTCCTCGCCTGATGCCGCACGTGCGCGCATGGGCGACGGAGCATTTCGAGTCTCACCTAGCAGACAAAAGTAATTTCGCGTATGAACGCAAAATGGTGGATACCGACATCCCGCCTTATCACATCATGTTCGAGCGGCAGCGGAAGCGGGTCAACGGCATTATTGATTTCGGCTGTGCCGGTTTGGGCGACCCCGCGATTGATTTCGGGATCATCGTCTACAACTACGGCGAATCATTTATGAACCGGTTTTATCGAGTGTATCCGGAAGCGGAGGGATATTTGAAGCGGGCGCGATTTTATGCCGGGGCGCAGGAAGTGAGATGGCTTCTGACAGGAATCGAAAGAGATGATCCGTGGTGGTTTGCCGTCCATGCCGGGAGTGCCAAGGATATGAAATACAATGGCTGACGTTTACTCTCAAGTGCTGCCGACAATGCAAGATGCTGCTACGCGGAAGCTGGAAAGGATGCCGTACGGTTGAATGTTCGGCGCACTCGCCGCAGTTTGGCACGCCAGAGGCACACAAACAGAGAAGGGCAGCCGCGCGGTTGCCCTTCTCTGTTTGATAATGCTGATGCACCCGGCATGACTCGAACATGCGACCCCCTGATTCGTAGTCAGGTACTCTATCCAACTGAGCTACGGGTGCGTGCGATGTGAAACGAAGGTGAAAACTATAAGGGCGGCGCAGCGGGAGTGTCAAGCGGAGACCGGATGCGCGTCGGCGGCGCGGCGTTGGGGGCGTTCAGCGTGCGTAATAGCCGGGGCGTGTGCGTGCGATGAGGTCGGCGCGCGAGACCTCGACGTTGATGGCGCGCCACTTGCCGTCGCGCGTGCCGCTTCTGGTTGACTGATAGGCGAGAGTGTAGAGCGTCCGCATTTCGGCGGCGACCTCGGCGTAGAGGCGGCCCAAATCTTCGAGGCGGTTGATGTCGTGCAGACGCCCGCCGGTGCGGTTGGCGAGAGCTTGCATGCGTTCGCGCGCGGCGGAATAGATGACGGCCTGCTGCGGCGTGAGCGCGGGGAAACGTTTCGGGTCGCCGGAGGGCAGCGCGAGCGGATAGACGGTGACGCCCTGATTGTCGGCGGAGTCGAGCACGGCGCGGAGGCTCTCGCTGGCCTCGGGTTTGACGGAGGCGATGGCGTCGGCGTCCGTCTCGGCTTTGGCGGAGGTCTGGCTGTCGCGCTTGCGCATCTCGGTGTCCACGCCGTCGGTCAAAACCACGATGGCCTTGCGGCGTTGGCCCTCCTTCGACAGTTGTGCGAGCGAGAATTTCAGACCCTTGTAGAACTCGGAAGTGCCGCGCCCGTCGGCGAGTTCCATGATGGCGAAGGCGGTCTTGCGCCGGTCGGTCGTAAACTCCGAGAGCATGCTGACCTTGCTGTTGAAGGCGATGACGGCGACGCGGTCATCGGGCGCGAGTGCATCGAGAAAACGGAGGGCCGATTGCTTGAGCGTCGTGCGAAAGCTGAGGGTCGAGCCGGAGAGATCGAGCAGGAGGACGAGACTGAAGGGCGCGGTGGTCGGCGCGAAGCTCTGGATGTTCTGGCGCACGCCGTCTTCATAGACGACGAAATCGCTCTGCGACAGATTGGTCACGGCGCGTCCGCGCGCATCCGCGACGCCGATGTTGAGACGGACGAGATTCGTGTTGACGCTCACCACGTCGTCTTCTTCAACCGGCGGATTCTGCGCGCGCGCCGACGTCGCAGCAAGACACAGGAGCAGCATGAGCGTGGCGCGGAGAGTTCGGCGGAGAGATGTCCGGATAGGAGGTCTTTGACGAATCATCGTTTGAAATAGTAGCGCGAGCCCGTTCAGTATGCCCGCCGCCGCGTGCGGTTTGCAAGCACCGCAAGCCGCGCAAATCCTGAAGATTCTCCCGGCCAAACGCCGGTGAACGAAAAACGGAACACGCGCCGCCGACGCATCCCCAACGCCTCCCGAGAGAGATTCATTTGGTGCTGCGAACGGACGGCGCGTTGCTCGCGTGTCGAACTAAGTGACGGGCGGTCAAGAGCCGCGAGCGGTCACGAGAATGTTCAAACCTGCTCGAACGATGCTTTATACACAGGATGACATGCCCGTTGCTTCACGCACGGCTGCACGTTTTTTACGACCTTCCGCCGACGGCTTTGACGGTGCGCGTGCGCGTGCGGCGCGGGGCGTCGTCGGCGTGCGCGTTCTCTTCGTTCGAGGCCGAGACGGGCGCGGGGAAGGGAACGGGGGCGGGCGCGTTGTTGTTGCGTGCGGCGGCGTTGGTGCGCGTGCGGCGCACGGTGGCGCGTTCGGCGTCGGCTTCGGCGGCGCGGCGTGCCTTCTCGATTCGCTTGCGCGGCACGAGTTGGAAACGCAACTCCATCTCCTGCGCGACCTTGTAGATGTGCTTGGCTTTCATCCCGCGCTCGGCGCGGCGGATGACCTCTGCGGTCTCCAACAACTCGGCGCGGTCTTCCTTATCAATCCAGATGTAAACGGCGTCCGCCATCTCTTTCTTCACCTCCAAACGAATCAGCGCGCGCAACTCGACCGGCGTCGCCACCGCCGGAGGCAAGACGGGAAGCGTGCGCTTCGTCTCGCCCTGCGGCGGCTGCGGGCTCCGCGTCTCGCTGCGCGCGGCGTAATAGTCTCCGACGAGCGCGTCCAGATCGGCGCGGTGCTCGTCGTAAAAAAGAGCAAATTCCGGACAGCGCGTGCGATAGACACAGTTGACCGAACACACGAGCGCGTCTTTGATATGCCCGTAGCGATTGCAATAAAGTCTCAGGCGCATTGAGAGTCTCGACACGAGCGGGAGAACGACCGGCACGAACCGCGCACCTTCGCGCGGCGTCAGTCGGCGCGTTCCTGTTTGCCTCGGGAGCAGCAGAGACTATAACACGGAGCGTGCCGTGCGTGCAACGTGAGCCAGCGCATGAAACACGCGCTCTGTCGTCGCGGCACGAGCCAAGCGTCGAAGCGGCGGAAGCCGGGCATCAAAATATCGTTTCGTTCGTCAGGGATTCGTTTGATTTCCGACACGCGAAAAGCATCCGGTCTGTTATTAAAATAGAATTACCCGACGCTTGAGTCGCCGGACATTTGAGCGGAGCGTTGAGACGCGTCCGCACGTCCGTCGAGATTTCTTAAAAGTCTGTTATGCTTAGTGCCGGAAACGGGCTGCCCGATAATCACTCTGCCACCGGACGGCCCCGAACCTACGAGTGAATCCACCCGACATGTTTAGCTCGTAGAAGTTAATTAAAATATGGACGAGCCAAAAAAAGCTGTGCTCATACGGCCCCCTCTGTCGTGTCATTGGGGGCCGACCGACGAGTGCCTGCGCAACGGCAGGGTGACGCGTCTGAGCTTTACATATCGAACCTGCTTCATCCAGACCAAAGCTCCGGCCAACGACGGGCAGACGATGTTTCTCAAGGTCTGGCTGCCGGACGACCTCGTTGCAAATCTCTCGCTCGCCGACAACTTCATGCTGATGCGCGGCACGGTCGCACACTACTCGCCGAAGATCGGCTTCGGCCTCCACTTCGACCAACTGGCCGACGCCGAAAACGAGATGCTTTCCCTGCTCGTCAACTTCTATCGAGACAAACAGACCGAAGCAAGTAAATCGTGAATCGTCAATCGTGAATAGAGAAAACCTGCTCTTTCTATTCACGATTTACGATTCACGATTCACGATTCACTACTTTACGATTCACGATTTACTATTTCTTCGTTGTGAATAAACGCCGGGGCCGAAGCGCGAGCATTGAAGTCGCGTTTCGGCCCCGGCGTTTGTCACGGCGCGTTTTCTTGTGAAAAACGCTCTGTTTCCTGTGAAAAAGGCTCTATCTGGATTCCGACATGGCGGCGATGTAGCAGCCGTGAGCGGTCGTGGTGAGCGGGTCTTGCGCCATCCGCACGTCGGAGATTTCGATGGGAAATTCGCCGCCCTGCCGGAGCATGCTCTCGAACTTTTGCAGGAAGCCGGTCGGCTTCGCCGTCCCGCCCGCGAGCACGATGGGCATCGGGCGATCAATCTTCGGCAGTTGGCTCGAATGCCTGAACTCGGAGCGCAGGCGGTCAATGAGAGCTTGCAGCACGTCTTCGTAGTAGATGTGGAGGGCGCGCGTCAGGTCGTCTTTGGGTTGGCGCGAGAGGTCGAGCTTCTCCTCTTTGAAGAGGCGCACGCGCGTCTTGGTTTCGTTCATCACGACGGCGACGTTGGTGTCAATGTAGTCGCCCGCTTTCGGGATGCTGAAGGTGATCATCGGCATGGACATGAACGAGACGGAGACGTTGCACATGCCGCCGCCGCAACTGATACCGATGCCGGTGAAGTTCTCGTCCTGCAACTCGGAGAAGACGACCGCCTGTCCTTCGTTCAGAGACTTGGCGTTGTAGCCGAGCGACTGCAAGAAGTTTCTCAAGACCGCTTCGTGATAGACGAGATTGCCGTTCGCGCTCTCGCCCTTGCCCGGCACGCTGAAGCAGATCATCTCGCCCCTGCGCGCCTGCGGGACGACGCGTTTGATGATGGACTGAATGATCTGCTGGCCCATCTCTTCCGAAGCGTTGAGCAGCCCGTATTGCATCGGGCGGCGCGCGTCGGTGTTGAGGAAGCTGGCGAAGAAGTCGGAGTCGTTGCCGTAAACATAGAGGTTCTTGCTGTTGCGCTCATAGACCATGTTGCGCTGCTTGAGCACGTTCTCGGCCATGTCGGAGAACGGGACGGAGACGAAGGCGTTCAACTGCGTGCGCGTCTCCGTGCTCTTCGAGCCTTCGGCGACGACGATGCGGCTCGTGCCGATGTCGAGCCCGATTGCGCCCGGGTTGGGTGCGTTCGATGATTCCATTTTCGATGCTGCGTTGACCTGGTTTTTATCTTCCATGATTTCTCCTTTGCGCGTTCTCTCTATCGAGGGGGAACGGTGTTAATTCGTGTTTGAGTGTCAATCGTCGGGGGTTGTGCTGGCTGGTTGTGAGAGAGCCGAAGCTTTCAAAGACGCGAGGGCCGGGCGGCCCGGCGTACGTTTAGAATCCTTTTTGACCCGCTTGTGTTTGGCCTTCGTCCTCTTCCGTCGCGCTCGCCGGATTAGGATTGATTCCGGCGTGCACTTCCGTCTCGACACGCGAGACGGAGCGCAGTTTGATCTGCCGCGACATCTGCGCGCGATACTCGTCGCGCATCTGCCGACGCAACTCTTCCGCGCCTGTCTGCGCCGCTCCGGCGCGCTTCGCAAATTCCTCCTCGGCCAGAGAGACGCCCGCCCAGAGCGTGCCGCCGAGTTTGGAGAGAATCTCTCCGTCGTAAGTGAAACCGAGTTCGCCGATGCTCGCGGGCGCGACCTTGTACTTGTCCGAGAGTCCCATCGCCTCGAAGGGAAAATTGCGTACCCAATCGTGGTGGTAAGCGATGAGCATGTTTGAGGGATTGACGGAGACGAGGCCATGCGTGGTGCAGTTGGCGTCGTCTATCTGGTAGCGGCTGCGCAGGATTTGCGTGAGCAGGCGCGCGGAGATTATCTGCGCTTCGGTAAGTTGCTCTCCGAGCGTTCCGGCCTCGCTGTTGGTCTCGAAAGAGACGCCGAGAAAACTCTCGTTGAGCCCGACATAGACGTTCTCCCGGTCGGCCCAGACGGAGTTGCCCGCGTGATTGGCGGCGTGTTCGTCGCGCACGATGCGATAGACCTGCCCGTAGCGGTCTATCAGGTAGTTGTAAGACTTGTTCTTGCGGACGTACTCAAGCAAGCCGCGCGTGCGCGTGGCGATGGAGTCGTTGTTGTCGGAGGTGAAGGGCAGCATGTCGCTCTCGGAGGTGTGATAGACGATGCCGACCGGCTCGTGGCCGACGCGCCTGACGTTCGAGAGACGACCGCGTTCGAGCGCGTGATAACTGCGCTCGTGATTGCCCGTCTCATAGTCAACGAGGATGCGCCCGCCGTTGCTGTAGCGTTCGTAGTTCTCCTTCTGCTCGACGAGCCAGACTTTCTCGGGCCGGTAGTCCGGCAGGTATTTCTCGCTCGTCTCCTTGAAAGCTGCGTCCTGCGCGCCCGCCCCGTCAGCGACGCGGCTGACGTTCTGTCCGCGTTCGGCGAACACGCTCTGCGTTGACCTTGAGACGATGGTGTAGAAACCGAAAAGCATCCCGGCCACGACCGCGAGTCCCGCGCCGCAGAAGACGTGGCGCATCTGGTAGCAACGAAAGAAGAGTCGCGCCGAGAAGGGAGCTTTGCTGCGGCGCAGGAGTTGGCGGCGTTGTTTGGCCGCCGAGGGCAGGAGCTTTTTCAATTCCTGTAGAATCAGCCTGTAGAGTTCGAGTTCGAGCAGGTGCTCGTACATCTTGCTGCCCTTGATAAACTCGAAACGCCCGAGCGAGCGATTCATCCGCGCGCTGCTCGCGGCCTGCTGCGTCAGCGTGTTGTTCAAGAAACGCAGGCGCAGGTCGGGGCGGTCGAAAAAGTGCGCGTATCGCTCCACTATCTTCGAGTGGGCGAGCGTCGAATCTTCTAGCAACCTCTGGCTCATAGCGCGCTTTCAGTCTCTAACCGATGTTGGCGAGTGGTCGGCGTTTGAAGGTTTTTGCGCCGGAATAGTTGAACTCCGGCGCGGACGAACTACGGCTGGACTTCCGCGACGAGGGCGCTCTCGGCGATTCCCTGCGCGCGCAACTGCGCTCCGAAACGGGTCGCCTCGCCGCGATCCTGAAAGCGTCCGACCTGCACGCGATACCAAGTCCCGCGCTTCGGAATCTCCGCCGCCACGACGCGACCTTCGAGTCCCGCCGCCTTCAAACTCGACGCGCGGTTGTTGGCCTCGGCCACGTCGTTATACGAACCGATTTGCAGCGTGAACTTTCCCGTCCCCTGATTGCCCGCCTGCTTCAAGGCGACGGCAGCCTCCGACTTCTTCGGAGCGGCGACGGCTTCGGCCTGCTTCTCGACAAACGGTCTCTCTTTCACTTCGACAGAGGGCTTTTGCACTTCCGACGCCTGCGCCGGAGCGGAGACTTTGGCTGCACCCGCGTCCTGTTGCTTCGCGCGATTAGTCGCCGCCGGAGGGTTCGTCTTGGAAGGTGCGACGCTCCGGTTAGTCGCTTGATTGCGTTCGGCGCGCGTCGCCGCGATGTTCTGCGCTTGAGCGGACGGACGCAAAAACCATTTGCCCGCAACAATCAAAGAGACGAAAGCCAAGCCCCCGATCAGCAGCCACACGGGTGAGACGCGAAGCATCTGCACGCCCATGCTGTACTTATCGCGTGAGGCCGGGACGCTCTTCTTCTGCGGCGCGCGACGCGGTTCGGAGACCTTCTCCTGCTGCAAGTTTTGAAACTCGGAAAATCTCGTTTGAATCTCGGCGCTGTTCACAAACTCTTCGGAAGAAACTTGCGCGGGCGTCGCCGCCGTGTCTTCGATCTGCAAGACGTTCAACTCTTCGTTCGCCGGAGAGTCGAAGTCCATCGAGGGCATGACGAAGACATCTTCGAGAACGGGCGCGTGTGTGTTGAGGTTGGGAGCGGCGGGAGGGGTCGGCGGGATGATGAGAATGTTGTCAGGGTCAATGGTGGTGTGCATGACGGGGGTATCCTGTTTTCGTGAAGCTGCTTTTGTGGGGGGCGAGGCGGAATTAGATGGGACACGAAAGACCTGCGCTCGTTCGTTCAAGAGAACAACGTCGTAAACCGTCCCGCAGCGTGTGCAGGAGACGCGGTGCTCGGGCGCTGCCGGAGCCGCGTCCATCAAAAACTCCAACCTGCAACTCGGACAATTGACTTTCATAAACTCGCTTTCAATCTCGGGCCGCTTCCCGGTTGCAAGCAGAACCCGCGAGCCGTCGCGCCCCGCAGGGGCCGGAGCCGTCGGGCAGGTTTTTGGGGGACGAACCTATGGGCGAGTGAATGTCGGGAATTTCAGGTTGGTGTTTAACGAGGCCATGGCGTCTCTGCTAAGGGGCATCCGGTTGATGATACTTGACTTACGCTATCAATAAACGCCCGTATCAGGTGCGTTTAACTGGCTGCAAACAATTTTAAAAGATTGTTTGACATAAAGCAAGCGAAATCTTCGTTAAAGTTGTAAAGCCAATAACTGCGGCAGTTAGGAGGCAAATGACGTAGCGGCGTGAGAAGTCGGTCTTGTCAGGATTTGAGGGATGGGATGAGTTGTAAATTTCGATGCCAGTCTGACAGGGACTGTCAATTTGGCATGACATTTTTTGCGAATAGCGTGTGCGAAGGCTTGAAAGTTTCGACGGGGAAGGGCAAAAGGCGAGGTTTTTCGAGGAAAAGGGTTTGGGTGTAAAGGGGCATAAAATTTGCCATCGTGCGGGATGGCGCGCGGCGGCTGTTTCGCGGATGGCGCAGATTGAATCTGACGGTTTGGCCTGTTTGGCGCGTTTGCCGAAAGTCGCCGAGACGCTCTCCTGCCCCAATTCATAACCGGTGCACTTGCTGAAGTTCGTAGGTTCCCGACGCTCAAGCTCTAGACACCCTCCCGAACTCGCATCGGGTTTTCCGGACTCATAAAATTTATGTTACATGTGAGCAGTCAAGGTTTAGCCAAACCTCTCAAGTGGCTAATCGTCGCTCTCGGCGCGGGCGCGTTTCTCTACTCGGCGTTCCAAGTCTCCGCCGCACAACTCGATACACGCTTTCTGCTGTTGTCGCTCGTGACGATTTACACGGGCACGCGGATGCTCTTTCGTGTCCCACGCACGGAAGGACACGTCCCGCTGGCAGACGCATTTGTCCTGTTGTCAATGCTGCTCTTCGGCGGCGAGGCGGCGGTGCTGCTCGCGGTGCTGGCGGCGCTCTGCGCGGCGTTGCGCGTCAGCCGGAAGGCGTCGGACATACTCTTCAACGTGGCCTTATCGGCCATCTCGGTCTTCGTCATCGGACAGGTGTTGCGCTACAGCTTCGGCTCGATTGTCGAACTGCCGCAAAGCCGGAATACGTTCAGCCTGCTGCTGGCGGTCTGTTTGATGTCTCTCGTGCAGGCGTTCGCGAACGCCCTCAGAAGCGGCGCGGGCGAGTCGGAAGAGTCGCGGGTTGCCGGGGGCTTGGGTGCGTGGGGCGGGAGTTACGTCTGGACGCTTTTGACTTGCTTCGCGGTCGTCGCGGCGGCGGGCTTCGTCGCACGTCTCATCGAGGCCACGGGCTTCTACCCGTTCCTCGCCGTCGCCACGCTGGCGGCCATCGTGCATTTCGCATACTGCACGTATCTCAAAGACATCTATGCTTCCGCCAGACAAGCGCAGCAGATCGAGCATCACATCGCCGCTCTGGAAGATAGCGAGGGACTCTTCCGCAGCGCGTTCGATCACGCGGCCATCGGGATGGCGATGGTCTCGGCGCAGGGGCGTTGGCTGCGCGTCAACGACTACCTCTGCGAAACCTTCGGCTACAGCGTCGAAGAGATGCGCGCCACCGACTTTCAGACCCTGACGCACGCGGACGACATCGGTCAGGCGTTGGCGAACGTCAAGCGGATTCTGGGCGGAAGCATTCAGAACTACAAGATGGAGAAGCGTTACATACACAAGCAGGGCCACGAGGTGTGGGTGCTGTGGAGCGCGGCGCGCGTCTATGACGTGACGAACGGCGATGCCCCGCATCTCATCTTCCAGATTCAGGAAATCACAGACCGGAAGCGCGCCGAAGAACGTCTCCTCCACGATGCTTTCCACGACCCCCTGACGGGACTCCCGAACCGCGCCCTCTTTATTGACCACTTGAAACTGACGATTGCGCGCGCCAAGCGACGCAAGACGCAAATCTTCGCCGTCCTCTTTCTCGACCTCGACCGCTTCAAGGTCATCAACGATAGTTTGGGCCACATGTTCGGCGACCAGTTGCTCGTCGGCATCGCGCGCCGTCTGGAAATCTGCTTGCGGCAGGAGGACACGGTGGCGCGCGTGGGCGGCGACGAGTTCACCATCCTGCTCGAAGACATCGTTGACGAGACCGAAGCCATCTCCATCGCCGAGCGCATCCAGAAGGAGTTGTCCACGCCGTTCAACCTGAGCGGGCACGAGGTGTTCACGACGGCGAGCATCGGTATCGCGCCGAGCACGACGGGCTATGAGCATTCGGAAGATATTATGCGTGATGCCGACACGGCGATGTATCGCGCGAAGTCTCTGGGCAAGGCGCGGCATGAGGTGTTCGACAAAGCGATGCACGCTTTCGCCGTCAATCTCTTGCAGTTGGAGACGGACTTGCGGCGCGCGCTCGAACGGCGCGAGTTTTTCATGCAGTATCAGCCGATTGTCGCGCTCGACGGCTTCAACCTGCGCGGCTTCGAGGCGCTGGTGCGCTGGCAGCACCCGGAGCGCGGGCTGATCTCGCCGCTCGACTTCATCCCGATTGCCGAAGACACCGGGCAGATTCTCGCCATCGGCCATTGGACGCTCAAGGAAGCGTGCAAGCAGATGCGACGCTGGCAGAAGATGTTTCCTTCCGATTTGCCGCTCTTCATCAGCGTCAATCTTTCGGGCAAGCAGTTTACGCAGCCGGACTTGATCGAACAGGTGCGACAGATTTTAGAGGAGACGAAACTTCCGCCGCGCAGCCTGAAACTCGAAATCACCGAGTCGGTCGTGATGGAGAACATAGACAACGCCACCGAGATGCTGCGTGAGTTGCGCGCGCTCGGCGTCCAACTCTCGATTGACGACTTCGGCACGGGCTACTCGTCGCTGAGTTATCTCCACCGCTTCCCGATTGACACTTTGAAGATTGACCGTTCATTCGTCACGCGGATGGTGGATAATAGCGAGAACATCGAGATCGTGCGGACGATCATCATGCTCGCGCAGATACTCGGGATGGACGTGGTGGCCGAAGGCGTGGAGACGAAGGAACAACTCGCGCTGCTCAGGAAACTCGGCTGCGAAAACGGTCAGGGCTATTTCTTCTCGAAGCCCGCGAGCGTCAGCGGCGCAGAACAGATCATCGCACAAACCTGCGCGCAGTTATCCTCCAACGTCGCGCAGATGCCTCACGCGCCAACGGGCGAACTCGGGCCGGATGATAAAGTTAAATCAATTCGCTTGACATCAGTCGGATAGGAGCGTGAGGGACGATGGAGAGAAGACGGGCCGGACGCGTCGAGACCAATCTCAATGCGCGTTGGGAGGGCATACTGGCGAGCCGGACGGGAAATATCGTTGACCTGAGTTGGAACGGATGCTTCGTCCTCACAGCGGACGAAGTGATCCTCGGCGAACTCATCCGGATAGAGATCGAGTTTCCGGAAAAGGGCCGCATCTATCTCTGGGGCGAGGTGGTCTATAAGAATCCGGAGATCGGATTCGGCTTGCGCTTCACGGGTTCGGGCGAGGCGGAGGAGAGCGTGCTGCGGGATTACGTGCAGGCGAAGCGCGCCCATCAGGCAGCGTAGGGAAAGAGCGTCGGGAGACGAAGGACGGGAGGCGTCGCGGCTTCAGGCGGCGGCCTCCCTTTTTTGCGCGACGGTTCGACGTGAACGGAGCCGCAGCTTCGGCGTATAATGCGCGCCTGTCAAAGCCTCGCCGCATCCGTTACGTCGTGCAAACCTAAGGGGAAGCCCGTCCGCTCTCCGGCGGTCTACCTATGGAAACGACGCAACGCCGGTTTCAACGCCCTCACCCGTCGGGAGATGTGTCATGTACAAACCGAACTTCTGCGCCGACTGCGGCACGCGCATCGAGCGCACGCGCTGGCGACTCTGGACGAGCAGGAGATTCTGTCCGGCGTGCGACCGTCGCGTCGGCAGGGGCGCACTCGCGCTGGCGCTCGCGGCGTGCGCGGCGCTGTGTCTGGCGGGTTTCGTCGCGGGCCGTTTCGCACGTCCTGCGGGGCCGCCGCCGCTCGTCATCAAACGCGTCGCCGATGCTCCCGCTTTCGCGTCGGCGGTTGACGTTGCGTCCCAAGCTAAAGCGTCGGACGCGAAACCGCCGGGCACGACCGGCGCAACGCCTCACGACGCGGCACGCTACGGCCCCGACGGCGCGAACGACGAACGACCCACCGACCCCGACGAAATCGTCTCCACCTGCGGCGCGCGCACGAAGAAGGGCACGCCCTGTTCCCGGCGCGTGCGCGGCACGGGACGCTGCTGGCAGCACAAAGGACGACCCGCCATGCTCCCGCCCGCGAAGTTGATCGTGCAAGGATAATTCCGTGCAGCCATAGTGCGCGCCGCCGCGTTTCACATCACAAACTTCCCGCGTGATGAATCCATCCACGCGGGTTGTCGGTGCGATGCGCCGGAAGCGGTCTCGTCAAGACGCTCTGCGAAGTTTTGCGTCCGCGTTTCGCTCGGATTCAGGCGACGCCGGAACTATTTATGAGACCGCTTCTAGCGTCATCTGCCGAAGGTCGTTATAATCCGTGCAACTGTTTCGCCGGTTGGAGCGTGTGGGGCCGTACCTGTTTTTGTCTCGTGTTCGAGGGCTGCTTCGGTTTTCCACCTGCGACATCGGAATTGACTGCACACCGGGTTCATGATCGGAAAAACAATCTCTCATTACCGCATTCTTGACCGAATCGGCGGGGGCGCGATGGGCGAAGTCTATATGGCCGAGGATACGCATCTGGCCCGCCGCGTCGCCATCAAGATTCCCAAAGCAGCCTCGGAACAGACCGAATTTCGCGCGCGTTTCCTGCGCGAAGCCCGCTCCATCTCCGCCCTGAGCCACCCGCACATCGCCACCGTCTATGATTACGGCGAGACGCCGGAGGGCCGTCCCTTCATCGTCATGGAACTCATCAAGGGCGGCGACTTGAGCGAGCTTTTGATGCGCGGGATGATAACGCTCGGGCGCGCCATCGAGATCATCGAAGACGTGGCCGACGCGCTCGAAGAGGCGCACACGAGCGGCATCGTCCACCGCGACATCAAGCCCTCGAACGTGATGCTGACCGAGCGCGGCGAGGTCAAAGTGCTCGACTTCGGACTCGCCAAGCAACTCGAAGACGCGCATCCGCACGACGCCGACACCGAAGCGCAGACCCTGCTCGGCGCGCAGACGCGCAGCGATGTCGTCGTCGGCACGCCGCTTTATCTCTCGCCCGAACAGGCGACGGGCGCGCCCGTTGACCGCCGCAGCGACATCTTCGCGCTCGGCGCGTTGCTCTACGAATGCGTGGCGGGGCGTCCGGCCTTCTTCGGCGCGAACCTCATCGCCATCGGCGGGCAGGTGCTCTACGTTGACCCGCCGCCGCCCTCGAAGTTTAACCAGCACGTCCCCGCCGCACTCGACCGCATCACGCTCAAGGCGCTCTCGAAGCGACCCGAAGACCGTTATCAAACGGCGCAGGAGATGTGTGCCGACCTCGCGCGCGTCCGCGCCGGTCTTCGCGGCGACGGCCACGTCGTCCCGACGCGCGTCATCCCGCCGCTCGAAGACACGCTCGCCATCACCATCCGCGATAACCTGTTCGGCAAACTCCGACGCCCGCGCAAGTGGATGCTCGTCCCCGCGCTCGTCGTGCTCGCCGCCGCTCTGATTGCCGGACTCTTTTTCTACCTGAATCGAAACACCCGCGACATCAACTCGGTCGCCGTCCTGCCCTTCACGAACGTCGGCGGCAATCCAGAGACGGAATATCTCTCCGACGGCGTGACGGAGAGCATGATCAACAGCCTCTCGCAACTGCTGCCGATCAAAGTGATGTCGCGCAACTCGGTCTTTCCGCGCTACAAGCGTCCGGATGTGGAACCGCAGGCGGTGGGGCGCGAGTTGGGCGTCGGGGCGGTGTTGATGGGACGCGTCGAGCAGCGCGCCGACGAACTTTCGATCAACGTCGAGTTGATTGACGCGAGCGACAACACGCACATCTGGGGCAAGCGTTACGAACGCCGGATGTCGGAGTTGGTGAGCGTGCAGGAGGAGATTTCGCGCGAGGTGTCGGAGAAGTTGCGCGCGAAATTGGAGGCGGGCCGGAGCGGCGGGCAACCCCTCCCGACGCCCAAACGCTACACCGATAACACCGAGGCTTATCAAGCCTACCTGCGCGGGCGTTTCTTCTGGAATCGCCGCAACCGCGAAGGCTTCGAGAAGGGCATCGAAAATTTTCAGCGCGCGATTCAGATAGACGGCAACTACGCGCTCGCCTACGCGGGCCTCGCCGATTGCTACGCGCTGCAAAGCGACTACAGCATGGTTCCGCCCAACAAAGCGATGCCCAAAGCCAGAGAGGCCGCCGAGCGTGCCCTCGCGCTCGACGACACGCTGGCCGAAGCGCACACCTCGCTGGCCTTCGTCAAGATGGCTTACGAATGGAAATGGACGGAGGCCGAGCAGGAGTTTCGTCGCGCCATTGAGTTGAACCCGAACTACGCGACCGCCCATCAATGGTACGCATCGTGCCTCGTCCAGATGAACCGCTTCGACGAAGCCCTCGCCGAGATTCAACGCGCGCAGGAACTCGACCCGCTCTCGCTCATCATCAACGCCAACAAAGGACTCTATCTCTACTACACGAAGAACTACGCGGAGGCCGCCCGCCAAGTAGAAAAGACGCTCGAAGTTGACCGCACCTTCGGCGTCGCGCATCTCTATCTCGGCTACATCAACCTGCAAAGGCCGGGGCAGACCCTGCGCGCCATCGCGGAGTTTGAGGAGGCCATCGTCAACGAGCGCGACGGCCCCGAGGCGCAGGCCGCGCTCGGCTACGCCTACGCCGTCGCCGGTCGCGCCGACAAGGCGCGCGAACTGCTCGACGCTCTCAAAGAACTGCGGCCCGGCAGTTACGTCTCGCCCTACTTCGTCGCCATCATTCACGTCGGCCTCGGAGAAAAAGAGGCCGCGCTCGAATGGCTCGAACAGGCTTACAAAGACCGTCACCCCGGCATGGTCTTGATGAAAGTTGACCCGCGTTTCGACGCCCTGCGCGCCGACCCGCGCTTCGCCGAACTTCTCCGGCGCGTCGAGCATCAAACGTGACGCGCGCCGCTCCCGTTTAGATAGTCGTGCGGGTAAAGTGAGACAAGCGCGGGCAAAGTGGTTTATACTGAGCTTCAATAATGCAAAAACCGTAGCAGCGATTTCACACTTGCGGACGCCCGCAAGGATAACTTTCATGAACTGTCCAGAATGCGCCCATCAAAATCCCGGCAACGCTAAGTTCTGCGTCAAATGCGGCTACCAGTTCGGGGTCGCGCCGGGTGTTGTGACGACCGTCCTGCCGTCGTCCTACGTCGAGGACTTTCCGGCAGACGACGACGAGCAGGCGACCGGCCCCGTCACGACCGGCGGGGGCACGCAGAAGATTTCGCGCAAAGATTTTCTGGTGCTGGTCGTGGACGACATGGTGGACAATCTCGTCCTCATCAGTTTGCACCTGCAACAGTCCGGCTACCGGGTCGTCACGGCGTCGGACGGCGAAGAAGCGCTGCGCGTCGCCGACATCACCCCGCCCGACATCATCCTGATGGACATCAGTATGCCCGAACTCGACGGGCTCGGCGCGACGCGCAAACTGCGCGAGCATCCGACGCTGAAAGAAGTCCCAGTCATCGCCCTGACCGCCTTCAACACCGAAGGCTTCCGCCGCGCCGCCTACGACGTAGGCATTGACGGCTACCTGACCAAGCCCATAGATTTCGACCGCCTCTACGATCTGGTTCGCAGCCTCCTGCCCGTCAAATGACGTTCGTCTGCCCGTCGAATCATGCCGGACGACGCGGTTGAAGATTCCCGAACCTCCCGCCCGGCGTCGCGCTTCTTCTGCCAGCTTGCATAAAAAATCGCTTCGCTCTAACCTTTGAGCGAACGAGCGCGCGGCATCCCCTGCCGCAAGTATAGACAACTCCCCCGAGCAAAATTTAAGAGCGCGCGGCGCGAAGCGTCGCAGCATCGTGTGTCGTATTTAAGAGACGTGAGGGATTCAAATACCGGAGGGAGATTTTAAGATGAGTAAGCTGAGAGATGTCGTCGCGTTCGCGCTGGCGCTGGCTGTGTGCGGGACGTGCGCGGATGTTCCGGCGCAGAGGCGTCGGACGCCGCCGCCGCCCGCGAGAACCACCCGACGGACGCCGACGCCCGCGCCCGCACCGGCTGTCGTCCCCCCGTCGCGCCTGACGGGACTCTATCGTCTCGACATCGCCAACAGCGACAACCCGCGCCGCATCGCGCAGCGTGCCGCCACGTTCGCGCTTCCGGGCGAGCGTCGGCGCATCATTGACGGCTTGATGGCGCGTCTCAGTTCGCCCGAACAGCTTGCCATCGAACGGCGCGGCAACAACGTCACGCTCGCCTCGACGCGCGCCCCGCGCATCGCTTTCGAGGCCGACGGGCGCGAGCAGGTCGAGCAGGCCGCCGACGGTCATCAGGTGCGGACGCGCGCCGTCCTGTACAACGAGCAGTTGTCCGTCAGCGCGACGGGCAACGAGGAGGATGCCTTCAGCGTCAACTTCGACCCCATCGAGAACGGTCGCCGCCTGCGCGTCACGCGTCGTCTGTTTGTCTCCGAACTCGGCCAGGAGGTCGTCGTGCAGAGTCTCTACGACAAGGTTTCGAACGTCGCGCGCTGGACTATCTACGGCGAGCCGGAGACGCAACTCGCCGCCGCGCGAAACAATCAACAACGCCAGCAGCAGCAGGGCGAACGACGCCGACCGCAGACCTCTCCGCCCGTCATCATCGAACGCCCGCCGCAGCCGCTGCCTTTGCCCTCCGTCGAGCGTCGGGACGCGGATGTTATCTACATTCAGGACGGCACGCGCTTCATCGCCTCGCTCGACAACTACCTGACGACCGCGCAGTCGCGCGAGGGCGACCGCTTCACGATGACCGTCCGGCAGCCCGCGCAGTTTGCGGGCGCAACGCTCGAAGGCTACGTCTCGCACGTCAATCCTTCGGGACGCATCTCGGGACGCCCTGAGATGCGTCTCAGCTTCGACCGCCTGCGCCTGCGCGACGGGCGGACGGTCGCCTTCAACGGCGTGGTCGAAGCGGTGAGCGCGGGGTCGGGCGAAGATGCGCGCGTGGATAACGAGGGCGGCAGCGTGCAGGAGAACGACAGCCAGAGCACGCGGACGACGCAGCGCGTCGCCATCGGCGCAGCCGTCGGCGCGATCATCGGCGCGATTGCCTCGGGCGGAAAAGGCGCGGCCATCGGCGCAGCCATCGGCGCGGGCGCGGGCGCAGGCTCCGTCTATGCGCAGGGCCGCGACCACCTCGAACTCGCCAGCGGCACGGAGTTCACCATCCGCGCGACTCAACAATAAAAGAGGGTAAAGGGGAAAAGGTTAAAAGGGGAAAGGGAGAAGAAAAAGTTTAGGGAAACGCGTTGACGTTCCCCGAGCTTCTTCTTCTCCCTTTTTACCTTTTACCCCTTTGCCCTTTTACCCCTTCGTTTTTATCTTCTGTCTTTGAACTGCTCGTAGAGTTGCGTGTGGCGGCTGGTGAGGGGAATCTGCCGACCTTCGATGAAGAGATAACGGATGTTGGTGCGGGCGTCGAGGATGTCGCCGTCGGCGACGACGAGGTTGGCGAGTTTGCCCGCTTCGATAGAGCCGACGCGGTCGGCGACGTTCATGATCTGCGCCGGATAGAGCGTGACGGCCTTCAAGGCTTCGGCGCGCGGCAGACCGAAGGCCGCCGACATCCCTGCGTGATACGGCAGGTCGCGCACCTCCGCGCCCGAGTTGCCCGTCGAGATGCAGAAGCGGACTCCGGCCTGTTGCAAGCGGGCGGCGTTCTCGTAATGCACGTCGTATGCGTCGTCTTCACGGAGCGGCAGGTCGAGGACGCCCGTGAGGATGACGGGCACGTTGCGCTCCTTCAAGAACGCGGCGGCCCTCCAAGCGTCGTTGCCGCCGAGGATGATGGGCTTGAGCTTCATCTCTTCGGCGAAGCGAACGGCGGCGCGGATGTCGCGCTCGCGGGCGGCGCGAAAGATGACGGGACGCTCGCCGCGCACGAAGGGCAAGAGCGACGCGAGCACGATGTCGCTATCGGGTCGCGGAAGGCTTCGGGGGTCGCGCGTGTAGGCGTCGTGCGCGCGCCCGTAGGCTTCGGCGTCGCGCAGCATCTTGCGCAGTTCTTCGACGCGGCGGTCGCGCGCCGTCACCGCCTCGTTGATGTTGCTCTGCTGCTGCTGGGCGGCGGCGAATCCGCCCCCCGCCGCGACGCGCGGAAAATCTATGACGAGCGCGGCGCTCGGCGTGAGCGCCATCTCGCGCGGGGTCGTGCCGTTCAGGTTGATGACGGCGGCCTGACCGGAGATGATTCCGCCCTGCGGCATCGTGACGGCGCTCGTGATGCCGTTGAAACGCGTGACGCCGATGTGCGCGCTGTGCGGGTTGACGGCGACGATGGCCTGCGCGTTCGGGTTCATGTCGCCGACCTCGGCGCGGTCAATCGTCGCGTTGACGGAATCAATCTCGACGAGTCCCATGTTCGTCCCCGCGTCCATCATTCCGGGATAGACAAAGAGCCCGCTCGCGTCAATCTCCTGCGCGCCCGCCGGAGCGTTGATGCTGCCTGCGCCGACCGCTTCGATTCGCCCGTTGCGAATCAAGACCGAACCGTTCTCGATGTCGGGCCCGCTCACGGGCACGATGCGCGCGTTGCGTATCAGGAAAGTTCCCTGCGCGCCGCTCGCGGTCTGCGCGCCCGTGCCGGTGTTGCCGCCGGTCTGCTGTGCGCTCGCGTGGCGCACGAAGGAGACTGACGACAGCAAGATGACGAGCGAGACGCACAGGGCGACGACGGCGACGATGCCCGTCGCTTTGCTGCTGCGGGCGTTTCTATATCTGATGTTCATCGGTTGTCGTTCTCCTCTGTGTCGCCTTCCAGATCGTCGTGGTTGTGTGCGGGGCGGCGCGCGCGCGGGATGGCGGGCGGAGTGCCGCCCTGTCCGGGCGGGCGGTTGGCTTCGAGTTGTTCGAGTTGCTTGCGTTCGGCGTCGAGCGCGGTGCGGCGCGCGAGGTCTTGCTGGCGGTCGAAGTAGATGTCGCCCTCGATGAAGGTGGTTTCGACGCGCGAATAGACGCTCAACGGGTGGCCCGTCCAGATGACGATGTCCGCGTCCTTGCCGACATCAATCGAACCCGTGCGATTATCAATCCCGAGTTGCCAAGCGGGATTGAGCGTGATGAGTTTCAACGCCTCCTCTTCGGTGAGCCCGCCGTATTTCATCATCTTGGCGGCGTCAATGTTGAGCCGTCGTGCGCGCTCGTCGGAATCGGAATTGATGGAGACGTTGACGCCCGCGCGCGTCATCACGGCGGCGTTGTAGGGGATGGCATCGTAGGCTTCCACCTTGTAGCCCCAACTGTCGGCGAAGGCCGACGCGCCCGCGCCGTGTCGCGCAATCTCTTTCGCCACCTTGTAGCCTTCGAGGACGTGTTGAAACGTCCTGATTTTGAAACCGAACTCGTCGGCGAAGTTAATCAGCATCATGATCTCGTCGGCGCGATAGCAATGCGCGTGGACGAAGCGTTTGCCTTCGAGGACTTCGACGAGCGGTTCGAGTTGGAGGTCGCGGCGCGGCGGGACGAGGTTCTTCTCGTTGCGCGCGGCGGCGGCGCGGTAATCGTCCCAACGCCGCTTGTAGTCGCGCGCGCGCGTGAAGGCGTCGCGGATAACCTCTTCGACGCCCATCCGCGTCGCCGGATAACGACGCTGCGCGCCCGCCGGAAGGTTGACGTTGGAACGCTTCGGATTTTCGCCGAGCGCAAACTTGATGCCGGGCGGCGCGCTCCCGACGATGAACTCCGCGATGGGCCGCCCGTACTTGATTTTGACGACCGTGTTCTGCCCGCCGATGGCGTTGCCCGAGCCGTGCAGGAGATTCAAGGTCGTGACGCCGCCCGCGAGTTCGCGGTAGAGGTCTGCGTCGGTCGGGTTCAGCACGTCGCGGATGCGAACCATCGAAGTGACGGAGAGCGTCAGTTCGTTGACCGCGTCCATCATCGAATGCGAATGGCAATCAACGATGCCGGGCATCACGTATTTGCCGGTCGCATCTATCGTGCGCGCGCCGTCACGCGCTTTCAGGTTCGGCCCGACGGCGGCGATCTTGTCGCCCCGGATGAGAATGTCCGTGTTCGTGAGCGTGCCGTGCGAGACGGTCAGCACGGTCGCATTGCGAATCAGCGTCTCCGTCTCCGCGCCGCGCGTCCGGCGTTGCTGCTGCTGCTGCGCGGGGGTCGTTGCGTTTCCCACGAATCCGACCATCAACGCCAACGACAAAGCGTGTGCAATCAATCTTCTCATCTAAATAAACTCCTGAAATAGTCCAAAGTCTAAAAGTCCAATGTCCAATGTCGTACGGAAGTCCAAAGTCTCAAGTCCAACGTCCAAAGTCAGAAGGTTAAAGATTTCGACTTTGGACGTTGGACTTTCGACTTTCAGACTTTGGAAGGAGGCGACGGCGCGGGCGCGGGTGTCGTCGTCGCGGGCGCGTTGGGGCGCGTGCCTGTGAAGGTTCCGCTGCCGCGCCCGACGATTTCGACCGTGCCGCGCATCTCGTTGCCCGTGACCGCGCCGACGAAGTTGGCCTCGGTCGTCTGCCCGCCGATTTGGACGGGGACGGTGAACCGTAGCTCGCCCGCCGCGCCCTGCGATGCGTTGGCAATCTGCGACGTGCCGAGCGGCCCCTGAATCGAACCCGTGATGCGGTCGCCCTGCTGTTGCAGGAGGAGCGTGATGTTGACCTCCGGCGTCTCGCCGATGCCGCCCGTGTTGACCCTGAGCGACCACGTGCCGCTCACGTTCGCCGCGCCGGTCGCGGCGGCGGTCGTCTCCGGTTTTAAGTCAACGGGCCGCCCGTCAATGAAGACGTGCGTGATGCGGCGCGACCTGTCGAAGAGGTCGCCGCGCGTGACGGTCAGGTTCGCAATCTTGCCGACCTCGATGCTGCCGAGACGGTCGTCAACGCCGAGAATATCTGCGGCACGAAGCGTCAGCGCGCGCAACGCTTCGTCGCGCGCCAGCCCGCTCTCGACCGCCTTGCCAGCGTTCGCCAGATAGTCTGCCATGTTCGTCATCGAACCGGACTGGAAGGCGAAAGGGACTCCGGCGGCGGCGAGCCGGGCGGCGGCCTTCGGCGCTTCGGCGCGCTCGCGCAGGGTGCGCAAGGGTTCGGGGTCGGCTTCGGTGTTCTCGGCGGTCGTGCGCTTCGGGAAGTTGAGAGACAGGAGCACCGGCACGTTCATCGTCTTCAGACGCTCGGCCACTTTCCAACTCTCAAGCCCGCCCGCGATGACCACTTGCAGGTTGAACTCCTGCGCCAGATCGAGCGCGCGCACGATCTCGCGCTCGCGTTCAGCCTGCATCACGACGGGCATCTGTCGCGCCAGCGCGGGCAGGAGCGCGGCGAGCGATTTGTCCTGTTCGGGCCGACGCATGCCGCGCGGGTTCCTGTCATAGACGGCGTTGGCTTCGCGGTAACGCTGCGCGTCGAGCAGCATTTGACGGACTGACGAGAAGACGCCCATCAGCGAGCCCGGATAGCTGCCCGCGAGCGGCGTGAAGCCGACGTGCAGCGCGACGGGCGCGCGGACGATCATCTGCTGCGGCGTCTCGCCCGCGAGATTGATGAAGGCCGACTGCCCGAGAAAGACGTTGCTGCGCGGCACGGTCAGAGCCGAAGTGACTCCGGCGTTGCGCGCCGCCTCGATCTGTTCGCCGCCGGGCCGGACGATGTCTGCGGCGAGGATTTCGGGTTGGAGTCCGGGCGGCTGCGTCGAGTTCGGAGAAGTGGCGGAAGGGGGCGCGGCGGGGCCGAGAAAGGCTGCGAAGGGATTGGGGTTGGGCGACGCGCCGGGGGCGGGCGTGGGGCGCGGGATGCCGAGCGTCGTGCTGGCGTCAATCAGGCCGGGATAGACGGTCAGCCCCGCGCCATCAATGATGCGCGCATCGGCGGGCGCGGAGGCGTTTGCGCCGACGGCGGCAATCAACCCGTCGCGCACGACGACCGTCCCGCGTTCGATGACGGGGCCGGAGACGGTGACGATGCGTGCGTTCGTGATGGCATAAGTGTCAATGGCGCGACGCTGCGCGTGCATCGGCTGCCGGAGCGGGAGCGAGGCGATGACTGTGGCCCACATCAGAGCGGCGACGACGATGCGCGCGAAATGGCGGCGGGAGCGAAGGTTTCGCATAGACGTTCAGCTTTCGATTGAACTTCGATGCGCGGCGCGCGCTCGTCGGAAGCGACAAGTCAGGACGCCGTGCAGACAGTTGTTTTTTGATAGGCCGGAAGGGGATTCACACATCCGCACGAGTGTGTCTCATCCGAAGCGGAGCTAAAGTTTGGAGAGAACTCTTGCGGACGACCGCGACTGCTGCTCGCCGACGGGCGCGAGTTTGGAAAAGGCGCGCTCCGTGTTCAGAAGGGAACGGAGCGCGCCTTCGTGGTTTAAACGTTAGTGCGTATTCGTGTTCGTGTTCGACTTGGAGGCGTTGGCGTTCGCGTTGGTGTTGCCGCCGCCCGCTGCGACTTTGAGCATGTTCTTGACGCTCTTTTTGCCTTCGATGCCTTTGGCGGCGGCGTCGGCCTTCTTCACCTGATCGGCGCTGGCGACGTTGCCGCGCAAGGTGATGACGCCGTCTTCCACGTCAACGTTGATGGTCGAGTCGCGGAGGTCGTCAACGGCGGTCAGAGCGGCCTTCGTCTTCACCCAGAGCCAGCCGTCGGTCGCCGTCGAGCCGACCTTGTCGCCCGCGCTCTTGGCTTCCTGACCGTAACGGTCTTTGTCCTTCTCATACTCTTCGCGCGTGATGTTGGCGTTGTAGGAAGCGCGCGTGCTTGAGTTGGCGTTGGTGTTGGCCGTGTTGGCGTTGGTGGTCGTGACGCCCGAAGTGTTGGCGTTGCCGTTGTTGTTGACGACGACCGCCGTGTTCGAGTTGGCGTTCGCGGCATTGGTGTTGGTGTTGGCCGTGTCGGTGCAACCGGCGGCCAGCGCGGCCAGCGCCGTGCCCGCGACGAATGCTGTTAATTTGTTCATCTTCATCTTCTCTCCTGCGATTTAAAGTTGTCTCACGACTGATACGAAAATACGGACTGCCAGACGGGGTTATCGCCCACGCTGCGACGCCGAGAAACGAGCTCTACCGTTTGTCTCCCGGTTGAAACTACTGCTACGCATTGAAGCGGTCTGATTGCCCTGCGTGCATATTACAGAGTTGTTCGGGCGGGATGCAAGGGCCAACCGACGCCCGCGCGCCGCCCGCCGCCGTCCCTCTAGCCGACCGCGAGGCGGCCTTTGCCCGATGTTTTGCCCGATGCTTTGCCGGACGACTCGTCCGATGCCTCGCCCGGCGACGCTTCCGGCTCCGCGCCCTCTCGATAACGAAACTCGTGCCCGCGCGCGACGAGCGGACGTTCGAAGTAAGACCAAGATATTTTCGCCAGCGCGAGCGTCAAAAGAAGCGCGACGAGCGTCAGCCCCGCGTCGCCCGCGTTCTCGATTGCGGGCACGCGCCCGCGCCGCGCCAGCCCGTAGCACAGACCCAAGAAGGGCTGATGGAAAAGATATGCTCCGTAAGCGACCACGCCCGCCGCCATCAGCCACCGCGCTCGCAGCGCGCGTGCGAGCGCGCTCCGGCGTTGCGTCACGGCGATCAGGAGCATGCACGCGTAAAAGAGCGCGATCCATGTGTAGTTCAGCGAAGAGAGCAGCGTCCGCAAGTAGAGCCGCGACGACGCCCAAGCGTCGAGCGTCGCCGTTTGAGCAGAGGTTGTTTCAGTCGTCGCCGCAGCAGCCGCGACGGAAGTTTCCGCGCTCGCGCCCGTCGTCTTCAGAGACATCCAGACCATCCCGCCGAGCAGCACGACTTGCGCCGCGTAGAGCACGTATCTATTGCGCAGGAGAAACTCGCGCCCCTCCCGGCTACGCATCAGGAGCGCGGCCCCGACGCCGAGCATCAGGGCATCGGCGCGCGCGGGCATCAAGACATACGCGCCGAACTCGCCGTGCGCGAAGGCGAGACGCAGCGCGGCGCGCACTATCGGCGCGGCTATCAGAATAGACGCCAGAACGTACGGCAGTTGTCGCGGGCGGACGTAGCGGATGATGAAGGGCAGCGTCAGGTAGAACTGTTCCTCGATTGCCAGTGACCACGTCGCGCCGAGCCACGCGGGGCCGAGAGTGCCCGCGTAGGCCATGAAAAAATTCTGTAGGAGAGCGGCGTAGGCGTACCACGGGTGCGCGTTCGAAAAGAGCCACGCGAGCGCAGGGTCTGCGTGTTGGGCGTTGGTGAGTCCGCGTATCAGCCAGAAGGCGACGCAGAGGAGCGCGTAGAGCGGCAGGATGCGATAGGCGCGACGCGCGTAGAAGGTCTTGAAGTAGTTGGGAGACGTGCGCGCGTCGAGCAGGATGCCGCCGACGAGGAAACCGGAGAGCACGAAGAAGAGATCAACGCCGCTCCAAGAGAGACGCCCCAACGCCGCGAGCGCGGCGGGCATCTGCGCCGACTGGAAATAGTGATAGAACAGCACCAGCAGGATAGCCACGCCGCGTAGCCCGTCCAACTCCGGCACGCGTCGCTTCAGATTAACCGCCTCTGGTTCCATTCCGTCGCCTCAATAAACGAGATGCCGCCGCTCTTTTGTCGCCGTCCGAACGCTTGAACCCTCTAGCGGTCGGGACGAAAACTCGACGGTTAAACTGCCGCGCAGAGCGTCGTCCGTTCATGCCGGGCTTGATGAATCGTTTGATAAAGTAAACGTCGTGTTGTTTCCAGACCAATCTAGTATCATGCACGGCGCGTTGTTTGTCACACGCCGCTTGGCGTAGCGTGCGCGTGCGGATTTCAAACTATGTCTCGTCGCAAGTCAAAAGCGGAAGCAGTAGCAGCGGGAGAGCGCACGGTCGCCGAGTCGTTCCGTGAGTACGGGCGCGGGGTGGCGGGCGGGCTGATGTTCAGTCTGCCGCTGCTCTACACGATGGAGGTCTGGTGGGCGGGCTTCAGCGCGCACCCCTTGCGGCTGCTCGCGTATCTGCTGGCGACGTTCGTGCTGCTGCTCGGTTACAACCGCTACGCGGGCCTGCGGCGCGACGCGACGATGACGGAGGTGGCGATTGATTCCGTCGAGGAGTTGGGGCTCGGCCTCATCCTCTCGGCGTTGTTTCTCGCTCTGTTGGGACGCATCACTCTGGAGATGCCCGCGAGCGAAATCGTCGGGCGCGTCGTTATCGAAGCGATGACGATAGCGGTCGGCGTCTCGGTCGGGACGGCGCAACTCGGCGGCGGCGACGAAGGCGACGAAGGCTTCGCGGGCGACGCGGGCGGGCGGGGCGGCGAAAATGTTGCGCGGAAAAAAACGCGCGGCAAAGATAAAGCGGGCGGGCAGGGAAGCACGCGGGGCGACGGGCAGAAGGAGATACACTTCGGCGGGCAGATGACGCTCGCGGTGTGCGGGGCTTTCCTGTTTGCCGCCAACGTCGCGCCGACCGAGGAGATCGTCTTGATGGCGGTCGAGTGTACGTGGTTGAGACTTCTGGGGCTGGCCGTGGTATCGCTCGTCATCGGTTCGTTTATCCTCTACTACAGCGGGTTCAAGGGCGCGCAGGAGTTGGTGCAAGCAGACGGATTCGGCGCGGCGCTGCTCGGAACCGTCATCACTTATGCCGTCGCGCTCGTCGTCTCGGCTGCGGTTCTCTGGTTCTTCGGTCGCTTCGAAGGAGTGACGCTCTACACCTCGCTGGCGCAGACCGTCGTGCTCGGCGTGGCCGCGACGCTCGGCGCATCCGCCGGAAGGCTCTTGTTGCAATGAGCATAAAGAAAAACTGGTTGGAGTGGGCGGTCTTCGCCGTCAGTCTCGTGCTGGTCGCGTGCGCTCTCGCCTATCTCGCCTACGCGGGCGCGACGATGGGGAACGAGCCGCCGAGCATCGAGGTGCGTCTCGGCACGCCCGAACGACGCGCGCACAATTTCATCGTTCCCGTCACCGCGTTTAATCACGGCGACGTGACCGCCGAGGGCATCACTATCGAGGTTGTTTTGGAGAGCGGCGGCGCGGAGCAGGATCGCGGCGAACTCACCATCGCCTTTCTGCCCCGCCGCGCCAAACGCGAAGGATGGGTCGCCTTCCAACAAGACCCGACCGCCGCCCAACTGAAAGCGCGCGTGCTCGGATACGAAAAACCTTGAGCGTGAGAACGGCGACGTAGGGATAACAGTCGCGACGGAAGACAACGCACCGGAATAAATGCCGGGGCGGAAGACAACACATCCGCCCGTGCGTCCGCGTGCGATTGCGAATCGTGACGGCGCGCTCGCGGTCGAAGTCAATCGGCGTCGTTGGCCGGAAGGTTCTCGGACGGATGCGGCGTGTCCGCGACTTTGACTTGCGTGTCCGCGCCGACGGGCCGCGTGTCGGTCGGGCCGTGTATCGCCACGGCGGCGGTCGTCTCTCCGGCCCGCTCCACGTCGCCGGGGCCTTCGAGCGTCGCGTCGTCTGGCGCGGCGTCGTCGGTGTTCTGCTCCGGCTCTGTCATCCGCGCTGCTCCTTTGGAAACCGGATGCTCCGGTGACGTTTCACCACTTGATGTTGCCTTCCTGCGACGTGTCAATGTTGACCATGTTTCCGGCGTTGAAGAAGAAGGCTTTCATGTTGTCGAAGAGGAAATCGTGTGTCTCCGGCTTCGACAGGTCGAGGCCGTAATGGTTGATGAGCATCTGCTGTTTTTGCAGCCACTCCGACCAGCACGGCTGGCAAACTTCCGCGCCCACGCGCTGCCCCAACTCCGTCGGCACGGGCGCAAACCCGAGCGCCGGACGCTTCTGCCCGCAACGCTTGCATTTGATCTCTTCAGCCATAGAACCCTCCTGAAATGATGAACGATGAGTGCAGAGTGACGAATGAAAGGCAAAGGCTTATTTCTTTACCTTCATCATTCATCACTCTGCACTCTGCCTTGCTCTGTTGATGGCAGCGATAATCTCGTCGTCCTTCGGGCGAAAGAGCGAGAGCGGCTGCACCTTGTGATGGCGGATGATGCCGTCGGCATCTACGACGACGACGGCGCGCGCCGCCCGGTTCGGCAGCCAAGACTTCGCCGCGTATGCGCGACTGACCGCGCCGTCCGCATCCGAGAGCAGGCGCAGGGGCAGGTTGTGATGCTCGCTGAAACTCGCGTGCTTCTCGACGGTGTCGGTCGAGATGCCGACCACCTCCGCGCCCGTCGCCGCGTAATCCTCCCAACGGTCGCGCACCGAACACATCTGCCGCGTGCACACGGGCGTCTCGTCGCCCGGATAAAAGAGCAGCACGACCACTCGCCCGCGCCTGTCCGAGAGACGCCACTCCGCGCCCGCGCCGTCGCGCAGGTTGAAATCCGGCGCGGGTGCGCCGACTCGTACGCCGTTCGTCTGTGTCGCTTCGTTCAAATGGATGCTCCGAAATTTAGTTTGCAGATTACCGTCATCAACTACTGGTTATCCTGAAAATCCCTGATGTCTTTGAAAGGCGTCTCGCGGTCGGCGAAGTTGGGGCGGTAGTAGTGGGCCGCGCCGTCGAACTCCTGCATCCAGCCTTCGTCCATACACATCTCTTCGAGCGCGGCGAGGGCTTGCAGCCACTCCGTCTCGTTGATGCGGCGCGAGAGCATCCGGTAACGCTCGTCGGTCGCGGCGACGTTCGTCGGGTAGTACTGCGCCATCAGCGAGATGGTGACGCGCGGGCTTAAGGTTTCGGCTATCCATTGGAGCGACTCGCGCACGCCCGCCGCATCGTTCGGCAGCACGAGCAGACGCACGACCAGCCCGCGTTTGAGCAGCCCGTCCTCTTCGCCGAACTGAAGCCGACTGCCCATCTGCCTGTACATCTCGCGCAGGGCGCGGCGCGCGTGCTCCGCGTAGTTTTTGACTTTGGAATACGTATAGCCCGCGTCGCTCCCGGCATACTTGAGGTCGGGCAGGTACACGTCAACGATACCTTCAAGCAGGCGCAGGACTTCAACCGAGTCGTACGCGTTCGTGTTGTAGACGACGGGCAGCCGCAAGCCCCGCTCGCACGCGACGAGGACGGCGCGGGCCAACTGCGGCGCGAAGTGTGTGGGCGAAACGAAGTTGACGTTATGACACCCGCGCGCCTGTAGCTCAAGCATCATCTCGGCGAGCCGTTCGTGCGTGACTTCGTTCTTGATCTCGTCTTTGTGTCGCTGCGAGATTTGGAAGTTCTGGCAATAGACGCACCGGAGGTTGCAGTTGCCGAAGAAGATGTTGCCCGCGCCGTGCGTGCCGGTGATGGCGGGTTCTTCGCCGAAGTGCGCGGTATAAGACGAGACGATGGGGAGGCGGCCCGAATAGCAGGCGGCGATCTCACCCGCCAGACGGTTGTTCAGGCAATCGCGCGGGCAGACCGTGCAACGCTCAAGCAGGCGCTCCAAAGCCTCGACGCGCGACGCGAGTTCGCCCGTCCGGTACAACTCAAGATATGAAGGCTCGTCAATCATCGTCAATCATATGTGACGCCGGAGCGTGAGACGGTTATGGTGCGGGCTTTTTTCCTGCACGAGATGCGGGGGCGCGAGCGACTGGCCGAGTCGCCAGATAAAGTCCATCTCGGACGTGATGGTCGAGAGCGCGAGCCGCGCCTCGAAGATCAGGAGCACGCAGCCGTAGGCGAGCGCGAGCACGCCGATGAGCGCGAGGACGATGGGCAGCCAAGCGTAACGCGTGCCCGCCAGCGCGGCGACGATGCCGATGGCAACCGTCGTGAAGACGAAGATGCCGAGCGACATGTAGAAGACGGTCATGCAGCGTTGAAGAAGACGCGCGCGCGAAGTCAGCTTGTCGAGTTGATCAAAGATGACCGCGCGTTTGTCTTCCATCATGTTGTCCGGTTCCTTGTTCGCGGCCAACTCCTCGAAGCGGTCGGAGAGCGAGCGCACGCGGTCAACGACCCTGCCGAGCCGCGTCGAAGTCGAGAGAATCAGCGTTCCGCAGGCCGAAATCAGCACGGTAGGCGTAATCATCGCCGTCAGAACGGCCAACGCTGTCGAGAGTGCATCCATCTTTTTTGTGCGCGTGTCCGAGCTATTTATACGGCACATGGGATGCGCTCGCAACCGTCGCCCGTCGCGTCGCGTTGAAGTTTCGCCGCGCGCGTAAAAAAATCTCTGACGCCGGTTGAAAGTGTGATTCGCGTCGGCGGAAGTTATGTTATTCTCCGCCGCAAAGCAGCCACGCTTTTTGCAGCACGAAATCGAGACCTGAAACCACCTCGCGTGTGCGAGGCTTTTGCACTCTCACAAGAAGGAGAACAAGGAGATGTCTGAGCGAGACGACAGGGACGAGTTGAAGGGAAGTGCTGGCGCAAACGCGGGCGCGGACGCGCCGACGGCGGCGACGACCGGCGCGGGCGCAAGCGGCGGCGATGAACGCAACGACGCCACCGCGTCCGGCGGCGACACGGGCGGTCACGGCGGCGTCGCCATCGGGCGCAACACCGGCATGGGCGCAGGCATGACCGAAGGCGGCAGCCCCTCTTCCGCCGCAAGTGAATCAGACGCCAGCGCGAGCGACGACACGACCGCCAGCGGAAGCATGACCGCCAGCGGCGGCGACGCAAGCACGGGCGGCGGCACAGGCGCGGGCAGCGGTGCAGGCGCGGGCGTCGGCACGGGTGCGGGCGGCTCGACGGGCGGCGCAACGAGCGGCAGCGCGACGAGCGGTGCGTCGAGTGGCAGCG
>DATLMV010000053.1:0-38537 GCA_035537095.1 Pyrinomonadaceae bacterium
CGTGAATCGTAAATCGTAAATAGAAAGAACAGGATTTTATCTATTTACGATTTACGATTCACGATTTACCAGTTCAGAGGAGAGAAGAATGAGCGAGAGAATCTTTAACTTCAGCGCGGGGCCAGCGGTGTTGCCCGTGCCGGTTCTGGAAGAGGCGCAGCGCGATATGTTGAGCTTGCCGGGTGTGGGGATGTCGGTGATGGAGATCAGCCATCGCTCGCAGACCTTCGACGACATCATCGGCGGCGCGGAGCAACATTTGCGCGAGTTGATGGGCATTCCGGATAATTATCACGTCCTCTTTTTGCAGGGCGGCGCGAGCCTTCAGTTTTCGATGATCCCGTTGAACTTTCTCCCGCCGAGCGCGAGCGCGGACTACATCATCACCGGCAGTTGGGGCAAGAAGGCGCTCAAGGAAGCGAAGCGGGAGGGGGGCGCGAAGGTCGCCGCGACGACCGAAGACAGCCGCTATTCGCGCATCCCGGATCAGGGCGAACTCAAACTCGACCCGCACGCCGCCTACGTTCATCTCACTTCCAACGAAACCATCGAGGGCGTCGAATGGCATCACGAGCCGGAGGTGGGCGACGTGCCGCTAGTCAACGACGCTTCGTCGAACATCCTTTCGCGCGTCGTCCCCGTCGAGCGGTATGCGATCATCTACGCCGGGGCGCAGAAGAACATGGGGCCGTCCGGCGTCACGCTCGTCATCCTGCGCGACGACATGCTCGCGCGCATTCCCGACGGCCTGCATACGATGCTCGACTTCCGCACGCACGTCGAAAACAAGTCGCTCTACAACACGCCGAACACTTGGGGCATCTACATCCTCAATCTCGTCTGCAAGTGGCTCAAGGGCAAGGGCGGCATCCCCGCGATGCAGCAGGAGAACGAAGCGAAGGCGCATCTGCTCTACGATGCGATTGACGCGACCGACTTCTATCGCGGCCACGCCGACGCCGAAGCGCGCTCGCTGATGAACGTCACTTTCCGCCTGCCTTCCGAGGAACTCGAAAAGCAGTTTGCCAAAGAGGCGACCGCCGCCGGACTCGACGGGCTCAAGGGCCACCGCTCCGTCGGCGGCATCCGCGCTTCCATCTACAACGCTTTCCCACGCGCGGGCGTCGAAGCCCTCGTCGCCTTCATGCGCGAGTTCGAGCGCAAGAACGGGTAAAGAACAGATGTCGGAGGTTAGATGTCGGATGTTAGTGCAAGACAACTTGCTTCTTATCTAACGTCTAACCTTTAACCTCTTGTTTCTATCCAACATCTAACCTCCGACATCTGACATCTGCTTTTATGATTGAGCGAGTCGAAGCGGGTTCGCCGGACGAACTGCGGGAGCGGTTTGCGGGGCGCGAGAGTCCGCTGCTGATTTCGCGGAGTGTGGCGGAGGATGTGCGCGCGGAATGCTGGTCGCCTTCGCATCTGTTGGAAGCGGTCGGCGAGCGGACGGTCTCGGTGCTCAAAGCCGAAGGCGAGCGGTTCGACTACGACGAGCGCGGCGAGCGCAACTACACGGATTTCAAAAGCACGTTTGCCGGAGCCCTCCGCATCGTCAGCGCGGCGCACTCGCCCGGCCCCTGTTACTACATCCGTCAGGCGTCGCTCAAGCATCTCGGGCTCGGGTCGGAGGGTCTTGTGAGTGAGTCGCTGATTCCCGCGCGCGTAGCCCGGCGTTCGCATCTCTGGCTCAGTTCCGACGGCTGCGTGACGCCGCTGCACTACGACGGAAAGAACAATCTGCTCACACAGATGCACGGCGCGAAGCGCGTCACGCTTTTGCCGCCGACCGAATACGCGCGCATCTATCCTTACGGCGTCGGCCACTACGCGACGCACGCCAGCCGCGTCAATCCCGAACAGGTTGACGCCGTGAAGTTCCCGCAGTTCCCTAAGTCGCTCGCCGTCTCCTTCGACCTCCTCGCGGGCGACACGCTTTTCATTCCCGCCTTCTGGTGGCATCATATTCGCTCGCTCGAACTGTCGGTCTCCGTCAACGATTGGTGGGCCGCGCGCCCCGCGCAGTATCTCGTCGAAGCGTCGGTTGACTACCTGCGGCTGCGCTACAAACGCGACAAACTCCGGCAGATTTTCGCGCCCGAAGACGACGACTTGCGCCCCGTTCATTTCGCCGAACTAGCCGCGCAAGCGCACGCGCGCCGCCTCGCCTGTGCCGCGACCCTCTTCTGCGGCGCGAGCACACACGCCTTACTCGAATCGCTCGCCCGCGCGCACGGGATTTCGCCGCCCGCGCCGGGCGAGAGTGCTTTGAGTTATGCAACCGCGCTCGCCGCGCGCGGCCTGATTTCGCCGCAGGAAGACCGTCGCGCGCAACTCTCCCTCGTCCTCGCCGAACTCGCGGCGACACAAGGGCGGACGCCCAAACCCTCCGAACTTGAGACGCTGATTTCCGAAACCCGCGCGTTCGTTTCACAGAGGCTCAGGACGAATTGACAAGATGACATTTGACAGGATGGACGGGATAAACAAGATGAAGATGACGACGAAAGAAGGGAAGGACGAAAGAAAGCAGAAGACGATGAAAGCAAAGATGAAACGTTTATCTAGCGTGCCCCTCATGCTGCGCCCTCGCTCCGTCGCGTCCATCCCGCGTGTTTTCATCCTGTCTATCGTGCACGTTTTCATCCTGTCCATCCTGTTAATTCCCATCCCGACGCTCGCGCAGAATCCGTCGGAGCGACACCTGCGCAACGTCCGGCAGTTGACCTTCGGCGGCGAGAACGCCGAGGCATATTTCAGCAGCGACGGGCGCACGCTCATCTTTCAATCAAAACGCGACGGGCGCGAGTGCGACCAGATTTACACGATGAACGCCGACGGCACGGGCGCGCCGCGCATGGTCTCAAACGGCGAGGGGCGCACGACCTGTTCCTATTTCTTCCCCGGCGGCAGACGCATCCTCTATTCGTCAACGCATCTCGCGGGCGCGGCCTGCCCGCCCCGCCCCGACTTCTCGCGCGGCTACGTCTGGCCCATCTACCCTTCGTTCGACATCTTCACGGCGCGCGCCGACGGCACGCAGATGCGACGCCTCACCAGCACCGAAGGATACGATGCCGAAGCGACCATCTCGCGCGACGGGCGGCGCATCGTCTTCACCTCCACGCGCGACGGCGACCTCGACATCTACACGATGGATGCCGACGGCACACGCGTCCGACGCCTGACCACCGAACTCGGCTACGACGGCGGCGCGTTCTTTTCCGCCGACGGCAAACAGATCGTCTATCGCGCCTATCACCCGCGCAAGCCCGAGGAGATTGCGCGCTACCGGCAGAAACTCGCCGAGCACGTCATCGAGCCGAACGTCTTCGAGATTTGGGTGATGGCTGCCGACGGCTCGAACAAGCGACAGGTGACGCGGCTCGGCGTCGCCAGTTTCGCGCCCTACTTCTTCCCCGACGCGCGCCGCATCATCTTCGCCTCCAACCTCAACGACCCGAAAGGCCGCAACTTCGACCTCTATTCCATCAAGACCGACGGCACGGGCCTTGAGCGCATCACCTTCGACGAAAGCTTCGACGGCTTCCCCATGTTCTCGCCCGACGGCAAGCGTCTCGTCTTCGCCTCCAATCGCAACGCGCGCGTGCGCGGCGACACCAACATCTTCATCGCCGAATGGGTTGACTGAATAATCCGTCGGCGGATAAGAGAAACCCTATCCGGCATTCCTCGATGAGGGAAAAGCTGTCCGGCATTCGTCGTTGAGGGAAAAGCTGCGCGGCGTTCCCGTTAAGAGAAATACTGTCCGACATTTCTCCCCGACATCCGTCGTCCAAAATCCGGCATCTGAAAAATCATGCGACATATCTCTCTCAAACTCCTGCTTGCCCTCGCGCTTCTGTCACCCGGCGTCCTCGCACAACAACGACAACCGCAGCGCGCGGGCGCGGAGGGAAGCGCGCCCGACATCGAACGCCTGCGCGCGCACGTCGTTTATCTCGCCTCCGACAAAATGGAGGGACGGCGCACGGGCACGGCGGGCGCGCAGGCTGCCGCCGCCTACATCGCTGCGGAGTTCGCGCGTCTCGGGCTTCGCGCGGCGGGCGACACGGCGCGCGTCTCTCTCTCGGGGGATAAAGCGAGCGGGAACGCGAGAAGCTACATGCAGTCGTTCCCCTACGTCGCGGGCGTCGAAGCGGGGAACGACAACTCCATGATCTTCACGACGCGCGCCCCGAACTCGCCCGCCGCGACGCTCGACCTGCGTCTCAAAGAAGACTGGATGCCGCTTGGCTTCACGACCAACGCGCAGGTAGAAAATCTTCCCGTCGCGTTCGTCGGCTACGGCATCAGGGCTTCCGAACTCAAGCACGACGACTACGAAGGGCTCGACGCACGGGGCGGCATCGTCCTCGCCCTCGCGGGCACGCCCGACGGCGATAACCCGCACGGGCAGCTTGCGCGCTACGC
Source organism: Pyrinomonadaceae bacterium (assembly GCA_035537095.1). Taxonomy (GTDB): domain Bacteria; phylum Acidobacteriota; class Blastocatellia; order Pyrinomonadales; family Pyrinomonadaceae; genus DASWNP01. The sequence goes on from DATLMV010000053.1 coordinate 4,438, forward strand.
GGAGACGCGCCTCAAGGCGGCGGCGGCGCGCGAGCAGGGCGCGAAGGCTCTGGTCATCGTCGCGGGCGAGGAGGATTTTCGCGAGAGCCGGTTGGCGCAGATGCGCTACGACAACGCGGGCGACGCGGGCCTGTCCGTAGTCGCCATCTCACGCGCCAGCGCGCGGCGCATCCTCTCCGCTGGCGGCGTCGGTCTGCCGCTCGAAGAGATCGAACGCGCTCTGCGTGCGAGTCATCCGCCCGCGCAGGTCAACGATAGAACACACGACGCGCAAGCCGTGACTCAAGCGCATGACGCGAAGGCTGCGACTAAAGGACATGACGCACACGCCGCAACTCAAGCGCACGATGCGACGCAGGCGCACGCTGCGCCCGCGCAGGCGACGGAGGGCGGGCAAACTTCCGACGCGAAGATTCAGAGTCCGGCGCGCAAGAGTCTCTCTGTGATGTTGCAGAACGTCGCGCTCAGCATCAAGACGGATGTCGTGCGGCGCGAGGCTCCGGCGTCGAACGTCGTCGGCATCCTCGACGGCTCCGACGCCCAGTTAAAGCAGGAAGCCGTAGTCGTCGGCGCGCACTACGACCATCTCGGGCGCGGCGGCGCGGGCAGCCTCGCGGCGCGCGAAGGCGAAATCCATCACGGCGCAGACGACAACGCGTCGGGCACGTCCGCCTTGCTCGAACTCGCGCGCATCTTTTCGCAGCCCGGTGCACGACCGCGCCGGACAGTCGTCTTCATCGCCTTCGGCGGCGAAGAGGAGGGCTTGCTCGGGTCGAGTTTTTACGTGCGCAATCCGTCCGTGCCGCTCGCGCAGACCGTGGCGATGATCAACATGGACATGATCGGGCGGCTCAAAGACGGGCGGCTGATTATCGGCGGCGCGGGCACGGCGGCGGAGTGGCGGGGCTTGCTCGAAGAGACGAACACGAAGCTGCGCCTGACGCTGACGGGCGGCGCGGAAGGCAGAGCCGAGCGCGGCGGCACGAAGGGCGAGATGCCCGTCGTCACGGGTGCGAACGGGCGCGTGATGGCGACCGCCTCCAACGTGCCGCGCTTCACGCTCGCGCTCAACGACGACGGCTTCGGCCCGAGCGATCATTCGTCGTTCTACGCGCAGAAGATTCCCGTCCTCTTCTTCTTCACCGGCACGCACGAGGACTATCACAAGCCTTCCGATACGCCCGAGCGCATCAACTACGAAGGCGAAGCGCGCATCATCGCTTTCGTGCGCGACGTGGTCGCGGCGATTGACGCTCAGGCGAATCGTCCCGCCTACGCGGTCGCACGCAGTAGCGGCGGCGGCGAGGGACGCAACGCGAGCTTCCGCGTCTATCTCGGCACGGTTCCGAGCTACGCCGAGACGACCGACGGCCTGCGCTTGGACGCCGTGCGCGAGGATTCACCCGCCGCGCGCGCCGGACTCCGTGCGGGCGACCGCATCACCCGTCTCGCCGGGCGCGAGGTGCGCAACGTCTATGATTACACGTACATCCTCGCCGGGATGCGCGCCGGTCAGGAGTATGATGTCGAAGTCGTCCGCGAAGGCAACTCGCTGCGATTTAAAATCACTCCGGCGGCGCGAAAATAGCGATAACGAAAAAGAGAATCCGGTGTCAAAAGGTGAGCGGCTTTTTGCAGACGGGATTTTTGATGTCCCGCCGCGCGACAAAAATTCTTAAATTTTTCAAGCTGCTTTTGAGGAAGAATTTTTGACCGCGACTTTTGGCGTTTGCGTTGAAAGATAACGCCGGATTTGTACATTAATATATAGAAGGGGAGGAGGCTCGCGGAAATTGAAGGGGTCAAGAGATTAAGTCTTGAAAAAGCCTCCGGCTTTGGCGCAGAATAGAGCCTACATGCGACGTTGATTCCGCGTGAAGGTGCAGCCAGCCGGTCAACGCTTTGAAGCCGCTCAAGGCGACCGGAATCCTCAAGACCTTCATCTATCTCCGACGGCTCTCGGTATTCGATGATAGGGCAAACCATCTCTCATTACCGGATTCTCAGCCAGCTTGGCGAGGGCGGGATGGGTATCGTCTACGTGGCGGAAGACCTGCGTCTGGGCCGTCGCGTCGCCGTCAAACTGCCCTCGTCGTTCTCCGCCGACGGTCAATTTCACGCGCGTTTTCTGCGCGAGGCGCGCGCCGTCTCGTCGCTCAGCCACCCGCGCATCGCCGCCGTCTATGATTACGGCGAGACGCGCGACGGTCGCCCGTATATCGTGATGGAGTTGGTCGTCGGGCGCAACTTGAGCGAACTGCTGGAAGCGAGCGAACTGACGATTGCGCGCGCCGTCGAGATCACGATGGACGTGGCCGAGGCGCTCACCGAAGCGCACTCACACGGCGTCATCCACCGCGACATCAAGCCCTCGAACGTCCTCGTCAACGAACGCGGCGAGGTCAAGGTGCTCGACTTCGGACTCGCCAAGCAACTCGAAGAGGGTCAGGCCCGCGTCGAAGGGCCGGACGCGCAAACCTTGATTTCACAGATGACGCGCAGCGATGTCGTCGTCGGCACGCCGCTCTATCTCTCGCCCGAACAGGCGCGCGGCGCAGCCGTTGACCGCCGCAGCGACATCTTCGCGCTCGGCGCGCTCTTGTATGAATGCATCGCCGGTCGTCCGGCCTTCTCCGGCGCAAACGTCATCGAGATCGGCGGGCAGGTGTTGCACGTTGACCCGCCGCCGCCCTCGATCTTCAACCCGCGCGTCACCGCCGAACTCGACCGCATCACGCTCAAAGCCCTCTCGAAGAAACCCGAGGCGCGCTACCAGACCGCCCCCGAGATGTACAGAGACCTGAGCCTTGCGCTCGACGGTCTTTCGGGCGCAGACACGACGCGCACGCGCCGCCTCGCGCCGCCCTCCGAGGGGCGTTCCAGCATGTTGCTGACGCTCTCCGATTCTTTGCGTCGCCCGCGTCTTTCGCCCGTCGCCTTTATCGGCGCGCTCGCCCTCGTCCTGCTCGGCCTCTGGGGCTACGCGCGCTGGCGCACGCCCGCGCTGCACAAGCCCGAGCCGTCGGCGGTCGTCTTCTACGAGAAGGGGTTGAACCTGCTGCGCGACGGCGCATACGATCAGGCGAGCCGCGCCTTCATGAGCGCCATCGCGATTGACGAGGAGTACAGAGAAGCGCACGCCGCGCTCGCCGAAGCATGGATGGAGTTGGACTATGCGAGCAAGGCCGGTGAAGAGTTGCTGATCGTCAATGGCCTCGTCCCCGACGGCACGACGCTCCCGCAGTTCGAGTCGCTCTATCTCAACGCCGTCACCTACACCGTCACACGCAAATACGCGCTCGCCATCCAAGCTTATAGTGAAATTGCGAAGCACAAGTCGAAAGAGCCGCAGGTTCATTTCGATCTGGGGCGGGCCTACGAGCGTGCGGAAAACATTTCAAAGGCGATTGACAGTTATGTTCAGGCGCTCAGCCTCAACCAGCATTACGCGGCGGCCTACCTGCGTCTCGGCATCCTCCACGGGCGACAATCCAAGACGGCCACCGCGCTTAACCATTTCGGTAAGGCTTATGATCTCTATCAGGAGACGGGCAACGCCGAAGGATGCACGGAAGTTCTCTACCAGCGCGGCTTTCACTACAGCGTGACGGGCAAGTTCAACGAAGCGCAGAAGGATTTGCAACAGGCGCTCGAACTCGCGCACAGCAACGGTTATCAGTACCAGCAGATTCAAACGCTGCTCGCTTTGAGCAGCGCGTTTCTCAACGGCAAGCAGTCGGACGCGGCGGAGGCGCACGCGCGCAAAGCGGTCGAACTCGCGCAAGCGAGCGGCATGTCGAGCCTGCACGCGCGCGGGCTCGTTGATCTCGGCAACGTCTTCATGTCGCGCAGCGATTACGCGCAGGCGGAAAAACAGTTTCAGTCCGCGTTGGAGATCGCCAAAACCAACCACGCGCGCCGGAGCGAGATGAAGGCGTCGCTCGCGCTCGGCAGCCTTCTGATTCAACTGTACAGGGCTGGCGAAGGGCTGCCCCACGTCGAGCACGCTCTCAAATACTACCGGGAGGGCGGCTTCTTCAAAGAGACGGCGCAGGCTCACAGCCTGATTGGCCGCGCCCATCGCCTCAAGGGCGAATACGACGACGCGCTCAAGGATTTCGAAAGGCAGCGAGAGGTCGGGCAGGAGTTCGACAATCAACAACTGGTGGCGATGTCGAGCAGCGACATCGGGCGCGTCTATGCTTTGCAGGAGCGATACCCCGAAGCCCTGCGCGCTTTCGACGAAGCACGCGCCCTGCACAAGAAACTCAATAACGAGAGGAGCTACAGCATCACGCTCGTCAACCGCGCGGGCGCGCTCGGAAAGCTCGGCTTCTACGCCGAGGCTCTGGCCGCGCTCGACGAAGTGGCCGCGCTCGCGAGTCAATCCGAGGGAGTGAAGGCTGTGCTCCCGAGCGTCGCGCAGACGAGGGCGGAGATTGCGCTCAGCCGTGGACAGTTCGCGGAGGCGCGCAGGCTCGCCGAAGAGGCCATCGAGGCCATCGCGCTGGCGGGCGGGCGCGAGCCGGAGACGAACTTTGAAGCTCATCGCGTGCGCTGTCTGGCGCAAGCCTTCTCCGGCGCGGCGCGGGCGGGCACGGATTCATGTCAGGAGTCGTCCAAACTCGCCGAGCAGACGCGCGACCCCGCCCTCATCTCACAGGCGCAATTCGCGCTCGCCGCCGCCGCCTTCGAACAGCCGGACGACGCCGCCGCGCTCGCCGGTGCGATGACGGTGGAGGATTTCTTCGCCAGCAAAGGACAGCACGCGTCCCAATGGCGCGCGCTGCTTTTGGCCGCCCGCGCGAGCGTGCGTCTGCGCGATGAGACGAAGGCGCACGAGTACGCGTCGCGCGCCCGCGCCCTCCTCGCCGGGCTCGAACAGAGATGGGGGACGGAAAATTTTAAAAGCTATCTCTCCCGCAACGACGTGAAGCTTTCTCACCAACAACTGGACGCCCTCCAGTTCCTCAACAAGTGATCTTGACCCCAACCCAAAGGAGCACCCAGATGCCTGACGATCCCATCATCATCACCGGCGGGTCTTTGAAAATCAAAGTCAAAGGCAATCTCAAGGACAACGGCGGTGGTGATTATGACTACGACCGCGACGGCACGATCACCGGCGTCGAGATTGACGGCCAGACCTATTCCGCCAGCAAGAACTCACGCATCACCATCCACTACGACGTGCCGGACACGCTCAAGCCGTAGGGCGCGGCGAACCCGCCAACGGAAGGGCGCGCGTGCCCCGGCGTCGGACGCACTCGCGCACGCAAGCTTCTCCGTCGTGAAGCGAAAAAGCTCCCTGGAATCAAGCTCTCAAACCGGCTCAAGCTATCGCATGAGAGGCGCACAGGAGTTGTTGTCCGCGCTTGGGCCGCAAACGCGCACACATCTCGACGCTGCCTCACCCCGACGCCGCGCAGCGTTCTCACGCAATCAACGAACAGACTTGCCCCACAGCAGGTCATGGGAAATTCAACCTCACTTACCTCAGAAGGAGACCCAACCATGCCTGACGATCCGATCATCATCACCGGCGGTTCCCTGCGAATCAAAGTCACCAGAAACAGCCTCCGCGAAGTCAGCCGCGACCCGGACGGCACGACCTATTACGAGCACCCGGCGACCGGCGGCAAGGTCAAAAGCGTCAAGGTCAACAACGGGCAGAACCAGCAGATACCCGAAAATAGCAGTATCGAAATCAGCTTCGACGTGCCGTGAAATTCGACGGAAGATGCGGAGCCTGCGGCTGACGGCGTGCGTCTCAGTCGCAGCGGACGAAAAGGCGGAGCGCGGGCGGTCTGTTATTGACCGTCCGCGCTCTGCTCTTGTTTGTAGAGAGCGAGTTGGCGGGCAAACTTGTCGGCGGCAGACTCTTCGCGTGCGGCGTCGAGATGCGAGGGGGAGAGCGTGGTGGCGGCGCGCCGTTCGCTGAGGACGGCCTCGCCGATGTTGGCGAGCCACCAGAAGGTTCCGCGCGCGCCGAGGTGTTCGCGCACGCGCTGGAAGATGCGCGGGTAAAGACGCGCCGTGTGCCCGAGCAGGCTCTTGAGGGCGGCGAAGGTCATGCGGTCTTGAAAGAGTTGGCGGCGGACGCGTTCGTCCAAACTGTGAAGCGCGGCCATCACGGCGTTCAATGTCTCGTTGACGGAAGAAGGCGGACTCTTCTGCGCGGGCCGCAGGAACTCGGCGAGGCTCGCCATCTGCGCGACGCGCGGCTCGTAGGCGTTGATTTCGGAGAGGGCGCGTGCGTCGAGCAGGTCGGCGTCGAGCGCGAGGCTCGTCAGGTGAGTCAGTCGCCGGAGGTTGCGGACGTGCGAGCCGAAGCCGCAGAAGGTGAGCGGAGACGACAGCCCCGCCGCGTCGCCGACGAGCATCACGCGGTCGTCCGACGTGCGCTTGCGGCTCTGCCAGCCGTGATGATGAAAGCTCGGAATGTAACCGAAGACGGGCTTCTGCACGCGCCATTGCGCGCCCGTGCGTTTGTACGAGGGAAGCGACGCGAAGTAACGCTCGAAGAGCGAGAGGAGCGATTTGTCGGCGCGCGAATCAACGGCGTCGTAGAAGAAAAGATAGGTCGTGTAATCGTCGCGCTGCGGGCTTCCGGCGAAACCCTCCCAGATGAGTTGGCGATGCTCGCTCGCGTCCTCCGTGCTGACCAGAATCTCGCCGACGTTGAAATCAACTTTGTCGGGCGCGTCCGTCCCGCGCACGAAACCGCGCGCCACCGTCCCGACCGTCGGGCAGACGTGAGTTATCGCGCGCCCCTCGTTGATCTGGCGCGAGACGGGCGAGTTCGTTCCCGTCGCGTCAACGAACAGGCGGGCCTCGAAGAGCCTGCGCTGCTTCTGGCGCGCGTCCCACGTCTCGACCGTCACGCGATGCGGCTCGACGTAGGCGCGGACGAAATTCAGTTTGTCTACCAGCGCGCAACCGGGCGGGCCTTGCGCGCGGATTTTGGCGGCGGCGAGCGCGAGCAGTTTGTCGGCTGCTATCGCCACATCCAGCACGCCGTTGATCCACAGCCGCTCGGCCTTGACGCGCGACGCCGCATCGTGAAACTTGACGAAGCCCGCGCGGTAGCGGTTGACCACCGCCGCTTCAATCTCCTCTTTCGTGAAGAGTCCGGCATGGTCAAACTCGCGCAGTTCTTCGTCCGAGATGTTCCAGTCACGATGCGTCTCGCCGACCGTGTGAGAATCGAAGACGAGCACGCGCCGCCCGTAGCGCGTCGCCATCACCGCCGCGTGCAGCAGGCCCAACACGCCGCCCGCATAGACGATGTCGAACGCGCCCTCAACCGCCATCCCGGCGGGCGGTGCGCCGCGCACGATGACCTCTGCCGACGCGCTCACGCCGCCCTTTGTTTCCAGAGACTCCTGCCAGTGCGCGTCCAGTTCCCAGATGCGCCGGAGCCACGCCTCGCGCTCGGCGAGCGCGCCGAGACTCGTCACCGTCAGCGGGTAGCGTCGGCGAAAATGGCTCAGGTCGGGCGCGTCTGTCTCCGGCGTGCGAGGCGTTTTGGAGGATGGAGGAACGGCTATCATAAATCCCACAACTGCTGACGGGCGACAAATTGGACGACACGTAGAGGAGCACCGTCCCTCGACGCGTGACGGTTTTTCAACTACTGCAAGGGAGATTTTAGCTTTGAACGCGAGTGTAACCGATGCGCCGCTCACACGTCCAGACGGACAAGGGATGAGGGCGGAGGGATGAAAGAATTGATTCATTGAATCAGCGGTTCATCGGTTCATTAAATGAGCCAATAAACAAATGATTCAATCATTAAATTCTGCTTCATCCCTCATCCCTTCTTTATGTCCGGTTCCGCGAGATGAGGTTGATGACGGCGACGAAGATGGCCGAGCCGATGATTGACCAGATGATGGGAAAACTTTTCGTGCCGATGCGGATGTTGAAGAGTTCGGGCAGCCCGAGCGAGCGCGCCAGCCAGAGGCCGAGCAGCGCGCCGATGAAACCGAGCGCGATGGAGACGAGGCAACCGCCGCGCGTGTAGCCGCTGATGGCCTGACCGAGCGCGCCGCACACCCCCGCGACGAGAAGTAGGATGAGCCAATCAATAGGGGTCATGATGCTAACTCCTGAAAATTTTTTAAACTGAACGACGGTTATCTTAACCTTGCCGAGCGCGCGCGTCCGACACTCGCGCCGCGCCCCCTCAAAAATCGTTATCTCGCTGGCTGAGTCAGTTCGTCGCGGGCGATTGCGCCGCCTTTCATGACGAAGCGAATGCGTTCGAGTTCGGTGATGTCGCGCAAAGGGTCGCCCGAGGTGGCGACGAGGTCTGCGAACTTACCCGCCTCAATCGCGCCCATGTCGGCCTCGCGGTCGAGCATGCGCGCGGCGACGGTCGTCGCGGATTGAATGGCCTGCATCGGCGTCATCCCGTAGCGCACCATGTAGCCGAACTCTTTGGCGGCGTTCTCCGTCCAAGCGAAGCCGCCCGCGTCCGTCCCGAACGCGACGGGGACGCCCTTTCGCACGGCGACGCCGAAAGCTTTCGCTTCGAGGTCGCGCATCGTGAGCCAGATGGGCGCACCGGCGGCGGCGCGTCCTTCGGCGACATAGACGCCGGCGTAGATGGTCGGACACCAGTAAATCTTCTGTCGAACCATCCTGTCCATCAAGCCTTCGTCGAGACCGTAGCCGTGCTCGATGGAATCCACACCGGCGCGCAGAGAGGCGTCAATGCCGTCCCAACCCATCGCGTGCGCGGCCACCTTGCGCCCCAGACGGTGCGTCTCACGGACGAACTCGCTCATCTCCTCGTCGGTGAAGTTGACCATGCTGTGAAGTTTTCCGTCCTTCATAAAATAGCGACGGTCGGCGTAAACCTTGATCCAGTCCGCGCCGTACTTGACCTGCTCGCGGACGGCCTTGCGTATCTCGTCCACGCCGTCAACAATCTGCACGCCCTCCGGCATCTTCAACTCCCAAGAATAACCGGAGAGCGGATACATCCCCGTCGCGGAGAAGGCGCGCGTCGAGACGAACATGCGCGGCCCCGGAATCACGCCGCGATTGATGGCCGTCTTCACGTCCACGTCGGCATACATCGCGCCCTCCGTCTCCAAATCGCGGATGGCCGTAAAACCGTTCCAGAGGGCCGTGCGCGCCGCGACGGTCGCGCGAATCGTGCGGTAAGGAATTGATTCTTTCAACAACTGCGCGTCGTAATCCTCGGCGGTGATGTCGCCCTGCAAGAGGACGTGCGTGTGGCAGTCGGAGAGTCCGGGCAGCACGGTCGCGCGTGATAAATCAACGACGCGCGCCGCCGCCGAAAGCCCCCGCGAAATCTCGGCCCACGGCCCGACCGCCTTGATGCGTTCGCCCTCGATGCGGATTCCCTGATTTTCTAGGACGCGCCCCGCGCGCACGTCCACCAAACGCCCCGCGTGGATGACAACGACGGCGGCCACTTCTTCGCCGCCCCTCTTCACCTGCGCCGGAGCCGCACAGGGCGATAGCCAGAGGGCGACGGCGGCAAAGGCCAGCAGCATTCTTCTCATTTGACAGGCTCCTTCGGCGACGCTCGAACGCGCGCCCGAAAAAAGTTGTTTTCAATTCAGTTGTCGAAGCAATATAATCCAACTCGGGGCCGGTCGAGAATAGTCGGGCCGCCCGCAGCACACGAAACGCCGTTTCCACTCCCGAGTTCAAGCCCTAATCAGACCGCCCCGTCAGGCAACTAAAGAGACGCCGTTGTCGTCTGAACATGACCCCTCACTAATCCGAAATCTTGAGTTGAAATTTACAGGAGATTTGCAAGGCAATGCGTAAACTGTTCCTCGTCGCGCTCATCATCTTCGCCACCGTCACCGCCGGTCTGGCGCAAACGCCGCAGGCCACCGCGCAGGCTTCCGAAGACATCCCCAACATGGGCCGTGCGCCCAGAGAACCCAACGGCATCGGTCGTCTCGACCTGCGCGTCGTGGACGAAGACGGCAACCCCATCAAGGGCGTCCGCGCTGACCTCGAATCACAACGCTCCGACGGTTTCCTCTGCGAAGCATGGCATTGGACGGACAAGCGCGGCGTCGCCGTCCTCCCGCCGCTCCACATGGGCCGTCTGACCCTCAAGTTGAAGGCCGACGGTTACGAGACGCAGAAGCTCGAAGTGCTCGCCAGCAGCCTCAACGAGCCCGTGCGCGTCACGATGCACAAAAAATAGTTTCTGCAAACAGCTTCAATCAAAGAGAGCGTCGTGCTGTTAGTTGTCAGCACGACGCTCTCTTTTGTCCAGCGCGAACTTCAACAGACAAACTTTCTTCTCACTCAACCGAACACAAATCAGAGCCCCTTCGCCTGCCGCCACTCGCGCACGACATCGGGGACGGCGCGCCGTCGCCCGTCAACTTCAAAATTCAGACGCCGCATCTCTTCGGTCGAGATTGCGCCGCCGAGTTTGTCCAACGCTTCGCGCGCTGCGGGGTGGCGCGCGAGCGCGTCGAGGCGAAAGAGAAAGACGGCTTCGTAGGGCGGAAAATAACGCCGGTCGTCCGCGAGTTGGGTGAGGTCGAGGGCGGAGATGAGCCCGTCGGTCGAGTTGCCCGCGATGATGTCCACCTCACTCGCGGCGAGCGCGCGATACGTCAGAGACAGATCCATCTCGCGCGGCTGCGACGCGAAACGCAGATCGTATGCACGCGCGAAGCCTTCGTAGCCGTCGGGACGCGACATGAAATCCTGCCCGAACCCTGCGCGCCACTTCGCGGCGTGCGGAGCGGCGTCGGAGATTGTGCGCAGTTTGAGCGTGCGCGCGTCCGCGCCGCGCACGAGGATGGCGAAGTCGTTGCTGAATCCGAGCGGCGGGCCGACCTCAATCTCGAAGCGTTCGTTGTATTCGCGTTTGGTCTGTTCATAGACGGCGCGCGGGTCGGACAGCGGCGCGTGCTTGAGAATGGACATGAAGGACGTGCCGGTGTATTCGGGATAAACGTCAATCTCGCCCGCGACCAGAGCTTCGTGCGAGAGGTTGCCGCCGAGTTCCGCGCGCCGCTCGACGCTCAAGCCCCGCGCCTCCAACATCTGCGCCAGCAACTCGCCGAGGATCACCGACTCCGTGAAATCCTTCGAGCCGACCACCACGTCCGCCCGCCGCCCGCCGCGCCACAGAGCGAACACGCCGCCCGCGATTATCAACAGGGCGAGCGCGGCCCACGCGATGCGTCGCCGCGTCGCGTTGCCTTCTCGCCGCGCGCGTCGCCGCGTCACGTCGAGACGTTTTTCGAGTAAACCAATCGCCCAGTCAGCCGCGAGCGCGAGCAGGGCCGCCGGGACTGCGCCCGCGAGGATGAGCGCGTTGTTGTTCATCCGCAGGCCGCGAAAGATGTACATGCCGAGCCCGCCCGCGCCGATGGCCGCCGCAATCGTTGCCACGCCGACCGAAATCACCGTCGCCACCCGCACGCCCGCCAGATTCACGCTCGTCGCCAGCGGCAGTTCAACCTGCCACAAAATCTGCCTGTCCGTCATCCCCATCGCAACGGCAGCCTCGCGCACGCTCCGCTCGACGCCCTCGATGCCCGTCACCGTGTTGCGAATCACGGGCAGGAGCGCGTAGAGCACGAGCGCGACGATGGCCGTGCGCGCGCCGATGCCGCCGACAAACGGGAGCGGAATCAGAAAACCGAACAGGGCGAGACTCGGAATGGTTTGCAACACGCCCGCCAGCGCCAGCACCGGCGAACGCAGACGCGCGCGCCGCGTCAGCAGGATGCCGACGGGAATCCCGATGGCGACCGCCACGCTCGTCGAGATGGCGACCAGCACCAGATGTTCCGCCGTCAAAGACAGAATCTCTCGCCAGTAGCGCGTTATGAATTCGAGCAGGGAGTTCATCTGATAAATCGAACCGCTCACGCATCGCAGCCAGAGCGTTTACGCGCAGCGCACGGTTTAAGTGTTGCTCGCCAGAGCGGCGGAAGTTTTGGCGTCGAGTTGGAGCGTCTCTTTGTAGGCGCGCGCGTGTTCTTCGTTGGAGCGGAGGAAACCTTCGGGCGTTTCCAAGAGCACGAGTCGTCCGGCGTGCATCAGTCCGATGCGCGTGCCGACGAGCAGGGCTTCGCGTACGTCGTGCGTCACTAAGACGGCGGTCTTGCCGAGACGTTGTTGCAGCGCGGAGAACTCTTTTTGCAGCGCGGCGCGCGTCAGGGGGTCGAGCGCGCCGAAGGGTTCATCCAAAAGAAGAAGCGGCGGGTCGGCGGCGAGGGCGCGCGCGACGCCGACGCGCTGACGTTGCCCGCCGGACAGTTCGCGCGGGAAACGCGACGCAAACTTTTCGGGACTGAGGCCGACGAGATTGAGCATCTCGCGTGCGCGCTCGCGCGTGCGCTCCTCGGGCCAGCCCTCCAACGCGGGCACGAGCGAGACGTTGCGCTCGACCGTGAAATGCGGGAAGAGTCCCGCGTCCTGAATCACGTAGCCCGTCAGACGCCGCAACTGAATCGCGTCCCATTCGCGCGTCGGTTTACCTTCAACCAAGACCTCGCCCGCCGTCGGCAGCAGCAAGCGATTGATGAGCCTGAGCGTGGTCGTCTTGCCGCAGCCCGATTCGCCCAACAGGACGAGCGTCTCGCCGCGCCGGATTTCCAGATTCAAACTGTCGAGAATCGGCGCGGGCATCTGCGCGACGCTGTACGTCACGTTGCGAAACTCGACGGCGATCTGGTCAGACTTCTCAGACATCAAGCACGTATTCCAAAATAGGGTTGTTGATTTAACTTCACCCGTCGCTATTTCTTAAACTCGACCAAGTCCCAAAGATTGCCGTACAAATCCTCGAAAACTGCGACCGTCCCGTAGTCTTCCGTTTTAGGTTCGCGGACAAACTTTATATGATGCGCCAGCATGTTTTGATAATCCCTCCAAAAGTCGTCGGTTCGTAAGAACAGAAAGACGCGCCCGCCCGTCTGGTTTCCGATGCGGCTGCACTGTTCTTCGCCGACGCCTTTCGCCAGCAAGAGACAACATTCCTCCGAGCCTTTCGGGGCGACCAGAACCCAACGCTTCGTCTCGCTCTGAGCGGTGTCTTCGACGAGCGTGAAATTCAGTTTCTCCGTATAAAATTTGATGGCCTCGTCATAGTCCGCCACCACCAGAGCGATATGCGCGATACTCTGTTTCATCGTTCTCTTTATCCATCAAGCAAAAGTCGGAAGTTAAAATCGGCAAAAGTGGAAAGTTAAAAGTTGAATCCGTGTTTGGCTGTTTCTCAGGCTGATGACTGTCGCTCAAGCGATTCGCAGGTAGTCCATGACGCGGGACATCGAGCCGTGCCAAGAGCCGTGCCAGTTGCGGAGCAGAACGTCTGCCGGGGCGATTTCTTCGCGGACGACTTGCGCTTGCAGGATGTCGAGATAACCGACCTCCTCGGGCGCGATGCGCCGCAAGCCCTCGACGGCGAGCGCGACGATCTCCTTCGCCATGTCGAGCACGCCGACGCCCTCGACGCGCGCCGAGAGTCCTGCGCGCGCCACCTGTTCGCGCAAACCGGCGGCGTCGGCGCGGCCCAAGCGCGGCGCGATGCGGAGCGCATCTTCGAGCGCGCCGTCGTCGTAGAGCAAGCCCTTCCAGAGGGCTTGCAGCGCGAGCGAGAGCGGGATGTCGCCGCAGTCGGCGCTGCGCAGTTCGATGTGCTGTTTGAGACGCACGTCGGTGAAGATGGTCGTCAGGTGGTCGGCCCAGTCGCCGAAGACGGGACGGATATTGTCGCAGCCGCGTTCGAGAAAGTCGCCGAACTTCATTCCGGCGGGACAGTCGAGATAGCGGCCCTCGCGCTGCGCGAAGATCATCGGCACGTCGAGCGCGTAGGCGACGAACGAATCGGGCGAGAAGGCTTGCCCGTCGAGCGCGGGCGGCGAGATGCCGGTGCGCGCATCGTCGGTCGCGAGCCACGCGGCGGCGCGCGTTGACTTGTAGCCTGAGGGGCGACCGTCGGCGAACGGCGAGTTGGCGAAGATGGCCGTGACGATGGGCGCGAGACGATTGCCGACGAGGAACTTGCGCGCGAGGTCGTGCTCGTCGCCGTAGTCGAGATTGGTCTGGACGGCGCAGGTGCGCGTCATCATGTCCCACGCGCGCGCGCCGCGCGTCGCAAGGTACGGGCGCATCACTTCGTAGCGCAGCTTGGGAAACCAGACCTGCTCGCCGATTGTGCGCAGGGGGTCGAAACCGGCGGCGACGAAGACGAGCGAATTGCCTTCCGCAATCTCGCCGAGGCGCGCGAGGTATCTCCGGATTTCGCGTTCCACGTCGGCGAGACGGCGTTGCGGCGCGCCAGAAAACTCGACCTGCCCGCCCGGTTCGACCGTCAGACGGTTCATCTGTCCGGCGTTGACCTCGACGAGCACGCCGTTTTCATAAACCAGATCATTCGACGAAGGCGCGAAGCCCGCGAGAACTCGCTGCACCTGCGCCGGATCAATCCGCGCAAACTCACGCGCGCGGTCGTAACCGAACAACTCGAACTCGACGCCGCACATCCAGTCGGCACGCGGCTTCGCGCCGCGCCGCAAATTCTCGACGAAGAAGGTCGCCGAAGATTTCGACACGCGGTCGGTCAGGAGCGGAAAGTTTTCTCTCACGGGCATAGTGGTTAGTGAGCGGTGAGCCGTTGGAAAGCAGAGCGAAGTGGTTTGACGAAGGACATGCTGTTTTAAGCTTTTACTGCTTGCTGCTGACCGCTGGCTGCTTATTGCTTATCCCTTTCGGCGATCAAGAGGTTGCTGCTGAATCTGCGTTCGCGGTCGAGCCACGTGTGCGCGAGGCGGAATCCGGTGGCGGCGGCGAGGGCGGAGAGTTCGGGGATGTCGTACTTGTGCGAGTTCTCCGTGTGGATGCGTTCGCCCGCCGCGAAGCCGACCTGCAAGTCGAGTTTGCGAAGACTGACCTGCTGCGCGCGCGTGCTCTCAAGATAGATTTCGACGCGGCCCTGCGCTTCGTTGTAGAAGGCGACGTGGCGGAAGGCGCGGGGATTGAAATCGGCGTCGAGTTCGCGGTTGAGACGCGCGAGCAGGTTGAGATTGAAGGCGGCGGTGACGCCGACGGGGTCGTCGTATGCGGCTTCGAGAACGTGCTTCTCTTTCTTCAGGTCTGCGCCGACGAGCAGGGCGTCGCCCGCGTGCAACGCTTCGCGCCGGAGCGCGCGCAGGAAATCATGCGCTTCCGCAGGCGCGAAGTTGCCGATGTTCGAGCCGAGAAAGAGCGCGAGCACGCGGCGGTTTTCGTCAATGGTTTCGCGCCGGACGCGCGCGAGCGCGCTCTCATAGTCGCTCGCGTAGGCTTCGATGGTGAGCGCTGGATAGGATTGCAGCAACGCGCGCGCGCTCGCTTCCAGCGCGGAGGCGGAGATGTCTATGGGGACGTAGAGCAGTTCGTCCTGACGCTTGAGCAGGGCTTCGATGATGCTGCGCGTCTTGACGGCGCTGCCGCTCCCGAGTTCGAGCAGCGTGAGCGGCGCGTCGCCTGCGGCGGCGACAATCTCGTCGGCGCGTTGGTTGAGTATCTCGTTTTCGGCGCGGGTCAGGTAGTATTCGGGCAGGAGACAGATGGCGTCGAAGAGTAGGGAGCCGAGTTCGTCGTAGAAATATTTGGGGAAGAGACGCTTCGGCGCGGCGAGCAGACCGGCGCGCACGTCCTGTGCGAACAAGTCGGCGGCGTCGCCTCTATCCTGCGAGTCGGGTTGACGGATGCGAAGGCGCGCGTTTGCTGCGTCTCCGGCGGCGGGCTGCCCCATGCTTGCTCCTTGCGATTCTCGCGCCTCTCAAGTTTCGCTTTCGAGGCGTGCGCGATTGCCTGAACTCCGAACGTCCTGCTTGTGTGCTCTTGCCTGTTATAATAACTCATTGCAATTCATTATCAACTTGCGCCACGCGCGCGGGCGCGCGACGCGCGAGAGGAAATCCGACCGGGCATCATGAACGCACATCTAGCGAGCCGAGAGGACGCACACAGAGCGTCTAAAGAAGAACTCGCGCGGGCCTTCGCCGAGACGCGCGCCGGGACGCTCAGACTCTTCGACCTCGTCAGCGAGGAAGCGGAACTGCACCAAAGCCCCGGCGGAGGTTTTCGCCCCGTTATCTGGCATCTTGCGCACATCGGCGTTTTTGAAGCCTACTGGCTGCTGCAAAAACTGAAAGGCGAGAGCGCGCCCGACGAACGCTACGAGCGCATCTTCGACCCCATCCGGACGCCGCGCGAAGAGTCTAAGGATTTACCGTCGCGGCGTGAGATGGAAGATTACCTGACGCGCGTCCGCGAGCGCGTCATGAGTTATCTAGACGACGCTTGCTTCGACTCCCCCGACCCGCTCCTGCGCGACGGCTACCTGTTTCAACTCGTGCTCGAACACGAACGACAACATCAGGAAACGCTCGCTTACCTGCTGCACATGCTCGACCCGTCGAAGAAGTCGCGCGCGCCGTCAGAGTCGGATGTGAACGCGGCGAACCTTCCCGTCGCTAATGCTGCGCGCGTCGTCGTGCCCGGCATGGTGAGCGTCGCCGAAGGAGTTTGCCGCATCGGCGCGGTCTGGAACTCGTTCGCCTACGACAACGAATATCCCGCGCACGAGGTCTACGTGCCCGCGTTCAAGATTGACCGGCTGCCGACGACCAACGCGGAATACGCGCGCTTCATCTCCGAGGGCGGCTACGAGCGGCGCGAGTGGTGGAGCGCGGAGGGCTGGGCGTGGCGCGAGCGCGAGGGCTGGACGTGCCCGCTCTACTGGCGAGGCGGCGAGGGCGAAGTTTGGAGCGCGCAGACGATGTTTGCGGAGGGCGCGCTCGAACCCGATCATCCGGTGGCGGGCGTGAGTTGGTATGAGGCGGAGGCTTACACGCGTTTCGCTGGGAAGCGTCTGCCGACGGAGACCGAGTGGGAGAAGGCCGCATCATGGGACGCGGACGCCGGACGCAAACGACGTTTCGCGTGGGGCGACGAAGAACCCGCGCCCGCGCTCTGCAACTCCGGCAGTCGCTTCTGGGGCACGACTCCGGCGGGGAGTTTTCCGTCGGGCGCGAGCTTCTACGGTTGTCTGGACATGACGGGCAACGTCTGGGAGTGGACGGGTGATGCCTTCGAGGGCTACAAAGGCTTCGAGCCTTTTCCCTATCCCGAATACTCCGCGACGTGGTTCGACGGCGATCATCGCGTCCTCAAAGGCGGCTCGTGGGCGACGCACGCCTCCATCCTCCGCACCTCCTTCCGCAACTTCTTTCGCCGCCACTTCCGCATCGCCTTCGCGGGCTTCCGTTGCGCGAGCGACGATTGAACGGATAGACAGGATGAGAACATGCAGGATGGACAAGATAGACAAAGGGTAAAAGGGGAAACGGTTAAAGGGGTAAAAGGTCGAAGGGGAAGGGTTAAAGGAAGGAATAAAGCGAGCACATCTGTGTGTCGTCCTCTCCCCTTTAAACGTCTCCCTTTCTCCTAATCCTTAGCCAGCCCATCCTGCCCGTTCTTATCCTGTTCATCTTGTTGGATTTAAAACGGCACGGGAGCGAGGGCGCGCGCCCGAATCCGGCGGACTATTCTTAAACATTCTCCGCTTTTCCGACGTATAGGCTTCTGTCCCTGACTCTGCGGAGGCCCGTCCGCTCCAACAAAATCATGCGAAATATCTACACTTTCTACGCCGAAGCTGCACGAATCGCGCTCCAATCCATCTTCGCACACAAGCTGCGCGCCTTCCTCACGCTCATCGGCATCATCATCGGCGTCGCGTCGGTCGTCGTGGTCGGGGCCAGTATCAGCGGACTCAACACCTACGTCATCACGACCGTCTCCAAAGTTCTCGGCGTCAACCATTTCATGATCGCCCGCATGGCCTCTCACGGGCAGATGTCGGACGAGGAATGGGAGCGGAGAAACCGGCGCAACAAAAAGTTGAAGTGGGACGACTACGAGTGGGTGCGCGACCATTGCACGGCCTGCAAGGATGTCGGCGCGGCGATGGGGACGCAGGTCAATCTCAAGCAGGGCAACGAAACCTTCTTCGGCTGTCAGGTCTTCGGCGTGACGCACAACATGGCCGACATCGAGGACAAGAAGATCGAGGCCGGTCGCTTCATTCAGCCCGACGATGTCGCACGCTCGGCAACCGTCGTCGTGCTCGGCGCAGACATCAAGGAGAAGTTCTTTCCGAACGTTGAAGCCATCGGCAAGACTCTGAAGGTCGGCGGCATCCCGATGCGCGTCGTCGGCGTCGAGGAGGCGCGCGGCTCCTTCTTCGGCGATTCCTTCGACCGCCACATCTATATCCCGCTCACCACCTTCGGCATGATCTTCACCCGCCGCGACGGTCTCCAGATTCACGGCAACTCCGCGAGCGCGGCGACCTTCGACATGGCGATTGAAGACGCGCGCAACGCCCTGCGCGTCAAACATAAACTGTCGGGTAACGACGAGGACGATTTCGGGCTCGTCAACACCGCCGCGCTGGCGGGCGAAGTTGACAGCTTCACGGCGAGCATCGCCACCGTCGTCATCCCGATCACGCTCATCACGCTCGTCGTCGGCGGTATCGTCGTGATGAACATCATGCTCGTCTCCGTCACCGAGCGGACGTTTGAAATCGGTCTGCGCAAGGCCATCGGCGCGACGCGCAAACAGATACTCCTGCAATTCCTCATCGAGTCGGCCATCCTCTGCGCGCTCGGCGGCGTCCTCGGGCTGCTTTTGGCGACGGGCCTCTCGTGGCTCATCAGCGTGACGACGCCGATTGTGATGACCGTCACCATCACCTATGTTCTGCTCGCGCTCATCGTCTCCAGCAGCGTCGGGCTGATTGCCGGAATCTATCCGGCATACAAAGCGTCGCGGCTCGACCCGATCACCGCGCTGACGAAGACGACCTGAGATTTGAGGCCCGTATGAAGTTGAAAGTGCCCGCGTTCATTCCCAAAGAGATTTTCCTGATGGCGTTCGACAGCATCAGGTCGCACAAGTTTCGCAGCTTCCTGACCGTGCTCGGCATCGTCATCGGCGTGATGACGGCCATCGTCATCGCCTCCATCCTGACGGGCCTGCGCAGCAATCTGATCGGCATGATCGAGGAGTACGGGACAAACAACATCTGGGTCTTTCACCTCACGACCGGCCCGCGCAGCGGCGACCGCGATCAGGAGGAACGCGCCCGCAAGGTGCTCGTCCCGGCGGACGCCGACGCGATCAAGCAGTATGCGCCCGCCATCGAAGACGTGGCGCTCGTCGCGCCCAACATCGGCTACTGGGGCGGCGCGTTCGACGACAACATCAAATACAAAGACATGAACTATCGTTGGGGCAACACGACCGG
This sequence comes from Pyrinomonadaceae bacterium, assembly GCA_035537095.1. Lineage (GTDB taxonomy): Bacteria > Acidobacteriota > Blastocatellia > Pyrinomonadales > Pyrinomonadaceae > DASWNP01. Next base: position 23,768 of record DATLMV010000053.1, read on the forward strand.
CGTCTCCCCCAACTACGCGCGCATCTACAATCTCGTCCTCAAAGAGGGTCGCTTCTTCACCGAAACCGACGATGAGGAGAAACGCCTCGCGATGGTCATCGGCGTCAACGCGGCGGAAGCGTTGTTCCCCGGCGGCGGGCCGATTGCGGGCACGGAAGTCCGCATGGGCGGCTACAACTTCACAATCGTCGGCGTGCTGGAGAAGCGCAAGAGCGGCTTCTTCGGCGAGAACGAGGAGGACAACGCCGTCTTCGTCCCCTTCCGCACGGCGCAGAAGATTGCCCCCGGCAGAGGCTACCTGCTGCTCGTCGCGCGCGCGCGTTCCGGCCAACTCAACGTCGGGCTCGAACAGGTGGAGGAAGTGCTGCGTCGGCGGCGCAACGTCGCCTTCGACCAGCCGAACAACTTCGATGTCAAGACCGCCGACAAGTTCACCGAACAACTCGACGGCATCACAGGCATGGTCGGCGTCATCGCCATCGCCATCTCAAGTCTGGGACTGCTCGTCGGCGGCATCGGCGTGATGAACATCATGCTCGTCTCGGTGACGGAGCGGACGCAGGAGATCGGCATCCGCAAGGCGCTCGGCGCGCGACGCAAAGATATCGTCCGGCAGTTTCTCTATGAGGCCATGACGCTGACGCTGCTCGGCGGCGCGCTGGGCGTCATTATCGCCATCGGCATCAGCCAGTTGGTGATGCTGCTCGTCCCTTCGCTGCCCGCGTCGGTTCCGCTCTGGGCGGTCGCCAGCGGCCTCATCGTCTCCGTCACGGTCGGCCTCGTCTTCGGCGTCTGGCCCGCGCGCAAAGCCTCCCGCCTCGACCCGATTGAGGCGCTGCGCTACGAATGAAACGACGCGTGTCGCCGGTTAAGATGCGAGACGTTGTTTCCAAAACGATTCTCGAACATTTAACTTCCGTCTAACATCCGTCGTTTATCCTTTGGCCTAAGCGTGGGAGATTAGCTAAACTCGGGTTGCGGGTTTCGGAGTCAGAGGCGCGACGGAAAAGATAGCCGATGAGCGAATTGAGGGAACGACATTGGGCCGTCATCAGCGAGCGCGGGTGCGAGGCCGTGGGGTTGGATTACCAGCAGGCGGCGCGTCTCATGCGGAAGCTGAAGGACGAACGACTCGGCGGCCTCTGCGTCGTCAGCGACACGGCGGCACGCCATCTCGCGCCCGCCGAACCAGTCACTAGGGAAAAGAGTTCCGCGAAGATCAGCCCCGCCCGTTAGAAACGCTCTCAAACACATCTCAAGGAACAACAGTCGGGGCGAAGGACTTACCCTCCGTCCCGACTGTTCTTATTTTCCGTCCAGACATTTATCAACGCCGAACATTCCAGACAAAATTTCCTGACGCTGACGAGAATTTCTAACCCTTCACGCCGGGCGTCGGGCGGAGGTCTGCGATGAGGGGCAGGTGGTCGGAGGCGACGAGGGCCGTCAGGCTGCGGTGCAGCGTGAGGCGTTCGAGTTCGAGCGACGAATCGTAGTAGATGTGGTCGAGATGGAGGAACGGCAGCGGGCCGGGATAGGTGCGCGCGCGCGGGAGGTGGCGTCGCACGTCGGCGCTCTCAAGCTCTGCGCCGAGCAGGCGCGAGGCGAGGCCGTGCGTCCATTCGTTGAAATCGCCGAGCACAATGCGCGCGCCCTTGAGCGACGGGTCGCGCAGAATATCCTCGCTCACCAGACGACGCCCCTGCCCGCGCCGCTCGACGAAGGCCGTGCCGAGATGCACGTTGAAGACGTGCAATAGATAGACGGCGTCGTCATTCAACCGCAACTCGATGTCAACCCTCAAACAGCCGCGCGGCTCACGCGCCCGCCAAGTGATGTCGTAGTTGTGCACGAGACGCAAAGGCCAGCGGCTCAAGACGACGTTGCCGTAGGCCCCGCCGTTGTGTTTGCGGTTCTCGCCGATGCAGTAGTGGAAACCCAACTCCTCCGCGATGTAATGCGCCTGATTGCGCTCGCGCTGCGCCGACTCGCTGATGCTCACAACTTCTTGCAGCGCGATGATGTCGCCCCCCGTCTCCCGCAGCACGCTCGCAATCCGGCCCGGACGCACGCGCCTGTCCAACCCGCGACATTTATGCACGTTGTATGTAACGACACGCATGGAAAAACTTTGGGGGAAAGGGGCAAAGGGGTAAAAGGGGAAGGGGAAAGAAGCGGAGATAGCCTTTAAATTCCTTTGATTTTCTTTTGCCCTTTCCCCATTTAACCGTTTCCCCTTTTCCCATCTTTCATTGTTGGCGTTCGAGGATGCGCCCGAGTTGTTCGTGTGCGCGCTCGAAGATGGAGCGGGCGCGCCAGTCGTCGAGGGTAACTTCGCGGCTCTCTTTGATGTCGGCGGCGAAGTCGGCGGCGACGCGCGCGGCAAACTCGGCGTCGAGCGCGGCGAGGTTGACTTCGTCGTTCAAGCCGAAGGAGCGATTATCCAGATTGGTCGAGCCGACGACGCACCAGATGTCGTCAACGACCATCGTCTTGGCGTGAATCATCGCCGCCTGATATTCGTAGATGCGCGCTCCGGCTTTGAGGAAGTCGCCGTAGAGGCGTCGGCTCGAACGTCGCGTCAGCAGGTGGTCGCTGTGATCGCCCGGCGTGATGATGTGGACTTCGACGCCGCGCTCCTCGATGGCGCGCACCATCTCGGCGCGCGCGCTCTTGTCGGGCAGAAAGTAGGGCGTCGTAATCAGAATCTTCTTTTGCGCCGACGCAAAGAGCGTTTGATAAAGCATCCGCGCGCGCGTCGAGCGTCCCGCCGAAGGCGAACTGTTGACGACGAAGGCCGCCGTCTCGTGTTCCACTTCGCACGCCGGAAAATATTCCTCTCCGGTCAGAATCTCGCCCGACGCTTCGAGCCAGTTTTCCGCAAACGTCGCCTGCAAGCAGAGCACCACGTCGCCGCGCACGCGCACCATCGTGTCGCGCCAGCGCGGCTGGTCTTTCGTGCCGAGCAGCCAATGGTCTGCGAAGCCCGAGCCGCCGACGAAACCGATCTCGCCGTCAACGGTGATCAACTCGCGGTGCGTGCGATTGTTGATGCGCGGCAGCGTGTACCAGCGCACCGGGTGATACCAAGCGACGCGCCCGCCCGCCGCGCGCAACTCCGCGAAATAACTCTCCCATGAAGCGAAACTGCCGAGCGCATCGAGCACCAGATTGACGCGCACGCCCGCGCGCGCACGCTCCGTCAGGGCTTCGAGAAAACGACGCGCCACTTCGCCCTTCTGAAAAATGTAGGCTTCGAGATTGACGCTGCGACGGGCCGCGCGAATCGCCGCCAGTTCGGCTTCGTAATAGACTTCGCCGTTCGTCAAAACCTCAAAGCTGCTCTGCCGGTTGCGCCGCGCGTCGGTCAAGGCTTCAAACATCCGCAGAAAATCTTCCGAGTCGAGCGGTTCGGAAACCTTCGTCGAGATTTTGTAATCAAGCCCCGGCTCGAACAGCGCGAGAATAATCAACAAGCTCTGCGCGATGATGGCGATGACGGCGATGACGAGAAAGGCGGTCGAGTCCACGAATACTCCAAAAGTCCAAAGTCGGGCTAAAGTCTGAAAGTCACAAGTCCAAAGTCCAAAGTCGAATAGAAATCCAAAGTCGAAAGTCGAAACTCTAAAGTCGCAGGTTCGAAGTTTGAAGGCCGAAATTGAAGCGCGAAGTCTAAGGATGATTCCTGACTTTGGACGTTGGACTTTCAGACTTTGGACTTGACTCCGAATTTGGCGCGGATGCGGACGCAGCGTTCGAGTCCGTCGGAGGCTTCGAGCACTTTGAGACGCAGGTCGCGGTCGAGCGCGGTTTCGCGCGCGAGAAAATCGCGGACGACCTTGAGCGCGTCGTCGCTGCATTGGCCGCCGATGAAGGCCGCGAGCCAGCCGTTGACGAAGAAGATTTTGCGCGTGCGTTTGAGCGCAGGCAGTTCGCGGAGCGCGGGCGCGAGATAGGGAAGCGTCAGCGCGGCTTGACGCGGCGCGTTGAAGGGAACCAGACTCGCTTCGATCCAACTCTCCGCCAACTCTTTGTCGCCGAGATAAGCGTCGAAATATCTTTTCTTCGTCGTCGCCGCGTTGCGGCTCGCGCCCGCCGCGAAAGCATAACGTCTCTCGTCGTCCGTGCTGTTCTGTTTGCTCAACCATCCTTCATAGACTTTGATGTATGCGTCGTCGTCTGCGCCATGCTTCGCGAGATAGGCGGCGACGATTTCAATCCGGTCGCGCGGTCTGAGCGTCATGCCGGGGATGGATGATTTGCCGTCGAAGATTTCGCGGAGATGCGCGTGCGCCCCGACGGTCGTCGCCATCTGCTTGTACGCGCGAAAGTGTGTGATGCGGAGTCCGACCGTCTCCGCATTCATCATCCGCTCGGAGAGCAACGCTTCGAGACGCGGCGCAATCTCGCGCTGCTGCTCGCCGGAGAGATAACGATTGAAGGCCGTCTCGACGCGCGAGAGGACGGCCTGCGCGGTCACTTCGTCGCGTTCGCGCGCGACGTGTTTGATGGCGAGTTCGACGTAGGCGAGCGGCGCGAGTTCGGCTTCGCGGACGCTGTCCCAGAGCGAGCCCCAGAGGAGCGCGCGCAGGAAATCGTCCTCAATCGCGCCGAGATTTCTGAGGACGCTCGCGCGGCTCGCGTCGTCCAGAAGGAAACGACCGTAGCCGTAGTCTTCATAGTTGGCGAAGACAAACTGCGGGCGCGCGCGACCGGAGGCTTCCGCGACGCGCGTCTCCCGCGCGCCGTCGAGTTTGACGGTCAGCGTTTCGGGAGCGCGCCTCTTGCCCGCAGCGTCCGCCCCGTAGGCGAGCAGGAGTTTAAGTCGCATCGGCCACGCGCCGCCCTCGCCGAGCACGTCCTGTTGCCGGAGCGTCAGATTCTTAATCCGACCGCGCGCGTCCGCCGTCCACTCGACGCGCACGTCAGCCATCCCGCGCCGCTTGACCCATGCCTCGGCCCACGCGTCCAACTTCTGCCCCGAAGTGCGCTCGAAAGCTTTCACTAAATCTGCCCATTCGGTGTTCGCGTAAGCGTGCTCTTTGACGAGCATCTGCACGGCGCGTTGAAAATTATCCGCGCCGAGATAGAACTCCGCCTGACGCAGCATCGAGGGCGCTTTGCGATAGACGATGTTTCCATAAGCCGACTTGGCGGCGGAGAGATTGGCAATCTCCTGCCAGATGGGGGTCGTGCCTTTGGTCGCGTCGGTGTCGTAGGCGAGCGGCTTGGTGCGTTGGTAGAAGACCTTCCAAGCGTTGAACTGCGGCAGCAGAGCCTCGACGGCCTTGCTCGCCATGAAGGTGGCGAAGCCCTCCTTCAACCAGAGATCGTCGAACCAGCGCATCGTTACATAATCGCCGAACCATTGATGCGCGGCTTCGTGCAGCATCACGTCGGCGCGCGACCAGATGTCGTTCGCCGTCGGGTCTGAAGGAAAGATGATCGTCTCTTCGCGCAGGAAGGTTGCGCCCGCGTGCTCCATGCCGCGAAAGGGAAACTCGGGGATGATGACGAGGTCGTATTTGGGGAAGGGAAATTTCGAGTCGAAGTAGCGCGCGAAGAAAGCCAAGCCCTCGCGCGTCAGGCGGAAGACTTCGGGCAACTCCTTGCGCGCGCGCTCCGCTTGCGACTTTCGCACATAGAGACGCGTGCCGAGCGCGGAAGCCTCGTCGCGGAACTCCGCGAACTCTCCCGCCGCGAACGCGAAGACGTATGTGCTGATGGGCTGCGTCTCTTGAAAGCGGACGCGTTTCGTCGTCGCGCCCGTGTCTTCCGGGCCTTCAGCGTTCGTGTTGGAAACGACCGTCCAAGACTTCGGCGCGGTCACGCTCAAACGAAAACGCGCCTTCAAATCCGGCTGGTCGAAGCAGGGAAAGGCGGTGCTCGCGTCCGAAGGGACGAACAGCGTGTAGAAGTATTCCGCGCCGTCTTCGCGGTCGCGGTATCGCGTGACGGCGGCTGCGCCGGTCGTGCTCACCGGCGACTCGAACGACATCCGCAAGACGTTCTCGCCGCGCACGAGCAGCGAGCGCGAGATGACGAGATGCTCGTTCGCGTGTCGCACCTCTGCGTCCTGCGCCTTGCGACCGTTGACGTGGATGTCCCATGCGCGTGCGCGCGGCTTGCCGTCGTCGGCGGCGGTGGCGGTGCGCCAGTCGAGCACGAGGTCGCCCGCAGCTTCGTCGAGCGCGACGCGGATTTCCAGAGTCCCTTGCAGCATCTCCGCGCCGGAATCCAGACGCACGTCGAGCGCATAACGCACGTTGCTGTAATGAGCGGCGCGCAGGCGTGCCAACTCGCGCGCCACGCCGGACGTGAGCGTCATCGTCTCCTGACCTTTCGACGAAGCACCGGGCGTATCCTCTGCGCGCAAGGTCGCCGCGCCACACGTCAAGACCGACAGCAGAACCGGGAGAAGAACGCGCGCGTTCAAAGCTCGTCGCGTCCGTCGCAATCGAAAATCGAGGGGTTCGCAGGGTGTCATAAGATAGTCTTGATGCCACGCCCTCGCGGCGTCAATCCGGCCCGCAAAGCTTCTCATAAACCACTCATTTTTCAAAGTTTACGGCGCACGCGAGGCGGCCCGACCGGTCAATAAAGAACTGCGTGAGAGCCTCCGGGCGGGATGCGTGCGCGCCTGATTCGGTAAACTTTCGCTGACGCATCACGCATGAGTAGAGATAAAAAGATGACTGGAACGGGAGACAAAAAAAGAGACGACCCGGAAGAAGCCTCCGGGTCGTCTTTTTTGTCTCGCTCCGGTTGAGTTCAAAAACGTCTCCCCGTCATGCGGCTTCGTCCGTTTGCGCGCGGCTCTTGGCGAGGATGCGTTCGAGGAGCGTCATCAACTTGTCGAAGTCCAGAGGCTTGGCGAGATAGTCGTCGCAGCCGACGGCGCGGGCGGCGGCGCGCGACTCCGGCGTGTCGTAGGCGGTGACGGCGACCACCGGCGTGTGTCGCATCTGCTCGTCTTCGCGGATGCGGAGCGTGGCGGTGAAGCCGTCGAGCACGGGCAGGTTCAAGTCCATGAGAACCAGCGCGGGCCGCGCGCGTCGCGCCGTCTCAACCGCCTCGCGCCCGTCGCTCGCCTCGACGACGCTGTACCCGCCCGACTCCAAAAACTGTCGCATCATCCGTCGCGTATCGTCGAAATCTTCGACCACCAGAACCGTCATCCTGCCTGCCTGCTGTTCCATCTGTAGCTCCAAACAATTCCGCCCGTGTCATTCAAAGAAACTGCCAACACGCCGATTTTTCCAGATAGGTAAAGAGAGCGTCGAACACGTCCGGCTGCTAATCAAGCAACTTGAGAAAGCCCGTCAGGATTCTCTCCGTCAGCCCCCAGATGAGCCCGTGCTCGGTCGCATAAGCAGGCCACTCGCGCTGCTGCTCCGCATCTCCGACGGCGAGACGCACAATCTCGGATGCCCCGTTGCGCCGGAGAAAAGAGACGGGAACCCAGAAGGCGGACTCGACTTCGGAACTGAGCGACAGCGTCGCCGCGTCTTGCTGCAACGAAACATTGTAGGCGACGGGCGCGAGCGCGACGTAGGGCGTGACGGCGAACTGCGGCGCGAGCGGGCTGCGCGGCGTGATGGTCGGCAGTCGCCCGAGGATTCGCCCGCCCGCCGCCAAATCCATCCCGACCTCTTCCCAAGTCTCACGCGCCGCCGTGCGAGCGAGATCGGCGTCTTCCGGCTCGCGTCGCCCGCCCGGCAGCGCGAGATGCCCCGACCAATGGTCACGCGGGTCAACGGCGCGCTTGATAATCAACATCTCCGCCGCCCCCAAATTCGCGCGCAAGACGAGCGCCACCGCCGCCTGTTTCAACTCCGGCGCAAACGCACCCTCGCCTTCAGCACGCGCGAGCCTCGCGCCGAGGCTCGCGACTATCGCTTCCAGTTCGCCCTTGCCCGTCATCTGCTGCTCCGCCTTGCTCAACTGATCGAAAATCCCCGTCACAAGCGTTGCTTGATGCTCCGGCCCCGCTCGCCGTGCGACGCAAAAGAGAAAGGGCAGCGCAGGGCTACCCTTAACCTTCTGACTATCTTGATGGAGCCGAGGAGGATCGAACTCCTGACCTCATGACTGCCAGTCATGCGCTCTCCCAGCTGAGCTACGGCCCCTCTGTCGGCGACGGCGTCGTCATAACAGATAAAAAGAGTAACGTACGGCGAGAAAATCCGTCAAGCGCACCTTACGTTAAATGACGAGCCGCAAAGACCGGTGTCGGGACGTTTGATGTCAGTCGAAGACGACGAAAACGTGCTTCGTCTTCGCCCGGCGTCCGGCATCTCACGCCCGTCTTTTTCAACGTCTCTATTTATCTGCCCTTGAATTCGGGTTTGCGTTTTTCGAGGAAGGCTTTGACGCCTTCGTCCTTGTCTTCGCTGGAGAAGCAGAGGGCGAAGAGGTCTATCTCGCGGCGCAGGCCCTCGTCGAGCGTCGCGCGCGCGGCGGTCTTGACGGCCTCCTTTGCCATCCGCAGCGCGATGGGACTCTTCTCGGCGATGCGGTTGGCGATCTCGAAGGTCTTGGCTTCGAGGTCGGCGGCGGGCACGACCATGTTGACGAGTCCGAGTTGATGTGCGGTCTGTGCGTCAATGATGTCGCCGGTCAAAATCAACTCCATCGCCTTGCCTTCGCCGACGAGATGCGTCAGGCGTTGCGTGCCGCCGCCGCCCGGAATGATGCCGAGATTGATCTCCGGCTGGCCGAAGGATGCCTTGTCGCTGGCGATGCGTAGGTCGCAGGCGAGCGCGAGTTCGCAGCCGCCGCCGAGGCAGTAGCCGTTGACCATCGCGATGATCGGTTTCGGGAAAGTGTCAATCGCGGTGAAGAGTGAACGGCCCGTCATCACGTCGCGCTGTGTGTTGGCGGTGCGGCCCGCAAACTCCGCGATGTCCGCGCCCGCGATGAATGCTTTGTCGCCCGCGCCCGTGAAGACGACGGCGCGCACCTCCGCGTCGTCGCGCAACTCTTCGAGCGCCGCCGCGCCCTCCTGCCGCGTCTGGATGTTAAGCGCGTTTCGCTTCTCTGGACGATTGATGGTAATCAGCGCGACGCGCCCGCGCCGCTCGACCAAAAGCGTTTCGTATGATGCCATGATGTTTCCCTCGTAAATCGTGAATCGTAAATCGTGAATAGACAAAAGCATTTCTTCTATTCACGATTTACGATTCACGATTTACTGCTCTTATTGTTGTTCTTGTTCCGGCGCGGCGGCCTGTTCGTCGGCGACCCATGAGACGAAGAGGCGGAGCCAGTTGTCAGCCGGTTCCATGATTTGGACGCCAACGCGCGCCGTCCCGTAGATGGCGGGCGCGATGCGGACGACGCGGACGGTGACTTCGATGGGCGCGCCGTCGGGCCGGTGCGCGCGCAGGTAGAGTTGGTCGCCGCGATTCACTTTTTGATTGAGGTGGAAGAGCGCGCCGAGCGTGGAGATGTCGTCGGTTTCGGTCGGCTCGCTCCACGCCGCGCCGTCTTCGGCACGACCCGACACCACAATCGGCAAGCGCAGCGCCATCCGCAGCGCGAAGCGTCTCTCGACGTTGTTGGGGGTACTCATATCAGTGAGCAGTCAGCAGCGAGCGGTCAGCAGTAAGGAGACGCCGGAGAGCGAGGGAAGCGACGGCGGAAGTGTGCAAAAGCAGCGGTCACTTCTTTCTCCCCGCCAACGCTTACTGCTTGTTGTTCCCTTTCCGTTCCTCGTCCCACGCGTAAAAACCTTCGCCGCTCTTGCGCCCGAGTTTGCCTTCGGCGACCATCCGCCGCAGGATTTCAGGCGGACGAAAAGATTCCGAGCCGAGCGTGCGATGAAGATATTCGGCGATGGAAAGGCGCACGTCGAGGCCGACCAAATCCGTCAGACGCAGCGGCCCCATCGGGTGATTGTAGCCTAACTCCATCGCCGTATCTATATCTTTTGCGCTCGCCACTCCCTGTTCCAGCATCCGCATCGCTTCCAGACCGAGCGCGACGCCCAGACGACTCGAAGCAAACCCCGGCACGTCGCGCACGGTGATCGGCTCTTTCCGCATCCGCCGCCCGACGGCGCGCGCCGTCTCCAAAGTCTCCGCGCTCGTCTGTTCGCCGGTGACGATTTCGAGCAGGCGCATGATGTGAACCGGATTGAAGAAGTGCATCCCGACGACGCGCGCGGGGTCTTTGGCGTCGCGGGCAATCTCCGTGATGGAGAGCGAGGAGGTGTTGGAGGCGAAGATGAAGGGGCGCGCGGCAATCTGTTCGACGGCGCGGAGCGTCTCCTGTTTTATCTCCAGACGCTCGGGGACGGCCTCGATGTAGAGGTCTGCGTCGCGCGTCTCTGCGAGATGAACCGTGCCGCGAATGCGTTGGAGCGTCATGTCGAGTTCGGCTTCGGTGACTTTGCCGCGCTCGATGCCCTTTCGCAGGTTCGTCTCGATGGCGCGCACGCCGCGCACGAGCGCCTCGCGCTCGACTTCGCGCATCACGACGCGATAGCCCGCAAACGCCGCCACCTGCGCGATGCCATGGCCCATCGTGCCCGCGCCGAGCACGGCGATGGCCTCCACCGCGTTGACAGGGTTGGCGCGCTCGCTTGTTTCCCGTGTGCTCAAAAGGTTCTGTGTGTGGAGTCGAGAATTGTTTGGACGGGTGAACCCCTTTTTGTCGCCTCGCTCCGAAGTATCTCTGATTCGACTACGTCCGGCGCGAAGAGTTATACTATGACGCTGGCGAAAAGGCTACAACCGGAGCGCGAAGGCAAAAAGCGCGTGCGCGAAACCTACCCCCCGAAGGAGACCTACGAAAAAGCGCGATGAGACAAGAGATGCATAAAGAAGTGGTGATTATCGGCTCCGGCCCCGCCGGACTGACGGCGGCCATCTACGCGGCGCGCGCGGACTTGAAACCCCTCGTCATCCACGGCCCGCAACCCGGCGGACAGTTGACCATCACGACCGAAGTGGAAAACTATCCGGGCTTCGCCAAAGGCATTCAGGGGCCGGAACTGATGCAGGAGTTCGAGGAACAGGCGCGACGCTTCGGGACGGAATTTCTCGTCGAGTTCATCACGAAGGTTGACCTCTCGGAGCGACCCTTCACGCTCTACACTGACGAGCAAGTTATCAAAACCGAAACGCTCATCATCGCTTCGGGCGCGTCCGCCAAGTGGCTCGGCATTCCGGGCGAAGCGCCCGCGCCGCACGGCCTCGGAGGCTTAGGCGTCTCGGCCTGCGCCACCTGCGACGGCTTCTTCTTCAAGGGCAAGCCCATCGTCGTCATCGGCGGCGGCGACACCGCGATGGAGGAGGCAAATTTCCTGACGCGCTACGCTTCGCAAGTGACCGTCATCCACCGACGCGACAGCCTGCGCGCCTCCAAGATCATGCAGGACAAGGCGTTCAAAAACGAGAAGATTGACTTCATCTGGAACACGGACGTGCTGGAGATTCTCGGCTCGGCGGAGACGGGCGTGACGGGCGTGCGCATCTCCAACAACCAGACCGGCGAGGAGAGCATCTTTCCTTGCGAGGGCGTCTTCGTCGCCATCGGCCATAAGCCGAACACCGACCTGTTCAAGGGTCAACTTGAGATGGACGACGTTGGTTATCTCAAGACCGCCGGACATTCGATGGCGACCAACATCCCCGGCGTCTTCGCCTGCGGCGACGTGCAGGACTCCTTCTACCGTCAGGCCGTCACCGCCGCCGGGACGGGCTGCATGGCCGCCATTGACGCCGAACGCTTCCTCGATAATCTGCCCGTCCCCGTCGCCTCCGGCGAGGAGATAACCATCGAAGGCGAGATCGTCACCGCCGACCATGAGGCCATCATCATGCCCGACGGCGAAGTCATCTCCAACATCACCGAACCCCCCGCCGGAGACGCCGCCGCCGGAGACTGAACGAGCAACGGTCAACGAGTTAAAAAAGTAACGCCCGAGAGCTTCCAAACTCTCGGGCGTTTCTCTTTCGCTCACGCGCCGTCACAAACCCTCACGCCTGTTGGGGCACGGAGATTTTCTGCATCAACTGTCGGAAGCGCGGGTCGTCTCGGAGCGCGCGCAGGTTCGGGTCGTGCTCAAAGCAGGGGCGGTTCTCGTTGCCGAGCGCGATGGAGCGTTCGAGCCATTGGAAAGCCTCGTCGCGTTCGCCTTCGAGGGCATAGACGGAGGCGAGGCCGTAGGCGATGTCGGCGTCAACGGAGGCGTTGCGTTTCACGTCGTCCGTCAGTTCGGCGCGCGCCGCATCGTGCTGCCCGAGCGCGCTCAGGAACATGGCGTGGAAGGGGCGGACGCCGTGCATGTTCGGGTGCTGTTCGAGCACGCGTCGAATCAGGGCGGCGGCCTGCGCGGGGTCGCCGAGGTAATAGAGCGCGAGCGCGCGGAAGGTCTTGACGAGCGGGTTCTCGGGTTCGACTGCGCTCGCGGCGTCGAGTTCCTTGAGTGCCTCTTCGGGGTGTCCTTTGAAGATGTGGATGAGCGCGCGGTTGTAGCTGACGACGACGTGCGCGGCGGGGTCGAGACGCACGAGACGGTCGAAACTGCGGAGCGCGCGTTCGTATTGACCGTCGAGACGATGGAGCGTCGCCTTGACGAAATGGACGACCGCTTCGTTCGGCGCTTGCTGGCGCGCGCGCGCCACTTCCGTGCGCGCCTTCTGTTTCTCGCCGCGCCAGAGATGGACGAAGACCATCAGCATCCGCGCCTCGATAAGCTGCGGGTCGAGCGCGAGCGCCTGTTGGAAAGCTTCTTCGGCGCGCGCGTAATCCTCCGCGCCGCCGAAGCCTTTGAAGACGCGGTTGACGTGAGCCGCGCCGAGTCCGTCTAAGGCGAGGGCAAAGGTCGGGTCGAGTTCGACGGCGCGACGGAAATGTGCGATGGCGGCGTCGCAATCTTCGGGCGCGACGGTGCGGAAGATGAAGCGCGCGAAGAGGTCGCGCCCGCGCAGGTATTCTTCATAAGCGGCGGCGTTGTGCGTGGCGGGGCGCGCAATCTCCACCTGTTCGTCGGGGCTCAGTTCGAGACGCAAGCCGTCAACGATGCGCTGCGCGATGGTGTCCTGCACGGCGATGATGTCGGCGGCGGCGGCGTCCACGCGCTCGCTCCAGAGGATGTCGCCGGAAGCCACGTCGAGCAGTTGCGCCGTCACGCGGAAACGCTCGCCGACGTGCATGAAGCCCGCCGCCAGAACCGCGCCGACGTTCAACTCCCGCCCGGCTTCGCGCGGGTCAAACGCCTGCCCCTGATATTTCGCAATCACCGACGAGGGACGGACGACGAGCGAACGCAGGCGCGCAAGCTCCGTGATGACCGCATCGGCGAGCGAAAACTCGTAGAAGCTCGACGCGGGGTCGTTGCTCAAGTTTCTGAACGGCAGGATGGCGATGCTCTTTCGCTCGCGGTCGCCGGTCGTCGTCATGGGCGTCGCGTGGATGTCCTGCGAAGTGTGCGTCGCGTGTGTCGAGTGCGGCTGCGACGCGGAGGCGTGCGTCTCCGCGCCGGACTTGGTGGCGGACTTCGCGCCCGTGAGCCAGCGCAGCGCGCGTGCGACCTTGCCCGCGCCGCTCAGGTGGCGCGGCGCGGAGGGCGCGACCGATTCGATAAACTGCGCGTCCGCGCCGCCGAAAGTCTCCTGCAAAAGAGTTCGGAGTTCGTCGCGCAACTCGGTCATCTTCTGATAACGGTCGCGCGGGTCTTTGGCGAGCGCGCGGTCGAGAATCTGTTGGAGGCGCGGCGGCGACGCGGTCGGGCGCGCTTCGGCGAGCGGCAGCGGCGTCGCATGAAGGACGGCGTGACGCACGTCCACGCTCGTCTTGCCGCGAAAGGGCCAAGTGCCGGTGAGCATCTCGTAGAGCATCACGCCGAGCGAGAAGATGTCGGCGCGGTGGTCAACTTTTTGTCCGGTCGCCTGTTCGGGCGCGGCGTAGGTCGCCGTCCCGTAGGGCACGCCGACTTCCGTCAACTGCGTCTGGTGAATGCCTTCGCTCTGCGCCGGATCGTCGTCCATGAGTTTGGCGAGGCCGAAGTCCAAGACCTTCGCCGCGCCCGACTCCGTGACCATCACGTTGCCCGCTTTGATGTCTCGATGGATGATGCCGCGCGCGTGTGCGGCGGCGAGCGCGTCGGCGACCTGTATGGCAATCAGGAGCGCGCTCTTGAGTTCGAGCGGGCGACCGTTGACGAGTTGGCGCACGTTCTTGCCTTCGACGTGCTGCATGGCGATGAAGTGGACGCCGTTATCTTCGTCAAGGTCGAAGATAGTGCAGATGTTCGGATGGTCGAGCGCGGAAGCGAGACGCGCTTCGCGCTCGAAGCGTTTGAGGTTCGCTTCCTTGACGGTCAAATCCGGCGGCAGCACCTTGACGACCACCGTCCGCCCGAGCTTCGTATCGGTCGCTTTGTAAACAGCGCCCTGCCCGCCCGCGCCGAGCTTTTCGAGGATGCGATAATGAAGCAGGTTCTTGCCAACCATGGGGGACTGTATTTAACTCCCGAACTGTGGCCGTCTGCAACAAAATTCTGTGCTAATTAACGACGCAAAGATTCTGCGTTAACTCAGCGACGCGCATCCGCACGCGTGTACCAGTAGGCCCAAGCCAACAGCACGCCCTGCAACGGCAGACGCAACCACAAAGCCGCCGCGTTGAACTCCTCGTACAACTCCGGATGCGTCGCCATCTGCACGTTCGCCGGAACGACCGCCACCAACAACACAATCAACCCCCACGCCGCCACCCGCTCGAATCTCCGTATCAACAACAACCCCCCCAACACCACCTC
>DATLMV010000054.1:0-7263 GCA_035537095.1 Pyrinomonadaceae bacterium
TCCGGCCCGCGCGCTCGACGGTTTCTATCAAACGCCCGCGCGCCGATTCGACCGGAACGCTGACGCTCGCGCCGCCGCGTCGCAGGTAGATGATGAAGTCCAACTCGGCGGCAATCTGCGTGCGCGTGCGGTCGCGCGCGGAGGTGAGCCGGAGAAAGAATCTCTCGCCGGAGGCGTCGAAACTGAAGACGTGGTTGGCGGAATAACCGGCGGCGGCGAGCAACGACGACTCTCCGTGCCAGAGAGCGACCGCCGCCAGAGCCGTCTCCAACTGCTGTGCATCCTGAGGCGCGTCTTGATGTGTGTCGGGCGTTGACATGAGCAGCCGGAGAAGCGTCGGGCGCGAATTTCGAGGGCCGGGGCGGCGGGAAAATTGGTCTTATCGTTCGATTATTGATTTAACATTGAACGATGCGTGCAGTATAACACTCCCGGCGGGCACTCGGGGCGCGGGTCGAAACAAATGGGCGACCGCGCGGCGTGCCGAATCGGCGGGCGCGTGAGCGTCGCGCGCGAAAGATTTTCCGCCGCCGGAGCGGAAGAGTTGAGCTTCTCTTCCGTGTTGGAGCGGAAAATGGGTTATACTATCTGCGGGCGCGAACGGAGTTAGATTTCGTCTCCCGAAATCTCCGGCCACGCTACACCAGTCAACACAGCTTTTATAACTTCCGTCGGTCACAGCTTTTTTATGTTTGAACGCTACACGGAGAAAGCGCGGAGAGTCATCTTTTTCGCGCGTTACGAAGCATCGCAGTTCGGCGCGCCCGCCATCGAGCCGGAGCACCTGCTGCTCGGATTGATGCGCGAGGACAAAACGCTGACCTCTCGCTTCTTGCAGCGCGCGCAAGCCTCGCTCGAAGCCATCCGCAAAGAGATTGAAGGACGCGCCCCGCTGCGGGAAAAGATTTCGACTTCCGTCGAACTGCCGCTCGCGCCGGAAACCAAACGCGTGCTGGCCTACGCACACGAAGAGAGCGACCGCTTGCAGCACCGACACATCGGGACGGAACACCTCCTGCTCGGCTTGCTCCGAGAAGAGCGTTCGATGGCGGCGGAGATTCTCTACGAGCGCGGCTTGCGCTTAAACGCCGTCCGCGAAGAGGTCGCCCGCGCGACGGGCGCAGACCCGCGCGCCTCGCAGAAAAAAGAGACGCCGCATCTCGCAGAGTTTTCGCGCGACCTGACGGAAGATGCCGCCAACGACAAACTCGACCCGCTCGTCGGGCGCGATAACGAAATCGAGCGCGTCGTGCAGATTCTCTGCCGCCGGACGAAAAACAATCCGGTGCTGATCGGCGAACCCGGCGTCGGCAAGACCGCCATCGTCGAAGGTCTGGCGCAGCGGATTTATCGCGGCGACGTGCCGTCGTTTTTGGAGAACAAGCGCATCCTCTCGCTCGACCTGTCGTTGATCGTCGCGGGCACGAAGTATCGGGGACAGTTTGAGGAACGTCTCAAACAGATCATGCGCGAGTTGATCGAGAACCCGCAGTACATCGTGTTCATTGACGAGTTGCACACGCTCGTCGGCGCAGGCTCGGCGGAAGGCTCGCTCGACGCGGCCAACATCCTGAAGCCCGCCCTCTCGCGCGGCGAGATTCAATGCATCGGCGCGACGACGCCCGCCGAGTTTCGCAAGTCCATCGAAAAAGACCGCTCGTTAGAGCGGCGTTTTCAGGCCGTCAAAGTTCCGCCGCCCTCCGAAGAGGAGACGGTGCGCATCCTCGACGGCGTGCGCGAACGCTACGAGTCTTTCCATCAGGTGCGCTACACCGACGACGCCATCGAAGCGGCGGTCTATCAGGCCAGCCGCTACATCCCCGACCGCTTCCTGCCCGACAAGGCGATTGACGTGATAGACGAAGCCGGTGCGCGCGTCAAGCTGCGCGTCCGGCGCGAGCCTTCGACGACGGGCGGCGACGCGGGTCGTCGTTCGTTCGCCGACGAGCGTCATCTCTACGTCGGCGACCCGCTCGCCTCCGCCTCGCGCCTGCACGACGAGGAAGAGATGCTGGCGATGACGGTCGAGGTGACGAAGGACGACGTGGAGGAGGTCATCGCGCGCTGGACGGGCATCCCCGTCACGTCGCTCAAGGAGGAGGAGACGCAGAAGCTTCTGCGGACGGAGGTCGAACTCCACCGCCGCGTCATCGCGCAGCGTCCGGCAATCTCCGCGCTCGCGCGTTCCATCCGTCGCTCGCGCGCCGGACTGAAGAATCCCGCGCGTCCCGTCGGTTCATTTCTGTTCTTGGGGCCGACCGGCGTCGGCAAGACGGAGGTCGCACGCTCGCTCGCGGAGTTTCTCTTCGGCTCGGAGCGCGCGATGATTCGCTTCGACATGTCGGAGTTCATGGAGAAGCATTCGGTTTCCAAACTCATCGGCTCTCCGCCGGGCTACGTCGGCCACGAGGAGGGCGGGCAGTTGACCGAACGCATCAAGCGTTCGCCCTACTCGGTTCTCCTGTTCGACGAAATCGAGAAGGCGCACCCCGACATCTTCAACGTCCTCCTGCAAGTCTTTGAAGACGGTATCCTGACCGACGCGCTCGGCAACACCGTTGACTTCAAGAACACGATCATCATCATGACCTCCAACATCGGCGCGCGCTTCATCCAGAAGAAGGGCACGATGGGCTTCCAAGCCACCGCCGACGCCTCGCGCGAGAAGATGGAAGACATGGTGATGTCTTCGGTGAGGCAGACGTTCAATCCCGAGTTCATCAATCGTCTCGACGAAATCATCATCTTCGACCAGTTGATCGAAGAGGAGTTGTTGGAGATCGTCGGCTTGCAGGTCGAACAGATGAACCGGACGCTTCACCGGCGCGGCCTCGAAGTCCGTCTGACGGAGGAAGCGAAACGCTGGATCGTCGGCAAAACCTGCTCCGACCGCAACTACGGCGCGCGCCCCCTGCGCCGCGCCTTGCAGAAATATGTCGAAGACCCGCTCTCGGAAGCCCTGATTCAGGGCAGTCTGGGCGAGGCGACGGTGGTCGAGGTGTTCCGCGAGGGCGACGAGTTGAACTACCGTCCGGCGGGCGTCGAGGAACCGGGCGACGCGATTTTGATTCATTGACCGGGATTTGATTCGTTAAAGAGCAGTCGGAAAGTCTGACAGTCCAAAGTCCAAAGTCCAATGCTGCGTTGACTTTGGGCTTTGGACTTTGGACTTTCCACCGTGTTCTCCCTTATAATGCCCCACTTTGCGAGACAGAAAATTGGCAACGGGGCAGGGCGTTTTCTGAATCCAACAGCGCGAACCAAACGCGAGCCGACCCGTCAGCCGGAAAATCTCGGATTTCTGTTTGCAAACATTTTAGTTTCCGTCAGGACTCCCCGAATCTTTACAGTCTTTAGTTATCATTTGAGGCAAAAAGCGATTATGCACTTTCGTGCGCTTTGGGTTCTTGTGCTGACCTGTGCGGTCGGCGGTTTCGGCCTGCTCTATCTCGCGCTCCCCCCGACGACCGCGCGCGCGCAGCAGGCAGCCGCGCAACAACGGCTCGTCGAATCGGTGGAGGTCGAAGGCAACCGCCGCCTGCGCGACGAGGACATCCTCTACTGGGTGCAGACGCGCGCGGGCGACCCCTACAACGAGGCGCAGGTGCAGCGCGACTTTCAGGCCATCCTCGGCCTCGGCTTCTTCAACAAGGTCGAGTCCGGCGTCTCCACGCAGGACGGGCCGCGCGGCGGCGTCATCATCATCTTCACCGTCAAAGAGTTGCCCATCATCCGCGACATCCAGTTCGACGGCATGAAGGCCGTCACCGAGGCCGACGTGCTCAAGGCTTTCCGCGAGCAGCGCGTCGGCGTCTCGAAGGAGAGCGTTTTCGACCCCGTCAAGGCCAACGCCGCGCGCCGCGTCATCAAAGAGTTATTGGCCGCGCAAGGCTTCCCGAACGCGACCGTGGATTTGAGACAGGACGAAGTTTCCGCCACCTCGACCGCTCTGACCTTCGTCGTCAAGCAGGGCGAGCGCGTCCGCGTCGTGGACATCCAGTTCGAGGGCAATCAGGTCTTCTCCGACGGCGAGTTGCGCGGGCAGATGAAGTACGTCAAAGAGGCCGGACTCGTCTCGCGCTTCAAGGGTCAGGACATCCTCGACACGCGCAAGCTCGAAGCCGACCTGCAAGGTAACGTCACCTTCTACATGCGCTCGAAAGGCTACCTGCAAGCGCGCACGGGCGAGCCGCGCATCGAGGGCGTCGGCCAGCGCCGGACGGGCTTCCCCATCCTCCCGCTCCCGCTTCTGACATCCGTTGACGACGCGCTGCGCATCACCGTCCCCATCGTCGAAGGCAAGCTCTACCGCATCGGCGAGATGAAGATTGAGGGCAACTCCATCTTCTCCGAGCAGGATATTCGCAGGGCCATCGGGCTCCAACAGGGCGACGTAGCCGACGGCAAGCGCATCGGCAAGGCGCTCTCCGAAGACCTCAAAAAAGTTTACGGCAACGCCGGTTTCATCCAGTACGACTACGAAGTCAACCCGTCCTTCAAGGACAACGCGCAGAACCCGAAAGAGGGCGTCGCCGATTTCACCATCACGATCAACGAGGGCAAGCAGTTCACGCTCCGGCGTCTCGAATTTTTGGGCAACACCTTCACGCGCGACAACGTGCTCCGGCGCGAAGTCGCCTTGAACGAAGGCGACGTTTACAACGAAGGCTTGTGGGAGTTCTCCATCCTGCGTCTCAATCAACTCGGCTTCTTCGACCCGATTGACAAAGACAAGGACGCCGATTTCAGCACGGACGAGGAGCGCGGCGAAGTCAACATCAACCTGAAGGTGGCGGAGCGCGGTCGGCAGCAGATTTCCTTCAACGGCGGCATCTCCGGCATCGGCGGCTCGTTCTTCGGCCTCGAATATTCGACGAACAATCTTCTGGGTCGCGGCGAGTCGCTCGCGTTCCAGTTCGCCTTCGGCAACCGCCAACGCTCGTTCCTCTTCTCGTTCACCGAGCCTTACATCAAAGACCGTCCGATCACGGCGGGCTTCTCCGTCTTCACCGAGTCGCGCAAGTTCTTCGGCGAAGGCACGATTCTCTCGGAGAATCCGGAGGCTCTGGGCGGCGTGCTCGGCAATACAGCCGACTTCCTCAACGTCTCTGACGAGAACCTGTTCACGCAGAAATCAACGGGCGGCAGCCTCTTTGCGAGCGCGCCCCTCTCGGAGTTTTACCGCAAGCGACCGTTCACACGCGCGACGCGCATCGGTCTCTCCTACCTGATTTCGCAAACGAGCGTGGAAGACCCCGCCGTCAACACTTCGGGCGAGGCCAGCCAGCGCATCCCCGTCATCTTCGCGCAGCCCGACATCCTGACGAGCCGCGTCACGCCGACGCTCGTCTATGACACGCGCAACGCCAGCATTGACCCGACGCGCGGACGCCAGATTGCCATCTCGCTCGGCTTCGCCGGTCTCGGCGGCGACGTGCGCGCATACGAGCCGACGCTCTCCTTCTCGCAGTTTATTCCCATCCGCCGCAAGCGCACCGCTTCGCCGGAAGTCTTCGGCTTCCGTCTCGTGATGGGCCACGTCGGCAGTTTCGCCATCAGCGACAAGATTCGCCAGTCGCAGAGCACCTCGCTCGCCTTCATCAACGGCGTCCCGATTTATGAACGCTTCTTCCTCGGCGACGAGTTCACGATTCGCGGCTACAACGTCCGCTCCATCAGCCCCATCGTCCCGATTCAGACATTTCTCTCGACGCGCAACGTCGTCGCCGCGCAGAACGCGCTCGGCAACCCCGAACCGATCTCCGGCCTGACCGACGCCGAACGCCAGTCGCTCGCCAACTTCGGCACGTTCACCGGGCCGGGCGGCACGAACCCGCTCGCCCTCGGCCCGCGCGACTTCCGTTTCCTCGGCGGCGACACGCAGCTTCTCGGCAACTTCGAATACCGCATTCCCATCTTCGGCCCGCTGCAAGTGGCGGCCTTCGCCGACATCGGTTCGTCCTTTAACCTGCGGAAAAGTCAGGATCAGATTTTTTCCAGCGAGTTTTTGTCCGACCAGCCGTTTCTCTCGAATTTCGGCGGATTGAGCCTGCAAGCCTCGCGCGCCAACCCCGCGCTCGCGCTCGCCAGCGGCCCGCTCGACCCGCGCACGGGCCTCCCCATCCTGTCGCTCGTCATGCGCGATAATCGCTTCGTTACGAAGGAAGAACTGGCGCAGGCCGAGTTTGTTTCGGCGCGCGACCCGCTGACGGGGCTGCCCTTCGGTTTCCGGCAGGTCTTCCTGCGCGGCGAGGCGCAGACGAACACGCGCGTCGGTTTGTCGGAGAGTATTTTTTCCAAACTCAGCAACTACCGATCCAGCGTCGGGGCTGAAGTTCGCATCCAACTACCCGTCGTCAACGTGCCGTTTCGTCTCATCTATTTTTATAATCCGAACGCGCGAAACGGTGAACAGGCAGAACTGCCGGGCATCTTTTTCCGCGAGAAGAAAAACGGTTTCCGTTTCAGCATCGGGCGGACTTTTTAAACGACCTCCGAGGCATACACTATCGAACCGCGCCGCTTAAAGGTTCATGACCGAACAGCGCGCCGTCAAACTTTTCAACTGTAAGGAGCAGTACAAAAGAGATATGAGATTATTTCGTTTCACCGCCGCTGCCGTCGTGCTAGCCGCTCTTGCAACCGTCAACGCCGTCGCACAGCAGCCCGCCGGTGGCGCACGTCCCGCCGCGCCCGCCGCGCGTCCGGCTGTCCCCGTCAATCTCGGCGACGCCAAAATCGCCGTTATCCAGACCGAGTTTTTCAGCGACGAGCAGAACGGCATCGCCCGCTTCGTCGCCGCCATGAAGACGGTTGACCGCGAGTTTCAGCCGCGCCGCACAGGCATCCAAGCCAAGCAGCAGCGTTACAACACGCTCGTCAAAGAGATCAACGACACCAAAGCGGTCGCCGACCAGACGACGCTCAGCCGGAAAGCCGACGACGCCGAATCCTTGAAGAAGCAGATCGAGCGCGAGCAGGAAGACGGCCAGCGCGATCTCGAAAAGCGGATGCGCGAAGTGCTCGGGCCGCTGCAAGAGGATGTCTTCAAAGCCCTCGACGCCTACGCCAAAGAGCGCGGCATCACGATGATTATTGATGTCAGCCAAGTGCCGGTGCTCTACGCGGTCGAGAGCGTGAACATCACGCGCGACTTCATCACCGCCTACAACCAGCGCAATCCGGCCACCACCGCTTCGACCGGCGCAGCCGCGAAGCCTTAAAAGCCAGAGAGTTAAATTGAACCGGCGACGAGCGTCGGCG
>DATLMV010000055.1:0-25191 GCA_035537095.1 Pyrinomonadaceae bacterium
GAGGGTGAAGGCGTTGTTGAGCGAGTAGCTTTTGCCTTCGAAGACGCGCAGCGAGCCGAGGATGCGCCCGCTGTTGATGTTCGGAGTCTGACGCGAGATGGCGGCGTCGCGCACGGAGTGGTCGGGTGTGGGTGTGGGCACGGCGAGAGCCGAGGGTGCAGCCGACATCTCCGTCGGCGCATTATCTTCGCTCGATGCAAAGAGCGACGAGACATAGTTCAACGCGCTCTGTGCGCCGCTCGCGAAGCCGGTGTAGGCGTTGGTGAAGTTGGGCCAGCGCGTGAAGGAGGCAACGGCGGGAGACGTTCCCTGTTCCTTCGCGGAGATCGTTCCGGCGAGGATGAGCGTCGGCTGAAAGACGAGCACGAACATGAGTAGCCACGTCACGACGGGCACGGCGGCGCGGCGCACGGGCGAGACGCGACGACGCGACGCTCTGCGCGCGCGCGCCGCTCTCAGGCGGGCCTTGAGGCCGTTGACGACGGATTGAAACGGGCGTGTGGAGTCGCGGCCCGAATCGCTAGCCGAGGGTGAAGCGTTGAGGATCTGTTCGCTGAGTCTCATGTTGTCTATCTCTTCCCTACCGTATTCCGTTTGCAGGTGTCCGCTGCTGCGTCCTTGAGTCTCGTCGGGGCTTTCTGCTGCTCCGGATGTTCGTCTCATCGCCGGTCGCCTCCCGCGCCCGCACCGCTCTCGGCGGCGATGCTCGAAGCGGTTCGAGAGTCGGTGCGCGGCGGGGCGGGCTTAGCGGGTTGCGACTCCGGTTCGACGCGGCTGCTTGCGCTCGCCGGACGATTCCCGCGCGCTCGCTCCCAAGCCGTGCGCTCGACGACGTTGAGTTCGACCGCCGTCGTGCGTTTGAGCGCATCGCTCACGTCGAGACGCAGCGCGCCCGCCGTCGCCGTCTGCGGTATCGAGACGAGGAGATTGAGTTGTGTGGATGTTGATTGCGTGACGGCGAGACGGACGCCCGCCTGCGCGGTCGTGACGGTCGTGCCCGCCAGCCCGTAGCCGTTGAGCGTGACGGGAATCGAAGCGACTCCCTTCGGCACGTCGGGCGCGCCGACCGAAGTGACCTGCGGCGCGTCGTGCCCCTCGAAGTCGTTCGCAATCTTCTCGGCGCTGTGAGCGGTCGAAGAGATGCGAACTTCGTCTATCACACCGGGAAACTCCGGCGTGCCCTCGCCCGCTCCGGCGTTTGTGCCCGCATGGCCGACTTGCAACACGCTGCCGAGATTGCGAAGCTCGCCGAACGTCTCCGGCATCAACGCCGACGCGCGCTCGCGCCCGTCAACGTAGAACGCCAGACGCTTCGCCTCGCGGTCAACGACGAGCGCCAGCGAGTGCCATTGATTGTCGGTCAACTCCGCGATCTCGCGCGGCATCTCGACCTGCCATTGATTGCCGTTCGTGTCATAGAGACGCGCGCGCAGGACGCCCGAAGCGAGCATCTCCCAAGTCCAATCCGCGCCGCCTTCCGGCCCGCGTTTGCCCGCCAGCAGGTAGTCCTGAGCGAGCGGCGCGGTCTTGATCCAAGACTCGACGGTGAAGCTCTGCGTGCCGAAGAGGGGCGCGACCGCGCTCGTGCTGGCCGTCGCGCCGAGACGCGCGCGGCCCGCCTTGAAGCGTCCGGCCTGCGTCTGCGAGTCGGCGCTCGGCGTCGCTTCCAGAGAGTGCGGGCCCGCATCGGAGAGACGCGTCGCGCCGTTGCCATTTTCGTCCAGATGCCAGAGCGCGAGCGTGTCCGCTTCGACCGCGAACTCGCTCTGCTCGACGATGCGGAGGGCGACCGTCTTGTCCGCCACCCCCTGCTTCGAGAGCACAAGTTGCGCGACGCCGAGCGGCGCGGACGGCGCGACCGCGAGCTTCAAACTCAACTCGCGTTCGGCGCTGGCCTCGACGGTGGCCGACACGTCGAGCGGCTGACCGTCGCGCATGACGCGCGCGCTCACGCCGTCGAGCATCCGGCCCTCGACTTTGACCGTCGTCACCTGCGGCTTGCTCGACGCCTTGTCGCGCGCGACGAGCATCGGCGACACCGATGTCACCTGTATCTCGGCCTGCCGCTCTTTGACGCGCTCGGCGGACATCGCCGCCGCCGCCGCGAAGGGAGCCGCGCTGCCGGTCGTCTCTGCGCCCGTCCACGTCTGTCGAATCTCCTCGGCGGTGCGCGCCGAGAGGAGAATGCGAATCTCGTCGAGCGTGCCGGGGAAGTTGGTCGGCGCGTTTGTTCCGGCGACTACCGGGCCGCCCGAGTCGTAGTGACCGGCGCGGAACGGATAGTTGTTGAAGTTGATGACGGGCTGCATCCCGCCCGTCCCGACGAAGGCCCGCTCCACTCCGTCAATATAGACGGAGAGCCGCGCGTGACTGCGGTTGAGCACCATCACCACGTAGTGCCAGCGATTGTCGTCGAGCGTGACGAGCCATTGGCCCGTCGCGGGGTCGTAGATGCGCGGGCCCATCTCGGCCTTCCATTGCGTGCCGTTGGTGTCGTGGACGATGGCGCGCAGGCCGCCCGCCGGAGTGATTTGCAAGGTGAAATCGCTGACGGTGTAGTTGGCCCCGCCCGCGCTCGGATGGTCTTTGCCGACCAGCGTATAGGTGCGCTCGATTGCGCCCGTCTTCATCCAGCATTCGACCGTGAAGCTCGAAGTGCCGAAGTTGATCGTGCCGCTTTGCGTGCTGCCCGCGATACCGGCGAGAGTTCTTCCCTTACCGAAGCGTCCATCGGCAAACGTCGAAGCGGAAGACGGCGTGCCGCCGATGATGGTCGGGACGGCGTCGCCGCTGCCCGCGAAGGGAACCGCGCCGACAGTCTCCTCGTCGAGATGCCAGAGCGCGAGCGTGGCGTTGTTGTCGGTCGTCGAGTTGACGAACGGTTTCTGGTCAACAATCTCGTTCGAGATTGAGAGCGACTGGTTCAACGAATCGGTCGCGGTGAAAGTGAGCGTGCCGAGCGCGGACGTGCCGGGAACCGTGACGAGCGCATCAATCCGCGTCGCCGTGGTCGAGACGATGCTCACGCCGACCTCGGGCCGGTTGGTTGTCAAAGTGGCGTCGGTCAGGCCGTTGCCCGTGATGATGACGGGGACGCTGACCGTGCCTCTTTGCAGGGAAATAGGCTGGATTCTCGTCAGGCGAATCACGTCGTAGCCGATGGCGTCGGAAGCGACACGCTCGGCAGAATGCGCCGTCGAAGAGACGCGAATCTCGTCGAGCGTACCGGGAAACTCCGTCGGCGCGGACGTGCCGGGAGTGCTTGGCCCGCCCGAGTCGTAGTGTCCGGCGCGGAGCGGGTAGTTGTTGAAGTTGATGACGGGCTGCATCCCGCCCGTCCCGATAAAGGCCCGCTCCACTCCGTCCACGTAGATGGAAAGGCGCGCGTGTTCTCTACTGACGACCATCGCGACGTGATGCCATTGGTCGTTGTCTATGTCGTAGATGGTCGGGCCCATCTCGGCCTTCCATTGCGTGCCGTTGGTGTCGTGGACGATGCCGCGAATAGAGCCGGACGGTGTGAGTTGGAGCGTGAAATCGCTGACGGTGTAGTTGGCCCCGCCCGCGCTCGGGTGGTCTTTGCCGACCAGCGTGTAGGTGCGTTCGACCGGCGCGGTCTTGACCCACGTCTCCACCGTGAAACTCTTCGTGCCGAAGAGGAGCGCGTTGAAGTCGGTATCGGCGACGATGCTGGCGCGGTTTCTGCCGCCGAGGAAATGGCCCGGAGCGGCCTTCGAGTTGGTGTCGGCCCGCCCGTCAATCGAGAGCGCGCCGCTGTCGAGAATGGTGACGTTGCCGTCGGTCGTTTCGTTCAAGTGCCAGAGGACGACCGTGTCGTTATCCACGACGAACTCGCTCGTCTCCGAGATGTAAATATCCGCGAAGGCATCGGGTTGCCCCGGTTTGGAGAGCACGAGTTTGGCCTGCCCGAGATGGACGGTCGGCGCGACCGCCAGATCGAAGCGTGCGCTGCGATAGGTGCTCTCCGCGACGTTGACGTTGATGTCGAGGAGTTCGCCCTGCCGCTCGACGCGTGCGCTGACGCCGCTCAGGTCGTAACCCTCGACGTTGACGGTCGTCACGGTGCGCTGCGCGGAGGTCTTGTTGCGCTTGACCTCCCTCGGCGCGGCGGAGGTGATGAAGAGACCGCTATTGCCCTCGAAGTCGGCGCGGATACGCGCCACCGTGTGCGCCGTCGAGGAGACACGAATCTCGTCGAGCGTACCGGGAAACTCCGTCGGCGCAGATGTGCCGGAGATGGACGGCCCGCCCGAGTCGTAGTGACCGGCGCGCAGCGGGTAGTTGTTGAAGTTGATGACGGGCTGCATTCCGCCCGTCCCGACGAAGGCCCGCTCCACTCCGTCCACGTAGATGGAAAGGCGCGCGTGCTCTCGATTGACGACCATCGCGACGGCGTGCCATTGGTCGTCGTCCACGTCATAGACCGTCGCCGCCATCTGCGCTTTCCATTGCGTGCCGTTGGTGTCGTGGACGATGGCGCGCAGGCCGCCCGCCGGCGTGAGTTGGAGCGTGAAATCGCTGACGGTGTAGTTGGCCCCGCCCGCGCTCGGGTGGTCTTTGCCGACGATTGTGTAGGTGCGCTCGACGGGTGAAGTCTTCATCCAAGCCTCGACGGTGAAGCTGGAAGTGCCGAAGAGGAGAAGGCTGTTGTCCTGATCAGCAGCTATATTCGCGCGCTTCCGCCCCTGCCCGAAGCGTCCGGCGGTGATGATGGATTGAACATCAGCCGTGCCGTCAATCGAGTAGGTGCTGGCGTCAATCAGACGCCGGTCGGATTGCTCGTCCATGTGCCAGAGCAGTCGCGTGTCCGGCTCGACGCCGTAGACGCTCTGCCCGAGTTCGACCACGATGAGCGAGCGCGTCACCGTGCCCGCGCTGGAACTGAGAACGAGTTGCGCGTTGCCGAGCGCGGCTGCCGGCGCGACGGCGATTTCGAGGCGCGCGCGGTTGGCCGAAGAGGAGAGGGTGCGGGTCGGCTGGAGCGTGCCCGCGCTGTCGGTAACGGTCGCGGTGACGTGCGAAAGGTTGTAGCCGGAAACGTCCATCTGGACGGTCGTCCCGCGCGCCAGCGCGTAGGGCGTGGACTTGAGGACGACGAGTCCGAGCGTCCCCTCCGTGCCGAGATAGGTTTGACGGATGGCGGTCTCCGAATGAGCGGTCGAGGAGAGACGAATCTCGTCGAGCGTACCGGGAAACTCCGTCGGCGCGGACGTGCCGGGAGTGCTTGGCCCGCCCGAGTCGTAGTGTCCGGCGCGGAGCGGATAGTTGTTGAAGTTGATGACGGGCTGCATCCCGCCCGTCCCGATAAAGGCCCGCTCCACTCCGTCTACGTAGATGGAAAGGCGCGACAACTCGCGGTTCACGACCATCGAGAGGTAATGCCATTGATTGTCGTCAACGCGCAGGGTGGCGGCTGGCAGTTCAACCTTCCATTGCGTGCCGTTGGTGTCGTGGACGATGCCGCGCAGGCCGCCGGAAGGAAGTATCTGGAATGTGAAATCGCTGACGGTATAGTTCGCGCCGCCCGCGCTCGGATGGTCTTTACCAACGAGCGTGTAGGTGCGTTCGACCGGCGCGGTCTTGATCCACGTCTCCACCGTGAAACTCTTCGTGCCGAGCGCGAGGACGTTTTCGATGTCCTGACCGGAGGCGATGTTGGCGCGCGCCCTGCCGCGAACGAAGCGTCCGGGCTGGACGGTCGAAGTGCTGGCGGAGGTGGCGTTGAGAATGCCGGAGGCGTCAATGATGGGGACGGCCCCGTTGCCGGTTTCGTCCAGATGCCAGAGCGCGAGCGTGTCCGGCTCGGGCATCAGCGGCGTCCGCGCGTCGGCCTCGTAGTTGAAGCCGCCCGCGACGAGCCCGCGTCCACGGTCGGTCGTGAGTTCGACCTCGGTCACACCGGGCGCGCCTGCCGGAGTCTCGACGACAACCGTATCGGGCGTGCCCGAAGTTGCGCTGATCATCTTGGCGACGTTGCCGCCGAAGGTGACGACGGGCGCGGAGGCGTTCGGATAGAGTTGGCTCGCGGGCACGATCTCCTTCGCCTGACTCGCGCTCGACCAGTTGAACTTGACCGCCGAATTGAAGGCGACCTGATAGTAGTCAATGCGGACGTTGTAGCGTTGTCCGGCGACCAGATTGATCTGGCCGGTGTATTCGATAAAGCCGGACTCGCCGTGCTTGTCAATGACGACCTGATCGTCAATCGTCAACTTCACAGCCGTCGCCGTGCTCAGGCCGAACGTGTAGGTTTCGCTGTAGCGGGGAACGATCTGGCCGCTCCAACGAATCGAGTGCTTCTGCGGGCGCAGCGACGGGTCGGGCGATTGCGAGCCCCAGTCGAAGTTGATGGTCGGCGCGACGCGTTGGAACGTCAGGTCTGTGAAGTCGGTGTTGTAGTAGTAGTCGCCGAGCAGACCCGTGCCCGCGCCCGTCGTCGGCGGGACGGAGTTGAGCAGGCGTTCGCCGGTGATGGTGACGGTCGTGCCGCCGTGCTGCGTGCCGGTGGAGGGGTTGATGGTGGCGATTTGCGGCGCGTCAACGTCCAACGTGAAGTTGATTCTTCCCGTCGAGGTGGACGTGCCGAGGTTGTTGACGATGATGGCCTCGACCGTGTAGCGGCCTTCCTGCATCGGCGTCGGCGATTGATAGCTGAGCGTGTTGTCGGTGACGTTGGCGGCGACCGGCTGCGGCGCTTGGCCGTTGAAGCCGAGGAGCAGTCGTGTCCCGGAACGGTCTGCGCCCGTGTCGTCGTTGTAGGTGACGGCGATGACGGGTTGGAGCGTCGAGGTGACGAACATGCCGTCGGTCGCGGGCGCGCCCGCGATGGTGAAGCTGGTGATGATCGCGCCGGAGTCGTCAATCTCGAAGGTGGCGGTCTGCGCCGCGCTCAGGTTGCCGTCGTTGTCGGCGGCCTGAAGGCTGACGTTGTGTGCGCCGCGCGCGAGCGGCGCGGGCGGCGTGTAGGTGAGCGACGTGCCGGTGACGGTCGCGCCCGCCGTCACGTCCGCGCCGTCGAGCCGGAGCACGACGGAGGAGACTTTGACGCCGGAGAGATTGTCGCGGTAGGTCGCCGTGATGACGGGACGGAATGAACGGACGCGCTGGCCGTTGATGGGCAGCGGGTCAATGACGGGCGGCGATTGGTCAACCGTCGAGAAGATGGAGGTGAAGCCAGCCGTCTGCGTGTTGCCGGACGCGTCGCGCTGGCCCGTGACGACGACGGTGTAACGCGTGCCCTCTTCGAGCGCGGCGGCGGGGTGGAAGGTGATGCTGCGACCGTCGGCGGCGAGCGTGCTCGCGCCCGCGACCGCCGGGCCTTCCTTGGAACTGCTCGTCAGCGAGACGACGTTCGAGAGGTCTTGCGTCGCGTCGAGCGGTTCGTTGAAGTTGACGAGGATGCCGGTCGTCGGCGCGACGCGCTCCGCGCCGTTGGCAGGGCTGATGCTCGCCACCGTCGGCGCGGTCTGGTCTGCCGTGACGAAGGTCGAGCGGAACTCGCTCGCCAGATGATGCCCGACGAGGTCTTGCAAGCCCGTCGTGACGACGACCGAATAGGTCTGGCTATCGGTCAGCCGACTCGTCGGCTTGAGCTTGATGCTGCGACCGTCGGCGGCGGGCGTTTGCGAGGCGGAGATAGAGTTGGAACCCGAGCGCAGTTGCACCGTGCCGTTGAGCGTTCCGGCGTTGGCCGGTTCGCTGAAGGTGACGGTGATTTCCGGCGCGTTGTTGGTGACGCCCGTCGTGCCGTTGGCGGGCGTGACGGATTCGACGCGAATCGGCGTCGCATCAATATTCACCTCGCCCGTATCGAGCACCTGCCCGTTAGCGGTGAGCGCGCCGAACGCGCGCGCGAGGCCGCCCGTCGGGATGTCCATGACGGTGACGGAGAGCGTGCCGAGCGGCACGTTGTCGAAACGCCAGACGCCCGCCGCGTCCGTGTGCGTGTAGAAGCGGAGCGAGCCGCCGCTCGCGCGATTGAGGAAGAGGACGACATCCGCGCCCGTGACCGGCGCGCTGCCGTCGTCGGTCTTGACCGTGCCCGTCACGCGCCCCGCATCTTCGAGACGGATGGGCAACTCGACGGTCTGGCCCGCCAGCCCGACGCCCGACGCCGAGCCGACCTCCACGCGACCCGTGACGGCGAGCTTGAGCGCGAACGCTCCGGCGGGCGCGCCCGCGATGGTGTAGCGCCCGTTGGACTGCACGCCCGTGATGATCGAGAGCGGCGTGCCGCCCCATTCGTCGTTGGTGAAGGTGATCGTGCCGATGGTCAGAGGCGTGCCGTCGTGGTTAAGCACGTTGCCGGTAATCGTGCCGGTTCCGGCGAGCGTGACGTTGGACGTGACGGTCGCGCCCTGCTGCGTGCCCGCGACGAGGGCAGCTTCGCCCCGGTCGAATCCGGTCGGAGCTTCGGCGCGCACGCGTACCTGTCCGAGCGCGACGAACTCAAGACGATAGACGCCGTTGACGTTGGTTGAAGTGCGATAGACGCGACCGCCAACCATAATCGTCACCCGCGCGCCGGGGACGACTTCTGACGTGCTGCCCGCCTGATAGACCGTGCCTGTGACGGTCTGGCTCGGTTCGAGCGCGATGTCGAGAATCGTGTCGGCGAGCGGCTCGACGTTTCCGGCGACCGTGCCGGAAGCCGCGCCGGTCTGCCCGCCCGGAGCATCCGAGACGGTGACGGTGAACCTGCCCGCAGGTATCCCCGTGAAGCGATAACGCCCGTCGGGGTCGGTCGTGGCGTAGATGGACGCGCCGCGTATGCCGGAGCCGTCCGCGCTGATGTGGACAAGCGCGTGGTCAACCGGGTTGCCGTTGGCCGTCACGCGTCCGGCGACTGCGCCGACCGGCAGCAACTCGACATTGACGGTGACGACCTCGTTCTGCGATGTGACGCGACCTGCCGAGCGACCGACGCGGCCCGTGCGGTTGTCAAACACGTCGAGCGTGAAGTCTCCGGTCGGGACGTTGAGGAAAGAGAAGGAGCCGCGATTGGTGTCGTCGTCCTGCGTGACGTTGAAGCCGACGGAGCGTCCGCCGAGTTTGAGTTGCACGTCGGCGAGACCGATGGGAATCGTCCCGCCGGGCATGAAGACCTTGCCCTGCACGGCTCCTGAAGCTTGGAGTTGAATAGTCGTCTCGACGACGGAGCCGACGGGGACGGTCGCTTCGACGCGCCCGCCCAATCCGCGCTCGCTGGCGGAGACGGCATAAGAGCCTTCGGGCAGGTTGTCGAACTGAATAGCGCCGTTCACGTCGGGCGTGATCTCCGCGAAGCGATGCGCGAAGGGATACTCCGTGCCGTCTATCCTGATGTTGCCGCTGCGGACGGGATTGCCGCCGCCGTCTATGACGCGCACGCGCAGGCCGCCCGTGCCGAGCAGGCGGATGTCGAAGAAGGCATCCTTGTTCTTCGAGACCTGAATGTTGAGACGGTTGCTGTTGCCCGTCACGGGGTCGGTCGCCGTCAGGCTGTAGCTGCCCGCCGAGAAGACTTCGGCGAACTCGTAATGGCCCGTGTCGTCCGTGCGGACGGTGACTTCGGCGAGCGAGCCGCCGGTTAAGCTGACGCGGATGCCCGCGCCCGCAGGCGTCGTGCCGTCGGGCTGGAAGATGCGGCCCTGAATCTTGCCCGTCAGCGTGCTGACGAGCGTCAGGTTGCACTCGGCGTTGCCGCCGGGTGCGAGCACGCCGCCCTCGCTGACGCGCGTCGGGAAGAAGACGTTGGAAGAACTGACGCGGAACGTGCCGGGGTTGAGACCGTGCACGACGTATGTGCCGTCGGCGGCGGTCTGCGCCGTGAGCGGCGCGTCGCCGGAACTGAGCATGCCGAAGTCCGGCCCCTCGGTCGTCAGGGGCACGGGCGAATAGATCGTCACTTGAGCGAGCACGGGCGTCACGCCGTCGGGTTGATAGACGCGACCGTGAATGCTGCCGGGTCGGAAGGTGGCGTCCCTCGTCAGCGTCTCGCCGGGCGAGAAGATGACGGGCATGTTGACGCCCAGTTTCTTGCCGACGTGGACGATGCGCAGCAGGTGGTTGGTATTGGGTTCGACGTTTTCGAGCGTGTAGCGGCCCTGCCCGTCCGTGTCCACGATGGTCAGGCCGTCAACCGTGACGCGCGCACCGGCCAGAGGCTTGGGCGTCGTCGTGCCTTCCTCGACGAGAAGGACGCGCCCCTGTAGTTTGGCGGGACGCAGGATGGTGATGTTGACATCGGTCGTCGTCTGCCCGATTTGCACGACGGCGCGCGCGCTGCCAGCCATCCCCGTCTCGGCGGAGATGGCGGAAACCTGCGCCGTGCCGACGGGAAGCTCGCGCAGCGTGTAGATGCCGGAGGCGTCGGTGCGGACGGCGCGGCCCGCCGCGCTGACAATCGCGCCCGCGACGGCTGCGCCCGTCTCATCCGTCACTCTGCCGGTGACGCTGCCGCTGCCCGGTAGCGTCAACAGAAGACCGTTGACCTGCGGCGTCGAGGGCGACAGGAGCACGCTCTGCGTGACGAAGCGCGCGGTCACGTAATCCGTCACTTCGAGGCTCACCGTGCCGAGCAACAGGTTGGAAATCTTGAAACCGCCGTCGCGGTCGGTGAAGGCATAGCCGACCGCCGTCGCGCCGTCGGGGCGCAGCGTCGAGAAGCCGGGGATGCGTTCGTAGGCGACGACGAGAGAGCCGACCGAGGGGCTGCCGTCGGGATGAACGACGCGACCGCTCACAGAGCCTTGTGTGTCTTGCAGAGAGACGTTGATGATGGCCGTCTGGTTCGGCCCTTCGATGGTTCCCGCCGCGAGGCCCGAAGATGTCGAGAGCGTGCCCGTGCCGACCGCGCTGACCGAGACTGTGCCGACCGGAATATCGGTCGCCGCGTAGCGTCCCAAGTCGTCGGTCTGCACGACCTTCGTGCCGATCACGTCTAAAGCGGGCACGATTCTGACGAACGTGTTCGGCGCAGGCCGACCGCCGACCGTGACCGTTCCCTGCACGCCTCCGCGCGCGAGGAAGACCATGTCGAAGACCATGTGCTGCCCGTCGTATGCGACGGGCGACGTGAGACGTTTCTCCGAGTGGGTCGTCGGGTTATTGACCGTCACGCTCAGCGGCCCGCAGTCACCGTCGCGGACGTAATCAATCGAGTAGCGTCCCTGCGCGTCGGTGTTGCGGATGGCGATGGGGATGGGCGGAGGCGGAAGCGCGAGGAAGGAGGGGTCGGGACATTCTTGGAACCAGTAGATGACCTGAGCATTGGCGACGGGCGTGCCGTCGGCGTTCATCACGCGGCCCGTCAGGTAAGCGCCGGGCGGGATGCCCTGCGGCGAGACGCGCGCTTCGATGGGACTCGTCGCGGGCGAAGGCGAGATGGGCATCCGTCTCTCGTCATAGACGCCGGTGACGGTCAGGTCGCGGTCAATGTAGGGGCCGATGGTCGAGTTGAGGCCGAGGAAGACGAAGCGGCTGCCGTAGTCGAGTTTCGCGCCCGTGACCTTGATCGGCCCGCCGACCTGTTCCGCCGGATTCGAGCCCTTGAGCGCGCCGCCGCCGACGGCGTAGCGCGAGACGGTCTCGGACGATTCCTTCGACATCGGCTTGGAGAACAGCACGCCGATCAGACGCCCGTACTTGTCGCCGCCGGGGACGACTTCGTTCGTCACCTGTATGACGCCGACGACGCGCGGCGACGGTTGATTGAGCGTCGAGACCTGCGGCGCAACTCCCAACGCCTGCCACGTGCCGCCGCGCAACTCTTCGAGAACGGGCGTCGCGTTCGCATTCAAAGGCCGGAAGTTGACGCGGTATTTGCCGCCCGCCGCGATCTGCACGCCGCTCCAAGTCAGATGTTGGAAGGTGCGGCTCGTCGCGGGCATGAGCAGGGAGATGTCAACGCTGCCCTGCTGCCAGCCGTCGAGTTCGAGAGTCCATTGACCCGCCGCCGGTTCCGAGACGGCGAGCATCTGCCCGACGCTGGTGGTGTGCACGCCGTCGAGCGCGTTGACTGCGTCGAGAGAGAGCGATGCGCCCGTCTGCGAGTCGCCGAAACGCTCGGCAGCCGTCGCGCCGAAACCGATCTTCGCGCCCTGCGCGTCCGCGAAACGCGCGCCCGCGACCCTCGCGCCGTCCGCGTGTGTGACGAGCGCGGAGATGAACTGCGAGCGCGGCATCTCGGCGTTGGCAAACTCAAGATGGAGCGCGGATGCGCTCGCGGGCGTCGCACCCGTCAAGCGTTTGTAGAACTCCGCGCCGATGCTGTCGTACCAGACGAAGCCGGAGGGCGTGTTGCGCATCGCGTCGGCGAAACCCTCGTCGGGCGTCTCCTGTAGCTCGCCGAGCCAGTCGCGCATCAGCGTCCCGACCGAAACGCTCTTCGCTTCCTTGAAGTCAACGCGCATCCCCGCGATGCCCATCTCGACCGCGCGGTCAACCACGACCTGCTTGCCGATGGGCTGCACGCCGCGCGGCAGAGACCCCGGCGGCGCGTTCGCCACGCTCCAAGCCTGACCGAGCAACTCGCGTCCGGCCTCGACGACCGACGGCGGCAGATGCTTGACGGGGTCGGGCAGAATCAGAGACTCCGGCGAGAGCGGGACGTTGCGGTCGCCGACGCCCGTGATGAGCCGCAGGCCCGCGCTGATGTCCTCCCCGACCTTGACGTACGAGGCCGTGACCGCGCCCGTCACGTGCGCGCGCAGACGCCACTTGACCGTCGCCGATTCGCCGACCTTGATCGTCTCCTGAAACTGTCGCGCGCCTGTATCCTGACCGATGAAGGATGCGCCGCTGACGCTGTTCGACGGCAGTTGCGCGAACGCGCCCGTGATGTTGCGGCTGCCCGAGTTGTACATCGTCATCGCAAGGTCGTACTCCTGACCCGCGCGGACGATGTTCGGATGCGTGAAGGTGACGGCGAAACTCACGTCGCGGACGAGCACCGCGCCCGGCACTTGACCCGTCACCGTCACCGGCCCCGAAGGCAGACCTTCGAGCGATGCGCTCAGATCGAAATTGATGGTGTGCAAGCCTTCCTTCATGCCTTCGAGCAGGAAGGTCGCCTGTCCGGATTGTCCGGGCGAGAAGCTGTCGGTGTCGTCGGGCGTGCCGTATTTGGCGTCGGCTCCGAGGCCGTGCAGGTCGAGTTCAAAGACGCGTCCTCCGGTCTGCGTCTCGGCGATGCGCAAGGGATCGTCGGACGGGTTGGCGGGCGTGCCGTTGTCGGGCAGCTTGGCTTTGGCGTGGAGTTGACGAAGCACGAGCGGCGCGCCGTTGGGTGCGCCGTTGGCGACGATGACGATAGCCTCGAAGAACTGATGAAGGAACCCGACGCGACCGGGAAAGACGACGACGCCCGGAATCCTGACCGGCTCGCCGCCAAAATCAGGGGCTTTACGCGGCCCGCCGCCCTCGTCGTCGCCGCCGCCCTCGGTCAGCATGATGGGGACGAAGGTGGGCAGGTCAATGCCGGGGCCGCTGATGGTCGGTGTGCCGACGATGGGGCGCGGGTCTGTGATGCCGACGGTCGGGAAGGCGACGGGAATGGAGATTTGCTGCGCGTCGGAGGTTGTGCCGATGCCGAGCGTGAAGTTGAAAGCCTGATAAGAGTCGTCCGTGAGGACGATGCCCGCCTGCCGAATCTCGTCGAAGGTCAACTCGTTGACGTGCACTTCGGAGATCAGAATACGTTCGAAGACGACGATGCCGCACGAGTCCGGCGTGACGGCGGCGACGACCGGCTGGCCGTCCGTGCCCGTGTCCACGACGCGCAGGTTTTGCAGCATGTGGTCGCCCGCCTGCGACATCGCGGGGATGGCGAGCGGCTGGCCGATGGGCCCTTCGAGCGTCACCGGATTGCTGAATGAGGGGCCGGTCAACTCGCCGCGCACGCGGTAGAGCGGATTCATTCCGGCGACGATCTGTGCCACGTCCGTCCCTTCCGGCACTTGCGGCGCAACCAGAACGGCGGTCGGCGTATTCTTCGGCACGGACTGCGTCGCGGGACTCGCCGTCACCGCCAGCCCGATCAAATCGAAATCCGCAGCCGCCAGAATCGGCGACAAACTCTCCGCGCTCACGCCCGCTTCCGCTCCGTCCGAGATGCGCGCGGTCTTGAAGTTGCCCTTCGGCGCGGCGGGAGCAGACGACGCCGGAGCCGTGCGCGCGGTCGGGCGTTTCGGTCGGACGCCCGCGTTGCGCGCCCCGCGCTCGCCGTCGCCCTGCGCCCCGACCTTAGACGGGAGTTGCAGCCCGCTCACAATCAACGTCAACAACATCAACGACAGGGAGGCCAACAACAACTTGCGCCGCCGCTGCGCGTTGCGGGGCGTTCGCCTGAATCTGGCCGACACGTTTCGCTTCGTCATCTTTGTGAGTGCCATGTGAGTTTCCCGACTCCGGTTTTGCAGAAATGTTTGCGTTGATTGAATGAAGGGCGTTTGAGTTAAGTTTCAACGTCGGCTCGTTGGAGCAGGCGTCTGAGCGGCGAAACCAATCGCGCCGGACTTTGCGCCCCGTCGCGTTCTGTGCCGGACGGCTGGCAGACGGATAACCGGCGAGTGTGCACCCCTTCAAGCGGGCGCGCTCGTCGGGGCACAATTCCGCCCCGTTCCAAGAGTCGCTGTCTTCGGACTCCGACGGAGAAGCCAGACTCGATACGAGTCCGCGCGTCCGCACGTCTTTCGAGGCACACGACGACCCAGACCGGCGGGGCCGGTTTGAAATCAACTATTCGGTTGTGTGTGTGTTGATTGCCGGTAAGAGGAAGGGCGCTCCTGTGTGTCCGGCGTCAACGGGGATTATTTGTTCCGTCTGGGTTGAAGTAGAAAGCAAAACTGACGGGAGTCGTGCGTTCTTGCTGAAACCTCTGTCGTCGAGTTGCGATAAATCTCCGCTGTTGAGTTGCTCGCCTACATCGGTCAGCATCCGGCAGAAGAAATACACGCACTACTTCTACTCTGTGGAATGCCTGCTCAATCGAGAGGAAGTTTCGCACCTTCCCGGATTGAGTTTGTATTGTGTGCGGGGACTGAGATTGTGTAATCCCTATTACCAAACTGACTGAACGCGGGCAGACTACAATATGTTGCAATTTCTTGTCAAGCTGTTTTCAAAAATTATCCTGCGAATGGTCAAATCGAACGAAAAACCAAGTTTTACAAGGGTTTCAGCGTTTCCTGCAAGCAGGTTTGCAAGCGGGAATTTGTGTCGAATTTGCGACAAAAGCCGTTTCAGGGCTTTATTTACCCTTGCCAGCCGCGAACGCCGGAAGGGCGGACGCGTGCGGCCTGAAGGCAAGCGTTTCTGTGTTAAGATGTCGGACGTTTGACCAGAATCCATGACAATGAATTGTGAGGCGCGCGGTCGCCGCGTCTCGCTTCGAGGTGAATCCGGCGGGCGTCCGCAGGTCGAAGCGTGCCGCCGCGCGCGCGTACGTCGTGCGTCCGCGTGTTGCTTCGTCAACTCCGCGCGCCGAACATCTTTTCCGAAGTCATAGATACTCCTGACGCTTTTTCCCGAAAGGACTCGAACGCATGACAGCAACGGAGCGCACGCCGCCGTCGGCCCAAATCGGCATGATCGGACTCGGCGTGATGGGACAGAACCTGACCCTCAACATCGAGCGCAACGGCTACAGCGTCGCCGTCTTCGACCGTGAAGCGCAGGTGGTCGAGAGTTTCCTCGCGCGCGTCGGGGGCAAGCGAATCGCGGGCGCGCCTTCGCCGGAGGAGTTTGTCCGGATGCTTGAGCGTCCGCGCAAGATTATTCTGCTCGTCAAGGCGGGCGACCCCGTTGACTGGACGATCAATCTCGTCAAGCCCTTTCTCGACGCGGGCGACATCATCATTGACGGCGGCAACTCACACTTTCTCGACACCGCGCGCCGCGAAGCGTCTCTCAAAACCGAAGGCTTCAACTTCATCGGTTCCGGCACGTCGGGCGGCGAGGAGGGCGCGCTTCTGGGGCCGAGCCTGATGCCCGGCGGCGACCGCGCGGCCTACGAGCAGATTCGTCCCATCTGGGAAGCCATCGCGGCGAAGGTGGACGACGGCCCGTGCGTCACATACATCGGGCCGGGCGGCGCGGGCCACTACGTCAAGATGGTGCACAACGGCATCGAGTACGGCGACATGCAGTTGATTGCCGAAGCCTACGACCTGATGCGACGCGTCCTCCGCCTCGAAGTCTCTGAGATGGCGGACATCTTCGACGAGTGGAACAGAGGCGATCTGGAATCCTATCTCATCGAAATCACCGCGAAGATTCTCCGCGTCAAGGACGAAGAGACGGGGCAGCCGCTCGTCAATCTGGTGCTCGACAAAGCCGGACAGAAGGGGACGGGAAAATGGACGAGCGAGGTCGCGCTCGACTTGGGAGTCGTCATCCCGACGATTGACGCCGCCATCGTCGCGCGCAATCTCTCGGCGCGCAAAGAGGAACGCGTCGAAGCGAGTAAACAACTCAAGGGGCCGCGCGACATAAACTATCAAGGTGACAAGCGCGCGATGATCGAAGCGATTCACGATGCGCTCTACGCCGCGAAAATCTGCTCCTACGCGCAGGGCATGAACCTCATCCGCGAGGGTTCGCACAACTGGAAATGGAATATCAATCCCGGCGAAGTGGCGCGCATCTGGAAGGGCGGCTGCATCATCCGCGCGCGCTTTCTCGACAAAATCAAGCAAGCCTATCAACGCCGCCCCGACCTGCCGAATCTTCTGCTGGATACTGATTTTCAAGCGTGGCTCGAAGCGTCGCAGACGAACTGGCGGCGCGCGCTCACGACCGCCGTCGAACACGGCGTCCCCGCGCTCGCCATGTCCGCCAGCCTCGCATACTTCGACCTCTATCGCACCGCCAACCTCCCGCTCAACCTGACGCAAGCGCAACGCGACTTCTTCGGCTCGCACACATACGAACGCACCGACCGGCCCGGCGGCGGCTTCGTCCACACCGAATGGGAACAACTGCTGTCAAAAAAAAGTCGCAAGTCTGAAAGTCCAAAGTCCAAAGTCTGAAGGCCCTGTGTTAACAGTTTTATCCTTACGACGTTGAACCGCTTATTCTTCCGACTTTGGACTTTGGACTTGTGACTTTGGACTTCTGATGATTTCCGTTTTCGATGATGCGGAGCAGTTGGCGCAGGCTGCGGCGGAGCGTTTTGTGGCGGCGGCGCGGGCGGCGGTTGGCGTGTCGGGGCGTTTCAGCGTCGCGCTGGCGGGCGGGACGACGCCGCGTCGTGTTTATAAGTTGCTGGCGAGCGATGCTTACAAAAATCAGTTGGAGTGGTCGAAGGTTCACATCTTTTTCGGCGACGAACGCTGCGTGCCGCCCGCGCATCCCGACAGCAATTACCGCATGGCCCGCGAGACGCTGTTGGCGCGTGTCGCCGTTCCGGCGGCGAATGTTCATCGGATTGAAGGGGCGGGCGATGCGGCGTCCGGCGCGCGCCGCTACGAAGATGAACTGCGCGCTTTCTTCAAAGGCGACGAGTGGCCGCGCTTCGACCTCGTGCTGCTCGGCATGGGCGACGACGGGCACACCGCCTCGCTCTTTCCGCACACGCACGCGCTCGCGGAAGAACAGGCGTGGGTCGTCGCCAACCGCGTCGAGAAGTTGCGCGCCTTCCGCATCACGCTCACCGCGCGCGCCATCAATCACGCCGCTCGCGTCGTCTTCATGGTGGCGGGCGCGGGTAAAGCCGCGCGTCTCGCGGAAGTCCTGCACGGCGCGCGCGACCCCGAGCGTCTGCCCGCGCAGTTGATTCGTCCCCTCGCGGGCAGCCTCGAATGGCTCGTTGACAGGGCGGCGGCGGAAAGTTTGCCGGACGCGGACAGTAGCGAAGAGACGCGGGCAACGCAGAATTGAACAGGGATGGACAGGATAGACAGGATAAATTAAACGATAAACGCGGAATGCTGAATGATGAATGACGAACTTTAAGAATAAAAGTCTTCGGTTCTTTTAGTTCATCATTCATCATTCAGCATTCATCATTTCTTTCATCCTGTTTATCCTGTCCATCCTGTTAATTTCTTTCGGGATTTTGTTAGCTGCGCTTAACTTCCCTTCTCCGGTTTGGCGAGCGGGTTTTCGGGCCACGCGTGGCGGGGGTAGCGGCGGCTGAGTTCGCGTCGCACCTGCGGGTAATGGCGCGTCCAGAAGCCCGCGAGGTCGGCGGTCAGTTGCACCGGACGACGATTGGGCGCGAGCAGGTGGAGCACGAGCGCGACGCGCCCGCCCGCGATCTTCGGCCCCTCCTTCATCCCGAAAAAATCTTGCAGGCGCGACTCCGCCCAAGGCGTCCGCTCCCGTTCATAGTTGACGCGCACCTGTCGGCCCGTCGCCAGCGCGATGCGCTCCGGAGCCGACGCCGCC
Organism: Pyrinomonadaceae bacterium; assembly: GCA_035537095.1. Taxonomy (GTDB): domain Bacteria; phylum Acidobacteriota; class Blastocatellia; order Pyrinomonadales; family Pyrinomonadaceae; genus DASWNP01. The sequence continues at coordinate 18,391 of DATLMV010000055.1, forward strand.
AGCATTCGCTTCTGTTCCGCGCTCAATCTCGCGCGCAACTCTTCGAGCAACCCGCCCGCTCGCGCAGCCGCGCGCAGTTCGGCAAAGCTGCGCCGTCCTTCGCACAGCCGGACGAGACCCGCGCGCACGTCCGTCTCTGAAAGCACGGGGAAGCCAGCCTCGGGAAACGTCCGCGACATAAATTCGACGCGCGCGCGAAAGTGGTTTATCTCCTCGCCCGCGAACGCCTCGACGCCCGCCGCGAGTGCCGCCCCGGCGAGAACTTGCGCGACCCGCTCGTCGCGCGCGTCGGTCGTCCGGCTCTCGTCGAGCGTCAGCCCTTCGTAAACCAGACGCCGCACGACCTCGACGCGCTCGGCTTCAGAGTTCCAACTCGCCTCCGTCGTTTCGCTAATTAAATTCGTGTAGAGATCGAGCAGCCATTCCGGCTCAATCGCGCTCGCCAGACGCACAAACGTCCGCGCGCCGCTTCTGCCGCCCGCCCTTCCCCGCCCCGCTCCCACACGTTCCTCGGCATCAACGGCGACCAACAAGTCCGCCTGCCGCACGACGCTCTCCGGCGCGAGTTCCGCGCCGCTCCCGCCCGCGAGCAACAACTCCGCGTCGGACGCCTGCGCGTCACCCGTCGAGACGCGGCGACGCGCGACCCTATCCGGGTAGCCCGTCAGAATCGCAATCAGCAACTCCGTCTCCTGCTCTTTCGAGAGAGCCTTTCCTCTCTCTTCTCTTCCCTTCCCCGCATCTTCTCTTTTCTTCCCTCTCTCTTCCCTTCCCCGTCCTCTCTCTCCTCTTTCCTTTCTTTCTCCCGCGCATAACCTTTGCAGTTGACGCCGGACGCGTTCGACCGTGCGCACCGTGCGCGCTTCCAGATTCAGACGACGCAGACTCTCGGGCGCGAAGTTCGCGCGTTCGGCCTCCGTGAAGAGGTCGCGGAGTTCGAGCAGGTCGGAAGGACTGCTCGCGGCGTCGTGCGTTCTGCGTCGTTCGTTTGTGCCGGGCAGGATGCTGCTCGCGCGGATGTCGCGCTCGTTAATCAGCGCGGCGACCAGACATCCTTCGTCCGCCACATTGCGCGCCTCCGCTTCGACGACGAGACGCGACAGGCGCGGGTGCAACGGCAGGCGCAACATCCTCCGACCGCGCGCGTTGACGCGCCCTCCGGCGTCTATCGCGTCGAGCCTCTGCAACAACGCTCCGGCGGCGGCGAGCGCGTTCGGCGGCGGCGGTTCGAACCACTCGAAGGCGTCGAGGTCTGTGACGCCTGCGGCGTGGAGTTCGAGCGCGGGTTCGGCTAAATCGAGACGGCTGATTTCGGGTGTTTCGTATGCGGGGCGGGCGTTGAAATCCTGCGCGGTGTAGAGACGCAGGCAGCGACCTTCGCGCGTGCGTCCGGCGCGTCCGGCGCGTTGGGTGGCGGAGGCGCGGCTGATGCGCGCGACGCCGAGCGTCTGCAAGCCAGACCAATGCGAGTGCGAAGCGACGCGCGCCAGCCCCGAATCAACGACGGCGACGACGCCTTCAATCGTCAGGGAAGTTTCGGCGACGTTGGTCGAGAGGATGATTTTGCGTCGTCCGGCGGGACGAACCGCGCGCTCCTGTTCGGCTGCGGGCAACTCGCCGTGCAGCGGCAAGACCAGAAGTTCTGCGTCCGATGCTATCCGCGCGCAAGCCTCCTGCGCGCGTCGAATCTCCGACGCACCGGGCAGGAAGACGAGCACGTCGCCGTCCAAACCTTCCGACGCCAGACGCCTGATCGCCGCTTCGACCTGCGACGCGAGCGGGCGTTCGTCCGGTCGCGCCAGATGTTCGACGGCGACCTCGAAGCTGCGCCCCTCGGAGCGCAGCACGGGACACTCGCCGAGATAGAGCGCGACGGGCGCGGCGTCGAGCGTCGCCGACATGGCGACGAGACGCAGGTCAGGACGCGTGCTTTTCTGTAGTCTCCGCAGCAGGGCGAGCGCGAGGTCTGCTTGCAGGTGTCGTTCGTGAAACTCGTCGAGGACGACCGCGCCGACCCGCGAGAGTTGCGGGTCTGAAAGCAGGCGACGCGTGAGCACGCCCTCGGTCAGGAAGCGGATGCGCGTGCGCGGGCCGGAAGCCTCTTCGAAGCGCACCTGATAACCGACCGTCTCTCCCAACTCTTCGCCGCGTTCTTCCGCGACACGACGCGCAGCCATCCGCGCGGCCATCCGTCGCGGCTCAAGCACCCAGACCTCTTGCGAGCCCGCGAGTCCCGCGTCGAGCACGGCGGGCGCGACGCGCGTCGTCTTCCCCGCTCCCGTCGGGGCTTCGACGACGAGGTTCGGCGTATCGCGCAGGGAGTCGAGAATCTCCGGCAGGAGTGCGTCAATCGGTAGCGGTTGCATGGACGAGCGTAATGATAGGCGAGCGTCCGTTCAGTCGTCCAACAGAGGCGAGCGTCAACCGCTCAAGTGAGCATCTTGTTCTGGTTGATTGGTGTGAAGAGTTTTTCACTTCCCCGCGCTTGCTTGCGTGAGGGGTTTGAGACGGAAGGCTTCGATGTCCCAGTTCGCGGTCTTCGCTCCGGCTTCGTAGGCGGTTTGGAGAAAATCGAGCACGGCGCGGCGCGGCGATTCGGCGCGACGGATGTCGTCATACATCAGCAACGCATACGCGCTCCCGCGCAACTCGCCCCAGAAGGCTTTCTCCGGCAGCAGAGGCTCGCCGGTCAAGCCCTGCGGCTCGGGAGAGGTGTAGGAGTAGAAGGCGGGCGCGGGCGTCGAGTCGTCGCCCGCCCAGAATCCGAAGCTGATGACCTCGTGCGAGTAGGCTTCGCGCTCGACCACGCCTGCGCCCTCACGCTGCGGCGCTTCGCGTCCCGAAAATCTCGTCAACGCCAGATCGAAACTGTGCCAGAAGAGATGTACGGGCGTGCTCTTGCCCGTGAACCTGCCCCGGAACTCTTCAAAGATGGCATTGACGCCGACGAGTATCTGCCAGAAGCGTCGGACGTACTCTTGATCATACGCGGCGTGCTCGCGGTCGGTCGCAAACGGCTCGGTGCTGCCGGTCTCGTACGGCACGGCGCGAATCTTGACTTCGATGCCGAGCGCGGAGAGATTTTCAAAGACCCGCGCGTAAAAATCGGCGACCGAGAGACCGTCTTCTAGAGCGAAGCTCTTGCGCGCGCCGTCGCTTTTCGTGATGCGCAGCGCGTGCTCAAGGAAATCGAACTCGACCTCGAAGTTGCCGTAACCGTAGGGAATCGCGCGCGTCGTCAGCCCGCACGCGGAGACGTACAGGGGGACGTGCCACCAATGATTCATGCGCGGAAAAAGTTCGAGACGAATTTTCCCGACGACCTGTAAATAAAGATGCAGCGTGTCCTTCGTCGCTCTCCACTCGGCGAGCGGAAGCGGCGGAAACATGTCTTGCGCGCCGGAGTCTTTCGTCTCTGTGTCGCTCATACGGGTCACGTTCAAATTGTCGGGTTCCATGAATTGAGACAGAGCGTGCCGGTCTGTTCCGTGCGACCGATGCGATATGTGTTGATGGTTTTGAGCGGCGGCGCGTAGAGATGAAGCGTGACGAGATTGCGCCCGCTCACGTCCGGGTTTCCGAGTTGATGAATGTCCGGCACGTCCGCGCCCGTGAGTTGTCCTCCGGTCAGTTCGCGCGCCGTTTGATAGGAGAGCCCTTCGGCGTCGAGCGTGAACAGCGTCTCCCACATCACGCCCTCGTGCACGCAGACGACGCCGTACGAGCCGTTGTGATCGTGAATCGGAGTGCGCTGGCCGGGCCGCCAGCACAGCACCAGCAACTCGACCCACTCGTTGCGAAAGACTCGATGCCGCGCATACGTCCACTCCTTGAAACTCACGTAGGGGCGCAACTCGTCCGCCTCGACGCGCAACGTTTGCAGCCATCCTTCCAGTTCCTCAAGCGTCGGCGGGCGGCGCAACTCCGAGAGCGTTTCGGTGAGCGCGGCGAGCGAGCCGAAGCGTTCAAACTGCGGCTCCCCTGTCAAGGCTCCTACTGCGCGGGTGGTCTGTCTGATCTCGGTCGTCATCTTCAAACGTTCCTTCAGAGAATGCGGGCGACAAAAACGGGGTGCGCCTTCTTCCGACCCGGAAAGTCGAACGCGTTAAAAATTCCCGTGAGGCGCGGCGGCAGAGTTGTCCGGTGCTATGAGTTTCTCTTGCTCCCCCGCAAGCGAGCGGGCGTGACGTGCGCGACGCGGATATTCTAGCCCGTATCGCCTGCCCTGACCAGTTTGCCGCAAACCTATTTTCAAATTCCCTCCGTACGCAACAACCTCCACTTTTCAAATTCCCTCCGCACGCAAAAACTTCCGCCCCGCTTCCCTCACGGAGTCCGACGCGCACAACTTTTTTCAGCCGGTGTTGCGAGAACCCGTTCATATATTTTCCCCTTGTGAAGCGACGAGCAGACGCGCGGCCTCGCGCACTCTCGCCGCGTCTTCCGGCGACAGGAAACCTCCCGTCTCCGCGCACATCTCCGCGAGCGTCCGCTCGATTGCGCGGCCCTGAACTTCCAGCAAGCTCACGCACGTCTCGGCCCATTCCCTCACCTCCTTCTCGGAACACGCACGCGCTTCGCCAACGCATTCCCGCGCGGGCTCGACCGTCACGCGAGGCGCGGCGACGTGCGCGCGGCGTTCGATTAGCCCGTACGTTCGCAACACGCTGTAAGCCTCTCGCTGCGCCACCCGCGCCGCTTTCGGGATGGCGTGTTTATCGAACCACTCGCGCGTCCGTTCGTGCTCGCGCGCCAGCGCACGCCGCAACGTCTGCTCTACGCACGGTTCAAACGCCGCCGCGAAGTTCCGCCACATTTCTTCCGGCGTGCGCGGAAGCTTCGAGACTTGCGCGGGCGTTTCGCACTCCGGCACATGCACGTGCGGCGCGGGCGCGTTCGTCGTCGTCGCTCTCGTCGGACGCGTTCCGGCGGGGTCTGTCCGGGGAGACTTTTTCTCCGACTCGTTGACGCCCGTCGCGCCGTTTTCGGGCGCGCGCGGATTATCTGAATCTAAAATCTCTTCTAAACAAGCGAAGCTTTCCTTAAAGGGCGTTTCAACGGTTGAAGTACGAGACGCGCGCTTTGCAGTAGGAACGAGTTGCAAATTTTTTTGGCGGCGCTCGGAGACCGAACCGATGGACGAAACCGCGCGATTGATGAAGATGCGGATGCCGACGCCGTTTCGGCCCGCGAAATATCCGATGATTCCCTGCGCGTGCATCCACGCCAGAGCCTTCTTCGCCGTCCCGCTCGCCACGCGCAAAATCTTCAACAACTGCGGCCACGCCGTCCGCCGCTCCTCGGCGCACCCCTCGCCGCCGAAATACAGAACCCCCTCACGCTCCCAACACGCCGTCGGCGCGCTCACGAGCGAGAGATAAATCTTGCTCATCTGAGGCGTGACGCGGCTCGCTTCCGCCGACACGAGCGTCGAGATGATGTCGCAGTCCAACTGTTTAAAATTCTTCCGGTACTCGTCCGGGCCGAGCGTCGTTTTCCTCACGAAACGGGCGGTCGCCAAAGCCTGAGCAGACATAAGCCACTTTTCCTTTCCGAATTATGGCTTGACAGCGACAAACCTTGATGTACAATTCCAAACGGTTAGAGTTGGACATCAGTCATTTCTCGCTGCAAAGCGGGTTAAATGGTCTGAACGGATACCGAACCCCCTCGCTACGGAGCGGGTTAAAGGGTCTGGGAACGAACTCCAACCCTTCGCTGTTAAGCGAATTAAATGGTCTGGGATACACCTCGACCGCCTCGCCAAAAAGCGAGTTTGTTTTTGACCTGAAGCAAGAGTCGCCAAACTAGCAAGCTTCAGGTCAATTCCTTTTTCGGGGCGCTCTCATCCGCGCCCCTTCCTTATACACCATTCCTATATCACAATTTTCGGATATGTAAACTCCCCTGCAATCCTGATTGCAGGGGCTGCAACGATTCGTGCAGGGGTGTACCCCTGCAACGCGGAGTGCAGGGGTGTCTTGCGAAATTTGGGATACCCCTGCAACGGTTAGTGCAGGGGTATCTGGACAGATTCGGATACCCCTGTAATGAAGATTGCAGGGGTATCTGTTTTGTAATAAATCCGGCGGGTTACGTTGATTCGGCGGGCGGCGACATTCCGCTGTCATTCGTCAGGCGTCAACAGGGAACGGGAGCTTCGAGGCACGTTCTAGACGACGAAGTGGTCGGGATAGCGGCGGAGACGTTTACAGATATGAGGTGATCGGGGTAGCTATTCGTGGTGTTGTGAGAGCGTTGTCTTAAAGAGAAGCGCGGGTGGAGAGTTCGGAGACGTGCGGACTATGAAAATCAGATAACCGGCGGGCGTTCAGGCGAAGTGCACGGGCGCGCGGGGAGGGCGACACCCCTGCAATGTTTATTGCAGGGGTATCATTCGATGTCGTCGCTGCCGATGTGATAGCGCCTGCCGGAGATATCGGCGGGGGATTGCGGCGAGAGATGGAGGCGGAAGATCGTGCCTTTTTTGTCGGCGGTGTTGAAGAACTCGGGGCGCTCGATGAAGCCGAGTTGTTCGAGTTGGGCGATGACGTTGTAGCATTGCCGCTCTTTGAGTCCGGCGGCGTGGGCCAGTTTCGGAATCGAGGTGAAGCATTCGGTCTCGCCCGCAGAGTGTGTCAACTCATAGAGCGCGCGGCAGACGCTCAATTGTCCGGCGCGTAAAATCGGAGACCAACGCCGCGCGAAATCGTCGAAGCCGCTCGCACGCGTGCGCCCGCCCGCCCGCCCGGCTGGCGACACCCCGGCACTCTTCTTTGCAGGGGTGTCCGGAACCATTTT
>DATLMV010000056.1:0-4551 GCA_035537095.1 Pyrinomonadaceae bacterium
CGCCCTCGCGCCTGCCGCGCTGCCCGTGCTCGTCGGCGGCGACTGGAACACCTCGACCTACAATTCGCGCCGCGCCGTCTATGCCATCGGCGGTTTTTTCCGGCGCGTCCTGATGGGCGTCCGCCACGTCATCGAAAATCACTACCCTTATCCGGAGCGTTGGTTCGAGCGTCGTCTCTTCGCCGAACTCGAACGTCGCGGCTACGCCTACCGCGAGTTGAACGAGGCGGGCGCGGGGACGCTGCACTACGACGTGGCGGATTTGGCGGTCAACGTGAACATGGCCGACTGGATTCCGCGCTGGTGCTTCTGGTTCATCCAATGGGCGCTCAAAGAGAACGGCGGTCGCTGCTCGCTCAAGCTCGACTGGTTCGCGGGCCGCCGCATCGAAGCCGACCCGCGCCAGCGCCCCGCCGTCGTCGGTCGCCTGCGCGACGCACAGGGCCCGCTCTCCGACCACGACCCCATCGTCCTCGACTTCCGCGTGTCAGATTGAGAGGAAACTTGACAGGACGAAAGAAACAGGGAGTAAAAGGGAAATGCTTAAAGGGGAAAGGGGATCAAGACAGATATTTCCCTTTTACCCTTTGACCATTTTTCCTTTTGCCCTTCTTGAATGCCCATCGGGGCGCACGGTTATCGTCCAACCGTACACAGGGAGAATAAAGAAAGGTTTTAAAATCGAACGGTAAGAGAGGCGCGAAGGGTCGGCGGCGGCGGCGCGGTTCGCGGGAAATCCTTGATTTTAGCGGTCGGAATTATTTGGGGCGCGGGCGTCGGGGAAGTGGCATGCGCGTTGCAAAAAGGGATAACGGAAGAACAAGGGGGAAAGATAGAAGATAGTTATTGTCGCAAGCTCGGTGAGTGCCGTGAGTAAAAACTTTGGGGGAGGTTTTTTCTCATCTGTAGAAAGTGATGGCTTTTCGGGGGAACGGGTCGTCGCTTTTGCGTAGCGCACACGCGAGCAGTTAAATAAACAGGCTGTCGGTCAACGTCCTGAAGAGGTTTGGGGGAGCCTTCAAGGATGACCGACAGCCAGTTTATTTTTGGGCCTGCAAAAATTGCACGAGAAGCCACAAGTCTCTACCCGCCGACAGTTCTCATAAACAACTCACCCGTCTTTAGATTAAATCACTTCGGACAATTTACCAACGATGATAGGCCGGATGTCCCGGTTTGACGGCGACGAACGTGCCGCGACACTTCGCGCAGACTTTCTCCCCGGCCCATAGTTCCGCCTCGACGACGGCGCGGTCGTCCTTTGACTCGACGACGCGCGCCGTGAGCCGGAGCGTCCGGGCGGTCGGCGTCGGGCGCAGGAGCTTGATCTGGTAGTCGGCGGTGACGGTGCAGGGCGGGCGGTCTTCGCCCGCGCGCCGCATCAAGTGCCACGCCGCCGTCCAGTTTGAATGGCAGTCCAGAAGCGTGCCGACGATGCCGCCGTTCAGCATCCCCGGATAGGCTTCATAGCGCGCCTCCGCCGTCCACTCGGCCCACACCTCCTCGCCCGCGACGAAACTGCGGATGTGCAATCCCCCCTCGCTCGACGGGCCGCAACCGAAACACGCGCTCGCGGGCGCATACTCTTCCTGTAGGCTCTTTTCACTCATAAGATTTTGAGTTGGACGATGGACGATGGACGATAGACGATGGCCGGACAGCTTATATCTTTTGTCTATCGTCTATGGTCTATCGCCCATCGTCCTTTATCCGTGTGCAAAATTTTGCCCGTCGCTATATGCTATCTCTCGAAGTTTGCCGTGTGAGAGTTGGTCGCCATGCCGAGATACGAGAACGAACATGAAGAAGCGGTCGTCACCGAGAGCAGGCACAAGCTCAAGCGGCCTCCACTCTACAAAGTTCTGATTCATAATGACAACTTCACGACGATGGATTTCGTCGTCTTCGTGCTGACGACCATCTTTCAACATTCGGAGACGGAGGCGACGCTGATTATGCTACAGGTACATTTGCAGGGCGTCGGCGTCGCAGGCGTCTACACGCACGAAATCGCGGAGACGAAGGTTGAGAAAGTCACGGCTCTCGCACAGTCGTACGAGTATCCTCTGCTCTGCACGATGGAAGAGACGGACGAGCAAGGTTGAGTATTAAACGGATGAAACGCGGCGAGCGGCTTGTCACCGGTTAGCTTTCATCCGTCGTCTTTGAATTTGATATGTTGACGAAAGAATTAGAGCACACTTTGCAGACCGCCTCGCAGGAGGCCGCACGGCGTCGTCACGAGTATGTGACGCTTGAGCACCTGCTCTATGCGCTGCTCGACGATGCGGTGGCGAACAAGGTCATACAGCATTGCGCCGGAAGCATCGAACGCCTGCGGCGCGATCTGGACACGTTCCTGCGCGAGCAGATTCAGCCGCTCCCGAAGGCGAGCAGGCATCCGCCGGAGTTGACGACGACGTTTCATCGCGTGATTGATTACGCGATAGCGCAGGCGCAGGGCGCGGGCCAGCAGGAGATTGACGGCGGCAACATCCTCGCCGCGCTCTATCTCGCCAAAGAGTCGCACGCCGTCTTCCTGCTGCTCGAACAGAACATCACGCGGCTCGACGTGCTTAACTACATCTCGCACGGCATCCCCAAGATGTCCGCAGACTTCTTCGCGGGCGACGACGACGCGGAAGCAGACATCGAGCAGGGGCAGCAGTCCGCCGCGCGCGACCCGCTCGAAGCCTTCACCGTCAATCTCAGCGAACGCGCCGCCGAAGGGCACATAGACCCGCTCATCGGGCGCGAGCCGGAACTGCTGCGGACGATTCAGGTGCTCTGCCGCAGGCGCAAAAACAACCCGCTCTACGTCGGCGAGCCGGGAGTCGGCAAGACCGCGATTGCCGAAGGACTCGCGCTCAAAATTCACGAGGGACAGACGCCCGAAGTGTTGCGCGACGCGAAAGTCTTCGCGCTCGACATGGGCGCGCTTCTGGCCGGAACGAAATACAGGGGCGAGTTTGAGCAACGCCTCAAGGCCGTCATCAGCAGCTTGAAGAAACGTCCGGGCAGCATTCTTTTCATTGACGAGATACACACCATCGTCGGCGCGGGCGCGACCAGCGGCGGCTCGATGGACGCTTCCAACATCATCAAGCCCGCGCTCGCTTCCGGCGAGATACGCTGCATCGGCTCGACCACCTTCGGCGAGTACAAGAGCGCCTTCGAGCGCGACCGCGCGCTGGCGCGCCGTTTTCAAAAGATCGAAATCGGCGAACCGACCCTCGCCGAAACCGTGCAGATACTCAAGGGCTTGAAGCCCTACTACGAGAAGCATCACGGCATCACCTACACGGACGAGGCGCTCGAACTCGCCGCCGAACTCTCCGCAAAGTTCATCAACGACCGCTTCCTGCCCGACAAGGCGATAGACGTGATGGACGAAGCGGGCGCAATCTCCAAGTTGCAGCCCGCAGAGAGTCGCTCCGACACGATTCGCCCCGCAGACGTTGAACTCGTCGTCGCGCGGATGGCGAAGATTCCGCCGAAGACCGTCGGCGGCTCGGAGCGCGACCGCCTGCGAAATCTTGAGAGCGAACTGCGCGCCGTCATCTACGGGCAGGACGCCGCGATCACGCAGATCGTCAACGCCATCAAGCTCTCGCGCTCGGGCCTCGGCCATCCGGAAAAGCCCGTCGGCTCGTTTCTCTTCTCCGGCCCGACCGGCGTCGGCAAAACCGAACTCGCCAAACAACTCGCACACGCGCTCGGCGTCGAGTTTATCCGCTTCGACATGAGCGAGTATGCCGAACCGCACACCGTCTCGCGCTTAATCGGCGCGCCGCCCGGTTACGTCGGCTTCGATCAAGGGGGACTGCTGACCGACGCCGTTAACAAGACGCCCTACGCCGTCCTCGTCCTCGACGAGATTGAGAAGGCGCACCCGAACCTCTTCAACATTCTCTTGCAGGTGATGGATCACGCCACGCTCACCGACAACAACGGCAAGAAGGCAGACTTCCGCAACGTCGTGCTCATCATGACGACCAACGCCGGAGCGCGCGAGATGAGCGACGCCGGAATCGGTTTCCAAGCTGCTAAGTCCGCCGACGGCGGCGTGAGCGCGAATCGCAGCAAGGGGCGCGGCGCGATTGAGCGCACCTTCAGCCCCGAGTTTCGCAATCGTCTCGACGCGTGGATTGCCTTCGACCAACTCGGTTTCGAGACCATCGAGCGCGTCGTTGACAAGTTCATAGACGAACTGCGCGCGCAGCTTGTCGAAAAGAATGTCTCGATTGAACTGACCGAACCCGCGCGCGCGTGGCTCGCACGCCACGGCTACGACGCGCAATACGGCGCGCGCCCGATGGCCCGCCTCATCCAGACCAGAATCCGCGCCCCGCTCGCCGAACAGGTACTCTTCGGCCAAGTGCAACACGGCGGGCGCGTCGTCATCCGCGTGCAGGACGGCGAACTCGCGCTCGAATTTCTCGCGGCGGAAGATTCACAGGATAAATAGAACCGATAGGGGAGACGGGGAAAAGGTCAAAGGGGAAAGGGAGAGCATCTGTCTTTATCCCTTTCCCCTTTGACCTTTTCCCG
>DATLMV010000057.1:0-7368 GCA_035537095.1 Pyrinomonadaceae bacterium
GACGGAGGAAAAACTTCTGGCCTGCGTCACGGTGCACGAGGGCAAAGCGGAGATGTCGGAGGCGACGCCGCCCGCAGACCTCTACGAAGTGGGAACGCTCGTCATGGTCAAACGCATGATGCGCGCGCCCGACGCGCTGCAAATCATCGTTCACGGCACGGAGCGCATACGCATTCTCGGCTGGACGCAGACCGACCCATACCTGCGCGCGAGCGTCCAAGTGCTGCCGCTGCCGACAGTCGTTGACGCCGAGGAGGTCGAAGCCTTATGGCGCAACGTCAAGTCGCTCATCGAGCGCGCGCTGGCGATGTTGCCGGAAGTGCCGCCCGAGATTCGCAATGCCGTGCTCGGCTCGAACGACCCCGTGCAGTTGTCCTACTTTCTCGCTTCGATTCTCAATCTCGGCGTCGCCGACGAACAGGCGATGCTCGAAGCCGACACGACCGACGAGTTGCTGCGCATCGCCTACGGTCGTCTCTCGCGCGAGATTGAAATCATGCAACTGCGCTCGAAGATTGCCACCGAAGCGCAGACCGAGATGAACAAGGCGCAGCGCGACTACATCCTGCGCCAGCAGATGAAGGCCATCCAGAAGGAGTTAGGCGAAGACGAGGGCGGCGAACGCGCCGACGCCGAACTGCTGCGCGAGCGTCTCGGCGAAGCCGACCTGCCCGACGACGTTCGCAAAGAAGCGGAGCGCGAACTCGGACGGATGGAACGCCTGCCTTCGGCCTCGCCCGACTATCACGTAATTCGCACGTATCTTGAGTACGTGCTGGAACTGCCGTGGAAGAAGTCTTCGGAAGACCGTCTCGATTTGAAAGAGGCGCGGCGCGTGCTGGACGAAGACCATTACGGTCTCGAAGACGTGAAGGAACGTATCCTCGAATTTCTCGCCGTCGTCAAACTGCGTCCCGACTCGAAGAGTCCGATACTCTGTTTCGTCGGCCCGCCCGGCGTCGGCAAGACGAGTCTGGGCCGTTCGATTGGCCGCGCGCTCGGTCGTGAGTTCGAGCGTCTCTCTTTGGGCGGGATGCGCGACGAAGCGGAGTTGCGCGGTCATCGCCGCACCTACATCGGCGCGATGCCGGGTCGCATCATTCAATCGCTCAGGCGCGCGGGCGTCAACAATCCCGTGATGATGCTTGACGAGATTGACAAGCTCGGCGCGGACTTTCGCGGCGACCCTTCCGCCGCGCTCCTTGAGATTCTCGACCCGCAGCAGAACAATACTTTCCGCGACCACTATCTCGACCTGCCCTTCGATTTATCAAAGGTCTTCTTCATCGCCACCGCCAACCAACTCGGCCCGATTCCGCCCCCCCTGCGCGACCGCATGGAGATCATCTCCATCCCCGGCTACAGCGATCAGGAGAAGCTGCACATCGCCCGGCAGTACTTAGTGCCGCGACAGATTCAGGAGAACGGGCTGCGGCTTGAGCAGTTTGAAATCACAGACGAAGCCATCAATCTCATTGCCGCGCGCTACACGCGCGAGGCGGGCGTCCGGCAGTTGGAACGCGCCATCGGCGGCGTCGTGCGCAAAGCGGCGTTGAAGATTGCGGAAGGCGAAGCGGAGCACGTCGCGGTCGGCGCGGGCGACATCAAGGAACTGCTCGGCCCGCCGCGTTTCTATCCGGAGGAGGCGCGCAAGGAGTTGCCGACCGGAGTTGCGACCGGCATGGCTTGGACGGAGATGGGCGGACTCCTCCTCTTTATCGAGGCGACGCTTCTGCCGGGCGGCTCCGGCCTGATGATCACCGGACAACTCGGAGAGGTGATGCAGGAGTCGGCGCGCGCGGCGCGTTCGTATCTCTGGTCGCACGCGAGCGAGTTCGGCATCGAGCAGACAATGTTCAAAAGCTACGGCGTGCATCTGCACGTCCCCGCCGGAGCCATCCCGAAAGACGGCCCGAGCGCAGGCATCGCCATCACGTCCGCGCTGGCGTCTCTGATGACCGGACGCCGCGTGCGTCCCGACACGGCGATGACCGGCGAAATCACGCTCTCGGGACTCGTCTTCCCCGTCGGCGGCATCAAGGAGAAGGTGCTCGCGGCGCATCGCGCGGGGCTGCGCCGCATCGTCCTGCCCTCGCGCAACGAGGCCGACGCCGAAGAGATTCCGGCGGACGTGCGAAGTGAACTTGAGATCGTCTTCGTCTCGCGCATCGGCGAAGCATTGGAGGCGACGCTCGAAAAACTGGTCGCCGCTCCGCCCCCGCCCGCGATAGCCCCCGAAGCCGCGCCCGCGCCCGGCAAACCCGAACTCGACGCGGTGCGCGTCAAAGAAAGATAGGATGAAAAGAGGGGGAAAGGGTCAAGGGTCAAAAGGGGAAAGGGGTCAAAGACAGACGTTTTCCTTTTCCCTTTTCGCCCTTGACCCCTTCCCCCTTTAGCTTTTTTGTCCTGTCTATCCTGTCATCTTTTATCCTGTGAATGCTCAAAAAACTTGATGGCTGAACCTTCTAAACTCTTGCGGCGCGGCGTGCCGTTTTTGTGTTTGACGGGAGGGTTGCTGTATCTGGCGACGACGGCGCGCGCCGCAGACGTGGCGAGCGATGCGCCCGTGCACGGGCTCGACCCGTTCGTGTTGATTTCGATTGCGTTGATGCTGTTTGCGGCGAAGGTCGGCGGCGAGATTTTTTCGCGGCTCGGACAGCCCGCCGTGCTCGGCGAGTTGATCAGCGGGATGATTCTGGGCGGCCTCGCGCTCGTCGGGTTAACGTCGGTCGAGTCGCTGCGGACGAACGAAGTGGTCGCCGCGCTGGCGGAGATTGGCGTCATCATTCTGCTGTTTGAAGTCGGTCTGGAATCGAACCTGTCGGAGATGCGCGCGGTCGGCTGGTCGTCGCTGCTGGTGGCGATGCTCGGTGTGGTCGCGCCGTTTTTTCTCGGTTGGGGCGTCGCCGCCTACTTTACCCCGGACGAATCAACGCTCGCGCACATCTTCATCGGCGCGACGCTGACGGCGACGAGCGTCGGCATCACGGCGCGCGTCCTGAAAGACATGGGGCAGCTACAGACGCGCGAGGCGCGCATCATCCTCGGCGCGGCGGTGATTGACGACATACTGGGACTGCTCGTGCTGGCGGTCGTGGCGGGCGCGATTCGCGCGACGGCGACTGGCGGCACGCTCGCTTCTGCCGACGTGGCTTTGATTGCCGCGAAGTCGGTCGCGTTTCTCGTCGCCGCGCTCCTCGTCGGGCGCTACGTCGTGCCGCACGTCTTTCGCGGCGCGGGACGGATGGAGAGTCGCGGCGTGTTGGTCGCGTTCGCGGTCGCGTTCTGTTTCCTGCTCGCGTGGGCGGCGGCGGGCGTCGGGCTCGCGCCCATCGTCGGCGCGTTCGCCGCCGGGCTGGTGCTCGACGAAGTTCACTTCGAAGACTTCGTCAAACGCGGCGAGGGGCGTCTGCACGAACTGCTCGCGCCCGTCAGCGCGTTGCTCGTGCCCATCTTTTTCGTGCTGATGGGTTTGAAAGTTGACCTCCGCGTCTTCGCGCGCGTCGAGGTGCTCGGCTTCGCCGTGGTGTTGACGTTGGCGGCGATTATCGGCAAACAGGTCTGTTCATTTGGCGTCGTCGAGCGCGGCATCAACCGTCTCGCCGTGGGTCTCGGCATGATTCCGCGCGGCGAAGTCGGGCTCATCTTCGCCGGAATCGGCGCGACGCTCATGCTGCCCGATGCGCAAGGGCAAAACCACCCCGTCATCGGCGCGCAGACCTTCGCCGCCGTCGTCATCATGGTCATCATCACCACGCTCATCACGCCGCCCGTCCTCAAATGGTCGCTCGCACGCAAAGGCCACAGCACAGAGACAACGACAACGGAGACGCCGCCGCACGCGGGCGATGCGACGCGCGGAGACGGGGACGCGGCGACGCGCACATAACGATACACGCACATGAGGACGCAGATAGTTAACGACGCGGACACGCGGACGTGTTGATTATCTCTGCCCGGCGTCCGTCAGGCTTCCCGCTTTCAACGCGGCTGCGCGCCGCTCCTTCGCCGCTTCTGTGCGTCCGTGCGTCGCTGCTGTTTCGTGTTGCCGGTTCATCGTTTAAACTGTTGACATGGTCAGCAAAAAATCACAGAGCAAAGCGGGCATCGCCGAACGACGGCGCGGGCAACAGATGGGCGACGAGCGGAGCGCGCCGGACAAAATGCTGGAAGCGAAGCGGAACACACCCGCCGCGCGCGGGCGTCGGAAAGAGGCGAGCAAGTTTTTCGCCGACGACTCTTCGCAGCAGACGGGCGCGCGTCCGGAAACGCCGCGCGACAATACGCCGTCGGTTCCGGCGGCGATTCCTACGGGAACAAAACTCGGCGAGTCGGGCGGCGAGCGCGTCTTCAAACAGAGACAAGCGGGCGCAGGTAAAGCGCGGGCGCGCAAAGGTAGATAAAGGACGCGCTCAACCAAGCGTCGCCAACGACACGGACTCGCAGGGATAAGCGAAGCAGAATTAAACAGGGATGGACAGGATAGACAGGATGAACAGAGACTAGGGGAAAGGGGAAAAGTTAAATGGTGAAATGGTGAAATGGCCGGAGCTGACTGCTCGCCTTGTTTTCTCCCCTTCCCCTTTCCCCATTTCTTATCCTGTCTATCCCTGTCAATTTCTGCCCGCCGCTTCGGCGACGCCCGTGAGCATCCGGCGGAGCATGGGCTTCGTGTAGAGTTTGCCGCCGATGATGACGGCGTCAATCCGGCGCGTGTGTTTGATGTCGGCAAGCGGGTCGGCGTCGAGCAGGAGAAGGTCGGCCATCTTGCGTCGTTCGATTGTGCCGTGCGTGTCGAGTTTGCCGGTGAAGCGCGCGGGGTTGCGCGTCGCCGTCTGCAACGCTTCGAAGGGCGTGAGTCCGGCTTCGACGAGCAGCGCGAGTTCGTCGTGGAGACTTGAGCCGGGGAAGATGTAGGGGGCGGGCGTGTCCGTGCCCGCGAGCAGCCCGACGCCCGCGCGATGCATCGCGCCGACCACTTCGAGTTCCTTCCGCAGCCGACGCTTCAAGTTCTCTCTATCTTCGGGCGTGCGCTGCCGGAGCGCATCGCGTTTGAAATCCTTCCAGATTTTTTCTTCCCAGTCGCGCGGGATAAAGCGGAGCAACGATTCGTCCGCCAGCGCATCCGCATCCAGCGTAAAGTAGCCGCGCTCCCAGACGAGCGTCGGGCATTGCCATGTCGCGTTGCGTCGGAAACTCGCGAAGAGAGCGGCGGCACGCGCGGCGTCGTAGGTCTCCAAGAGTTGCGCGGTCGCCTTCAGCCCCTTCGGCAGCGCGTCCTCCATGCTCGACGACGCCTGCAAAACTCCCGTCAGGTGCTCGATGCTCTTTTGTCCGGCGTCCGACGCCTCGCGCGCGCTGACCGTCTCCGGCACGTGGCCCGCGAACGTCATCCCCTGCTTCCGCGCTTCGGCGGCGATGGCGAAATAGACATCACGCGCGAGCAGCGATTGCACCTTGACGAAATCCGCGCCGCGTCGCTTCAAGCCAGCGACCGCCTCGCGCCCCTCCGCTTCGTTCGTCACGGATTGCGACGCGGGCCAGATATAACCGTCCAGCATCGGCCCCGCGACGGCGACGATGCGCGGCCCCGCCAACTCGCCCGACGCTATCTTTGCCCGCCACTTGAGCAACACATCAAGGTCGCCGCCCATGTCGCGGACGCCCGTTACGCCGTTGGCGACGAAGAGCGGCAGGAAAATCTTCTCGTTTCTCTCGAAGGGCGGGAGCGAGGCCATGTGGACGTGCATGTCCCACAGCCCCGGCAGCAGAAACTTGCCCGCGCCGTCCAACACCTGCGCGCCGTCCGGCACGCGCACGCTCGACGCGCGCCCGATCTCCGCGATGCGCTCGCCGCGCACGACGACCGTCATCCCCGCCTGCGACGCCGCGCCATCTGTCGCGCCCCGCATGTCAATCAGCGTCACGTTCCTGATGACGAGCGGCACGACGCGCTGACGCTTCGATTGCGCGCCCGTGCCGAGCGTCGAGAGCAGAATCAACGCGCAGGCGAGCAAGCTTCGCATCGAGACGCTGTGCGTCGTCTTCATCTGACGTGCGGAATTAACAGGATAGACAGGATAAGAGATGACAAGATAGACAGGATGAAGAACGGTAAAAGGGCAAAAGTGAAGAGACTTGTCAAGCTTCTTCACTTTTGCCTTTTACCTTTTAACTTTTACCTTATTCGACGACCCACATGTCGCCGCTGTTGATCAGTTTTTCGAGGCTGCCCGCGCCCTTGCGGGAGATGATGTCGTTGATCTGGTCGGTCATCAAATCCTCGTAGGTGGCGCGCTCGACGGCGCGGAAGATGCCGACGGGCTGCGGAAACTCCGGCGACTCCATGCGCGCCAGCATGAAGGCGACCGAGGGGTCTGTGAGATGAATGTCGTGGACGAGCAGGTCGTCTTCGTTGAGTCCGGTGTCGCCGCCGATCTGCACGACCTCGGGCTGCGCGCCGTTCATGCGGATACCCTTATCGCGGTTCTTGCCGAAGACCATCGGCTGCCCGTGTTCGAGATAGATCATACTGTCGGAGCGGATGCTGCGCTCCGTGAAATACTCGAAGGCGGCGTCATTGAAGATGTTGCAGTTCTGATAGACCTCGACGAAGGAGACGCCCTTATGACGGGCCGCCGCCTGCACGGTCGCGCCCAAGTGCTTCACGTCTATGTCGAGCGAGCGGGCGACGAAGGTGGCCTCCGAAGCGATGGCGACCGAGAGCGGGTTGATCGGGTAATCAATCACGCCCATCGGCGTTGACTTGGTCTTCTTGCCGAACTCGGAGGTGGGGCTGTACTGTCCCTTCGTCAAACCGTAGATGCGGTTGTTGAAGAGGATG
Source organism: Pyrinomonadaceae bacterium (assembly GCA_035537095.1). Classification (GTDB taxonomy): domain Bacteria; phylum Acidobacteriota; class Blastocatellia; order Pyrinomonadales; family Pyrinomonadaceae; genus DASWNP01. Next base: position 6,845 of record DATLMV010000057.1, read on the forward strand.
ATGTTGAGGTCGAGATTGCGACGGATGGCGTGCATGAAGTGGTTGCCGCCGATGGAGAGGGCGTCGCCGTCGCCCGTGATGACCCAGACGCTCAACTCCGGATTCGCCGCCTTGATGCCGGTGGCGACGGCGGGCGCGCGCCCGTGAATCGAGTGAAAGCCGTAGGTGTTCATGTAGTAGGGGAAGCGCGACGAGCAGCCGATGCCGGAGACAAAGACCATCTTCTCGCGCGAAATCCCAAGCTCCGTCATCACCTTCTTCACGTTGTTCAAGATAGCGTAGTCGCCACACCCCGGACACCATCGCACCTCCTGCCCCGAGACGAAATCCGCCTTCGTCAGTTTCACCGGCGGCGGCGCAACCTCGCCCGCCGCCATCGACCCCGCATACGCCTCGGGCGAAGCCGCGGCCTCCGCATTGTCCTTATGTCCGTTCCCGTCTGTTCCTTTACCGTTTGTACTCATTACTTACTCCTTAGCGACGTTTGATGGCGAATAACTTGTCAATCGGATAGAGAAAGCCCG
>DATLMV010000058.1:0-3943 GCA_035537095.1 Pyrinomonadaceae bacterium
GCCACCCAATCTGCCCAAAGCGCGGCGAGATATTCCCGTAGCATAGCGCAAGGTTATAACATCTCCGCTCTGATTTTTGACCATAAAGTCCCGAAACTGACCACAAAGTCTGACCATAATCTGACTTTGTGGGCAAAGCCCACTTTACATAATTTTGATTATCGGACGTAATTGCGGGGAAGGTTTTGATGTCTTGAGCGATTGCTGTGGGATTAGAAAATTGCGTCGAGAGGTGAGAGTCGGGTACGAGTTAGCGGCGCGCAAATATCCAAGCGTCGGAGTATTTGCGCGCCGTGGCGTGGCAGCGGTTGCGGATGTAGATGCGTGTGTGGTTCGGCGTCGGGGAAAGTCCGGCGGCGAAGGGTTTGGGGTCAGAATTTGTAGCGATAGCGGAGCGTGACGCCGCGACCTGCGCCGTCAATGCCCCAACTGATGCCGCGATACTGTTTGTCGGCGATGTTCTCGAAGTCAACGAAGAGTTCGGAGTGTTGGTCGAAGCGGTATGCGCCGCGCACGCCGACGAGACCGTAGCCCGCGACGGCGGTGTAGAGCGGGACGGCGGTGTCGTTGTTGACGACGGTCACGCCGTTGATGGTCGCGCCAATCGGCAGCAGGCGATTCTGCACCTGCGCGAGCGTTTCGCCGGTCGGGATCAGGATGCCACCGGCGGAGCCGCAGCCGGTCGCGCCGGGGGTGGTGACGCCGCGCACGCATGCGCCGCGACGGAAGAAGTTCTGAATCTGCGCGCGCGAGCGGGCCGCGCCCGTGCGTCGGTCGGCCAGATCGAGCGAGGAGAGGCGGTTCTGTCGCCCGGAGAGAATCGAGTAACCCTCGACGAAGAAGCGCGACGAGCCGCGCGGCTGGTAGCGCAGGGAGACGAAGCCGCTGGCGGGCGGGATGCCGCCCTCGATGTTCGGCGGAAGGCCGTTCAAGAGGCTGTGGGCGCGGATGTATGTGAAGTTGCCGGTCGCGCTGAAGTCGCGGCTCAAGCGACCTTCAGTCGCGAACTCGACGCCGTTCAAGCGCGCGTCGTCGTAGTTGACGCGGACGAGCACCGGACTGGTGGCGGCGGCGACGAAGACCAGTCCGTTGGCGCTCTGCCTGACTATCTGGTCGCTGCCCAAGAATTGCCCGACCGCTCCCGGCGGCAAGACGAGAGCCTGATCGAAATACACGTCGTTGAGCTTGTTCGTGAAGCCGGTCAACTCGGCACGGAAGCGCGCGTGTGTGTAGCGTAAGCTGAGATCGAAACTGTCGCTTTTTTCCGGCCCGAGACGGGTGACGGGAATGCCGCTCGAAACGGCGTCCGTACCGGCGGTCGTGCCGATGAACCCGCCGAGCGAGGCGGCGGTCGCCGCGTCAACTTCGAAGCCTGTGCCGACGAGTCCGATGATGCCTAAATCGGTCGTGTTCGGGGCGCGGAAGCCGCGCGTGTATTTCCCTGCGATGTCGAAGCCGCCGCCGACGGTCACGACCGCGCCGATGCGACCGGAGAAGGCGTTGAAGCGTGCGCTGTCGTCAGGAAAGAGCGGACGCCCGTTAGCGGCGAGCGGGGCGTTCGCCGCGCGCGACTTGTAAGACGCGACGTTGTAGCGCAGCGCGCCGCTCAAGCGCAGGCGGTCGGGGATGGCGGTCAAAACGTCCTGCGCGAAGAAGCCGTAGGAGAGATAGCGCGCGCCGTTGGGGATGCGCGGGCGCGAGGCGACGACGAGTCTGGTGACGGGGTCGAAGGTGGTGGCCGGAGCGGTGATTTTATCGCGGTACAGGTCGGCCCCGAGCGTGAGCGTGTTGGATTCGCCGGTGCGCTTGTCCACGTGGAAGTTGAAGCCGAGGACGTTGGTGCGCTCGCGCTGGTTGGTGATGGCTCCGAGCGGATTTCCCTGCCCGCCCTGATTGATGCGCTCCTCGCGCTGCCCGTTATAAGAGAAGGTGAACTGTGCGTTGTCGAAGAAACCCAGATTCTGTTTGACGAGCCGCGCGTAGAACAGGTCGGTCATCAGGTTGCGCAGGTCGGCGATGAGGTTTCCGTCGCCGCCCGCGAGTTGGTCGTAACGGCGGCCTCCGTCCTGCTGGTTGCGCGAGTAGCTGAAGAGCAGTTGTGTCGTATCGTCGAGGCTGAAGTTGGTGCGCAGCAATCCGCCGTACTGCGTGAAGGCCGTGTCGGGCAGACGCTCGCCGAGGATGTCGGAAGGGATGCCGAGGAAGCGCGTCACCGCCGCGTGCGTGTCGAGGCCGTTGCCGGGGCGCAGGCGGTTGATGCGGCGGGCGTTCAGGTTGAGCAGGAAACCGGCGCGGCGCGTGCCGTAGGTGAGCAGCGTGTTGCCGCCGAAGCCGTTGGTGGGCGACGTATAGAAGGCGCTCGCCCTGCCGTGCCACTCGCCGTCAGCGTCGCCGTAGAGGGGCGTGTGCGAGATGAAATTGACGACGCCGCCGAGCACGTCCGACCCGTACTGCGAACTGTTCGGCCCGCGCAGGATTTCGACCGTCTCCAAGCTCGACGGCTCGATGAGGCTGAAGAACGTGCCGACGCCGCCGCGCTGCGCGCTCGTCGTGTAGCGCACGCCGTCAACATAGACGGCGACGTTGCGCCCCGTCAGCCCGCGCACGAAAACCGCGCTCAACGACGGGCTCGTGCGTTGCAGGTTGACTCCCGCCTCTTCGTCAACCACCTGCGCGACCACTTCCGTCGCGCGCTCTATCACCTTCTCCTCGGGGATGACGTTGACGGGCTGAGCGGTGTTTCGCGCGTCGGAGACCTGTCCGGCCTCTGCCGTCACCGTGACCAGTTCGCTCAGTTGGCCGACACGCAAGACGACGTTTAACTCCGCCGTCTCGCCCGCCGCGACCTGCACGGCCTCACGCTGGCGTGTGAAATCCGGTCGGGAAACCAAAACCGCGTAGGAGCCGGGCGGAACGTCCGTAAACTGAAAGCGGCCTTCGGCGTTGGTTTTAGTCTGCCCCAACACGGACTGGTGCGCGTTGACGAGCGACACCTCCGCGTCAACGACGGCTGCGCCGGAAGCGTCCCTGACGATGCCGGAGACGCCGCCGCGCGAATACAGCGACTGTTGCGCGCGGGCGTCGCCGCCGCCGAGAGCGAAGAGAGATAGTGTTGCGGCGATGGCGCACGCCAGCGAGGTAATTCGTCTTCTCATGTTTACTAGTGATGACCCCTGAGAGTGGTAGAACTTTCGCGACAGGCGAGATTACATCACGCGGCAATCTACTACCATACTCCGTAGTTCGACGAGACGACTCGTCGCCCGACGGCGCGAAAGGCTTGAGCGCGGTTATAAGACGTGGGGGTTTTAGGGATTGCCCGTAGCGAGTTCGCCTCAACCGTCGGGCGGGGTTTTCGGTCGGGGGTTTTAAATCTCAGGCGAGCAGTTTGACGACTCGCTCGGTGAGGGCGTGAACCGTCGCTAAGATTTGCCAGTCGGCTACCAGCAGCAACAGAGCGGCGACGCCGGAGAGTCCCGCCGTGAAGACGGCTTTCGGGAGCCTCGATTCGCCGCCCGCAAGCGTCGTCCGCGCCGAGGCCATCTCCGTGAGCCGTCTGACCCTGCTGGCGACGCCGTCGCCGTCGCCTTCGAGCAGATAAGCGCCCGCCGGGACGACATTTTTGACGCCCAACGGCATTAATCTCGCGATCTTGATCAACGCGGCGGCGAGGTCGAGGGCGACGATGGAACCCGCGCTCGCGGCGTATTCGTCCGCCGCCCGCTCGGACTCCTCGGCCCACGCGCGGTCGAGCGTGCGCGCGCCGCCGATGAGCAGCGTCAGGTCGCGGCAGAAATTCAGCACGGCGCGTTTGAGCGTGTCGCGCGCAATGAGGTGTCCCTTTTCGTGGGCCAGCGCGACTTCCAGTTCCTCACGCGTGAGCGAATCCAAGACCTGCTCGGCGATGAATAGCGTCGGGCGCAGCACGCCGACAACGGCGATG
>DATLMV010000059.1:0-5147 GCA_035537095.1 Pyrinomonadaceae bacterium
CTGACGTTGTTGCCGCTACTGCTGCTGCGGCTTCCGCCCGACGTGCCGCGCGGGGGCAAACTACTGCCGCCGCCTCTGGCCGGTGTCGCGGCGGGGGGCGGCTGTGCCGGGCCGGTGTTGGAGGCGGCGGGCGCGCGTCCCGTGCGCAGGTTTTCTTCGAGCGCGTTGAGACGTTCGAGAATCTGTCCGAGCGGCGCGAGGCGTCGCATCTCGATGAGTTTGACGAGCCCGATTTCGAGTTGATAGTTCGGGTGCGCGCTCTCGCGCAGAGCCTTCTCCGTCTCGGTCAGGCTGTGGAAGAAACGCACGAGGTCAGACTCGGAGAAAGCATCCGCCTCGCGCTTCAACTCAAGCCGCTGCGCTTCCGCCGACTCGTTCGCCTCGCCCGAATCACCCGCCACCTTGAAGACCAGCAGGTCACGCACGTGCGCCAGCAAATCCCGGCAGAAGTTGCGCAGGTCGTGCCCGCGCATCACGAGGTCTTCGACGACGGCGAACGCATCCGCCGCCCTCTGCTCGCTGATCGCACGCATCACGCGCGCGCGCATCTCCGCGCCCGCGATGCCGAGCGCGGTCTCCACGTCGGCCACCTCAATCGCGTCCGCGCTGAAACTGATCACCTGATCGAACGCCGACTGCGCGTCACGCATCGAGCCTTCGCCCGCGCGCGCAATCTCGCGCAACGCATCGTCGGAGACTTTGATCCCCTCGGCGTCGGCGATGAGCCGCAGCCGCTCGAAGATGCGCGGCGCGGCGATGGTGCGAAACTCGAACTGCTGCGCGCGCGAGAGAATGGTGACGGGAATCTTATGCGCATGCGTCGTCGCCATGATAAAGACGACGCGCGGGGGCGGCTCTTCCACCGTTTTCAGCAACGCGTTGAAAGACGAATCCGAGAGCATGTGAACTTCGTCTATGATGAAGATTTTGTAACGGTCGCGCGCCGGAGCGATGCCGACGGTGTTGATGATAACATCGCGCGTCTGTTCGACTTTGGTGTTCGAGGCGGCGTCAATTTCCAGAACGTCAATCGAGCGGCCCTCGGCGATCTCGCGGCAGGAGGCGCATTGTTCGGCGTCGTCCGTGCGGCAGGGCTTGGGCGTCGGGCGTTCGGACTTGTGACAGTTGAGGGCTTTGGCGAAGAGGCGTGCGGTCGTGGTCTTGCCGACGCCGCGCGCGCCCGAGAAGACGTAAGCGTGATGCAGCCTCTCATGCTCGACAGCGTTGCGCAGCGTGCGCGTGATCGGTTCTTGTCCGGTGACTTCCTCGAAGGCTTGCGGACGCCATTTGCGGGCGATGACTTGGTAGGACATAAAGGCAAGGGTAAATAGAAAATGGTGAATAGTAAATAGTAAACGCTTTGTCTATTTACTATTCACCATTCACCATTTTACTCAAAGGTGGCCAGACTCCGGACTGACCCGCAACACACGCTGCCTGTGCTACCGTTGCTCCGTTCCCGGCCTGGCGGGGTTCGCAAGGCGAGCGTTGTGCGGAGCCCGAAGTCTGATAAATTTTCAAAATAGCTCTCGCGGTCAACCGACAGCTTAACACAGACCGCCTTCGGGAGTTGAACGCCGCCGACCGAATCATCAATTACTGGCGGAGAGGGTGGGATTCGAACCCACGGTACGGTTCCCCGTACACAGCATTTCCAGTGCTGCCAATTCAACCACTCTTGCACCTCTCCGAAAAGCAAGGATGAAGGCGGAAGGATGAGGGATGAATAAAACCCGACTTTATATTCATCCCTCATCCCTCCGCCCTCATCCCTTGAAATAGTGGCGGAGAGGGTGGGATTCGAACCCACGGTGGGCGTTAACCCACTCCGGTTTTCGAGACCGGTGCACTAATCCACTATGCGACCTCTCCGCGAGGACAGGCAAAAGTAAAAAGGTAAAGGGCAAAAGGAGAAGCTCTGTTTTTGCCTTTTACCTTTTTACTTTTGCCTTGCTTCGCGGCGTGCGCGAAAGAATGCTTGCATGAGTTCGCGGCATTCCTGTTCGAGCACGCCCGCCGTCAATTCCATCCGATGATTCAAAGAGCCGTCGTCGCAGATGCGGAAGACCGATTCGACCGCGCCCGCGCGTTCGTCCCGCGCGCCGTAAACTAATCGTCTGACGCGCGCCTGCACGAGCGCGCCCGCGCACATCGCGCACGGCTCAATCGTGGAATAGACGATTGCGCCCGTCAGCCTGTAGTTGCCCGCGCGGCGTGCGGCGGCGCGCAGGGCGATGATTTCGGCGTGGGCCGTCGGGTCGCAGTCGGTGCGCGTGCGGTTTCCGGCGACGGCCAAGAGCGTCCTGTCCGCCCCGACGACGACCGCGCCGATTGGCACTTCCCCGCGCTCGTCTGCGGCCTCGCGCGCCGCCCGCAGAGCCTCGGCCATCCAGCGCGCGTCGGTCTCCATGTCGGAGCCTTGCGCCATCATACGTCCCACAGACATTTTCAATCCGTCCAACGCAAAAAACGAATATAGGCACTCACTTCCGCCCTGTCAAGCGACGCGCCTTTCGTTCGCCCGCCGCAGCGCGCAACGACTCCGAACGACCTTCGGGCGTGCGCTTTGACGCGTTTGCACGCCCGATTTCGGCGACGTTTCGGTGGATGGAGCAAACGGCGTCCGTGCATAGTTGGGTCAGTTTTAAAATTGTGAGCCGCATAGATATTGGCTTGGAATTTCCAACTGACACACTATGCGTCCGCGCATAAATTTGAAGCTTGTGAGCCGACGCGTTATGCTTGCTGTGATGAACGGATTCAGGCGCGAGGCCACAAACGCGGCGCTCATTATTCTCGGCATCCTTTCGGCGGGCTTCGGGCTGAAGGGCTTTCTGCTGTCGAGCAAGTTTATTGACGGCGGCGTGACGGGCGTCTCCATGCTCATCTCGAACGTGCTCGGGTTCCCGTTGTCCGTGCTGATTCTGCTTATCAATCTGCCGTTCATCGCGCTCGGCTACCGGCAGGTGGGACACAAGTTTGCGCTGCGGAGCGCGCTGGCGATTGCGGGTCTGTCCATCTGCCTCGCCTTCGTCAAATATCCTGACGTGACGCCCGACAAACTTTTAACCGCCGTCTTCGGAGGCTTCTTCATCGGCGCAGGTATCGGGCTGGCGATTCGCGGCGGCGCGGTTCTGGACGGCACGGAGGTCGCCGCGCTGCTCGTCAGCAAGGGCAGCAGCCTGCTGCGCGTCGGCGATGTGATATTGATTCTGAACATCTTTATCTTCTCGGCTGCCGCTTTTTTTCTGGGCATCGAATCGGCCCTCTATTCGATTCTGACATACTTCGCGGCGTCGAAGATGGTGGATTTTTTGATTCACGGCATCGAGGAATACACGGCGGTCATCATCGTCTCGGAACAGAGCGAACAGATCAGGCAAGCCATCATCCGCGTGCTCGGCAGGGGCGTGACGGTCTATAAGGGACGGCGCGGCTGGACTGACGCGGAGCAGGACATCCTCTTTTGCGTCGTGACGCGACTGGAAATCGGCAGGGTCAAAACCGTCGCACAAGAGATAGACGAAGCGGCCTTCATCGTCGTTCACCCGCTGGCCGACGCCGAGGGCGGCGTCTTGAAGAAGGCGTCGCTCCAATAAGGCCGTGCGCCCGTCGCCGTCGCAGACATCGCGCGTCGAACAGTTTCGACCGATCAGTCGTCGAACAGTTTCACCATTCGGGCGTCGTGCGTGTTATTATCTCGTCACGCCTTAACGGCACACGAGAGACTTTCCCCGCCGCACGGCACACCGTTGAAGAATAGATTTGACAAGATGAAACCTGACCCACGCAGGAGAGTGAGCGGCCCGCTGCCAGCCGGTGAACGCGGCACGGGGAGCCTCCATCGCAGCGTCGCGCCGAACGCCTCCTCGACCAACATTCACTCCACGGAAACGCCCATCAGCGGACGGGTCGCCGCCGATTCTCACATCGCCAACATGCAGCGCAAGCTCTCGGCGGGCGAGTTCAACACGGCGATGGTGCACTTCTATCGCGGCGAAGTGCAACGCTCGAACACTTGGCGCAATCGTCTGGATACGACGACGAACTGGGCCGTCATCACGGCGGGCGCGACCCTCTCCTTCGCCTTCAGCGCCAACTCCAACCCGCACTTCGTGATCCTCATCAACTCCGTGCTCGTCGCCTTCTTTCTCTTCATGGAGGCGCGTCGTTATCGCTATTACGAAATCTGGTCGAGCCGCGTCCGCATCCTTGAGACCGAATACTTCGCACGCATGCTCTCGCCCGACATCGGAGCCAACTCCGATTGGGCCGACCATCTCGCGGGCGATTTGATGACGCCGCACTTCACGATCAGCGAATGGGAGGCGGTCGGGCGGCGTCTGCGCCGCAACTACCTCTGGATTTTCGCGCTGCTCGCCGCGAGTTGGAATCTCAAGGTCTATCTCCACCCGTTTCCGGCGCGCAGCTTCGACGAATTTATCGAGCGCGCGTCGGTCGGCGTCGTCCCCGGCGAGATGGTCTTCTCCGTCGGCGTCATCTTCAACGTCGGCCTGCTGGTCTTCGCGCTCGCCACCGTGAGCCTGCGCGAAGCGACCGGCGAAGTGCTCCCGCGCCACCAGTTTTCGCTCCGCACCTTCACACGCATGACCAACTGGACGCCCGCCGCCCTCCAACGCCGCACCACCCTGCGCCGCGCACAGAAAGCGCGCGCCCGCACACGCACACGCTCCTCCGGCACTAACACCGGCGAATGGAAACGGCCCGAACGCGAACACGCTTCGGAGGAAGTGACGAGCGACAGGTAGACTCAAAGTCAGGCGTCCGGAGTTGAAAACAGGAGACGATTTTTCGACTGCAAACGCCGGATGCCGGATGCCGAAAGTTTCATGTTAGAACTCAAAGGACAGCAGCTTACGTTGGAACAGGTGGTCGAGGTGGCGCGCGGCGCGGAGGGCGTGGTGTTGGCGCGCGAAGCGCGCGAGGCGATGGAGGCGTCGCGGCGCACGGTGGAGCGCATCGTGGCCGAGGGGCGCGTCGTCTACGGAGTCAACACGGGCTTCGGAAAACTCTCGGACTACACAATCGCGGCGGAGGAGTTGCGCGCGCTGCAACTCAATCTCGTCCGCAGCCACGCCTGCGGCCTCGGCCCCGCGCTCTCCGAGGAGGAGACGCGCGCGATGATG
>DATLMV010000060.1:0-6178 GCA_035537095.1 Pyrinomonadaceae bacterium
GGGAAAGGGTTAAAAGGGGAAAGGAGAAAAGGAAGCAGGCGATTTGCTTCAACCTTTTCACCCTTTAACCTTTCCCCTTTCAACCCTTTCTCTCTTGCTCGTCGCTCACGGCTGTCCGAAACGCTCGCGATATTCCTGCGAGATGATGAAGGCTTTAATCATCTCGGCGGAGACGTAGTTGCCGTTATGGTTATTGAGTTTGGTGAGCCAGAAGTTGAAACCCACCTCGTCAGGGTCGCGTCGGAGATAGCCGAGATACTGCATGAGGACGAAGGCCGGATTCTTCTCGGCGCGTGTGAACTCGGCATTGTCGGCCACTTTTCTGAGGACGGTGGCGCGCGTTTCCGTGCCCGCGACGAGACCGCCGACGAGCGCATCGCGTTCCGCCGCATCGGGCGTGACGCCCGCGTTGGCGTAGAGCGCGTCAACGTATTGCGCGTCGGTCAGCGCGTCGAAGTTGTTCTTGAAGGCGGCGCGCGTCGTCCATTGCTCGACGAAGGCACGCGTGTTGGCGGCGAGTTGGTCTTCCCAACCGGCTGCGCCGACGACGACGCCGCGCCCCAGTTCCTGTGTGTCGGGCAAAAATTCCGACATCTGCGGACGCCGCCCCAACGTGGCCTTGTAGAGACGGTCAACCAGATAACCCGTCTTCTGAAACTCGACGGAGAGGAAGAAGGCCGCCGAAACATTGATGCGCTTCGTCTCGATGCAGCGCACGTCCGTCCCGCACTCGTTAATCTGGTTGGCCCAGAAACTGAGGCCGGAGTCGTCCGCCTCACGGCTGAAAAAGTCAACGTAGTGCTGGCGCGGGAAGAAGGGTGTCGTATCCACGGGATTGGCCGTCGAGAAGGAGGTGTCGTTGTCAACGATGGTGAGCGTGGCCGCGCTCTGTGCGCCGAGCGTCGCGCCGTCGCGCGCGTTCGTGAGCGTCAGGGCGACCGTCTCGTTCGGCTCGACGAAGGCATCGTCGGTGAGCAGGATTTGGAAGCTCTGGCTCGCGACGCCCGCGCGGAAGCGGAGCGTGCCGCGCGCCATCGTGTAGTCGGAACGCCCGGAGGCGGTCGAGTCGGACGTGCTGTAATCCACGCGCACGTCGCGTGAGATGTCGCCCGCGCGCGTCACCGTCACGCTGATGCTGCCCGCATTCTCCGCCACGTTGAAGTCCGTCTGACTAAACTGCACGGACGGCGTTGAGCCGCCGCCTGCGACCGGCGACGGGGTCGGCGTCGCGTTCGGTGTCGGGGTGGCATTCGGCGTGGGCGTCGCGTTGGGCGTGGGCGTCGGAGCGGGGGTCGGCGTTGCGTTCGGCGTCGGGGTCGCGTTGGGAGTCGGGGTGGGCGTGGGCGAGCCGGATGAAGACTGCGCCGATGAAGACATCGAGAGCGATTCGAGATAGAGCGTGAGCGCGTCAATATCGGCGGCGGAGAGATGCGAAGTCTTGCCGTGCGTGTCTTTGATGACGCGGATGTTTCCGGCGGCGAGCGCGGGATTAATCTGCCCGCCCGCCACAAGCGGCGCGAGGTTCGACGTGCCGAGACGGTCTATCTGCGGCCTGCCGTTCTGCATGACGGTGGGGCTGTCGAGGCTGACGTAGAGTTGGCCCTTGCCGTCGCCCGCGAGACCGCCGGAGCTATCGCCCGCCGTGATGGGAACTTCGGTCGGCAGGTTGTTTGCGCCGCGACGGTGGTCTGTGCGGACGGTGCGGAAGTTGAAGCCGCGCTCGCCGGGTTTGAGCAGGGGCGAGTCGGGCGCAAGCAGTATCTCGCGGACGCTGTGGGCGAAGCCGTAGTGCAGCCAGCGCGGGACGCTGTCCCAGAAGGCGCGCAGGTGCTTGGTGTTGCGGCTCGAAAAATTCTGCGGCGTGCCCACGTCCTGCGGCGGGCCGAAGCGTGTAAAGAAGTAGTCGTTTTCGGGACGGAAGAATGGGCCGTCGCCGTCCACGGTTGATTCGCTGATGACGCCGGGTTCGTGAATGTTGAAATCCTGAAAGGTGTCGTCGAGGATGCCGTTGGTAAACTTGTTGCCGTTGTGATGACACTCGGCGCAGCCGGAGCCGCCTTCCAAAACGCTCTTGGTGAACAACTCTTTGCCGCGCGCTATCTGCGCGGCTTCGGTCGTTTCGGGAAACTGGCTCAAGGGCGTCGGCATGCGGCGCGTCTCGTTCTGCGACCAGAGGATTTGCAGGTAGGCCATGTCGTAGTAGCCGACCTTGAAGGCTTTGCCGTTCAAGTCGGGCCGACCGATGGCGAGAGAGTTCTCTTCCGTTTTGCGTTCGACGAACTCTTCGCGCGCGTGAAAGCGTTCGACGGCGTTCGCCTGCGGGAAGATGGGCGTCGGGTTGCGTTCGCCGAGGAGGACTTCGCCGTTGCAGGCGGAGGCGTAGGCCATCAGGTCGTTGTTCAAGCCCTCGTACCACTCCGGCCAGTTGTCGGAGATGTCCTTGTTCTGCGGGCAGACCTTGACGCCGCCGACGGCGTTGGCCGCGACGTTCCACTGGCAACCGTCCTGCCTACCGTCCCAATGACAGAAGCCGCAAGATTTCTGCCCGTCGTCGGAGTAGGAAGAGGAGAAGAACCAGCGCAGGCCGACTTCTTCATCGGTGGCGAAAAGGTTCTGGCCGTGCCCGCCGGTGGTCGGGTCGGGGGTCGAGGGCGTGACGCCGACGGGGAGGAAGCCCTGCCGCGTCAGGTTGCCGCTTGAGTCCACGCCGAGGAAGGAGATGTCTTCGGTCTGAAAGTTGGCGACGTAAATCGTCCGCCCGTCGGGCGCGACTTCGACGCCCTGCGGCGTGATGCCGCCCGTGTAGGAGAAGCCCGTCGGCGTCAAGATTTGCGAAGGGTCGGAGGCCGCCGGGTTGATGCGAAACGCCTGCACCTGCTCCGAGTGCGCGAAGGTGACGAAGAGGAGGTTGCCTTTGACGGCAATCTGTTCGGGGCCGCTGCCCTTGATGATCTTCTGTGCGTCGGCGTGGTCGCGCAGGTCAACGTATTGACCGGGCGTGACGAGTTGCGAGATGTCGCGGCCCTCGTCCACGTAGCGATAGACGAACCGGTTGCTCGCCGTGTCGAAGATATTGAGTTCGCTGCCGATGTCGTCGAAGGTGGTGGCCTTCGTCGCATCGGTCATGACGGGCGTGTAGCCGAGCGGTTGGCCGTTGTTGCGGATGGCGTTGCCCTGCGCGTCTTTCGCCGGCAAGCCGTGACCCGTCTCCGGCCCGTTGAGTTTGGTGTTCGTCTCCTGACCGGCGACGATGCCCCAACGTCCGGCAATCTTCACGTCGGTGGAGAGACCGCCGACGGGCAGCGTCTTGAGCAGAGCGTTGGCGTCGCCCTCGACGTTGATGGCCGCGACCGTGTGGCCGAGCGTGTTGGCGACGTAGAGAGTTTTGCCGTCGGCGCTCAAGTCGAGGTCGCGCGGGTTGGTGCGTTCGAGTTCGTTCGTGCCGGTGGGAATCAGCGCAATCTGTGTGAACTTCGGGCCTGCTTCGACGCGGAAGGCGCGCACCGCATCCTTGAAGCGGTCGGTGATGTAGAGCCGCGTGCCCGCCTGATTGAAGACCAACTTCTCGCCGTAGAAGCCGCTCTCGAACTCGCCGATGACGGTGTCGGTCGTCGCGTCAACGACGCTCGCAAAGTTCCCGTATTGATTGAGCACGACGACGTAAGGGCGCGCATAGATGGCGGTGTTGAGGGGTGCGGCCCTGATGCCGATGGGACGCAAGCCGCGCGTCTGTCCGGCGGGACGCAGGTCAATCCACTTCAGGACGGTGCGGCTCGCCGTGTCAACGACGGCGACGCGCCAGTCCGGATAACCCTCGCGGCCCGGCAGCGTGACGTAGAGTTTCCGCCCGTCGAGCGAGAGGGCGAGCGAGCGCGGCTCGCTGCGAAACGGCTGCTTGCGATTGGGCCAAAACTGGTTGCCGCTTTTGACTATAGGGTTGTTCGGGTCAATGCGCGTGCCGGGGTCGGGCCGCCCGTCAATGTAGCCCGCGCCGTACATGATTTTGGTGAAGCGTTCGAGGCCCGCGCGGATTCCGGCAGACTCCGCGCCGACGATGTTCTTGACGGGGTCGTCCTGCGGGCCGGTGATGATCCGGCCCCGCGAGTCGGTCTTGACCGCCGTGATGAAGAAGCGCAAATCGAAGGGCGCTTCCGGCGGCGTCTCCAAAACCTGTCGTTCAAACGAAGCCGAGAGCATCGGGCGGGACTGCGTCGCGCTCGCGCGAAACGAATTGAAGCAGATGCACGCGACGCCCAACGCGAGCGTGAGCGCGAGGACGAGATACTTCACTCTGTTAAGCATTATCTGATTGCTCCCCTGTGCCGGAGACGACCTTTAGCTGCCGGGACAACTTTTGCGGCTGACACTCTGACAGAGCGCGCGCTGACGGCGAAAATACATTCGGGCGGAAAATTTTCACCGGGCAGGACAGGCAACAGACGCGTGCCTTGAAAGGTTACGGTCTATCGCTTTCTCGCCGGAGAAGATCGGGCGCGGCAGAGTTGGAAGGGTTCGAGAATGTGGGAAGGGGATGAAAGAGACGGGCGGAGGACGCGGCCTCCGGCCCTGAAGTTTTCATGCACGAAGGAGGTTGCGCTGCGAACCGCTCTAGACGATCTCGAAGCGCGCGCGCTGCGTCGCGCTCTGTTTGGCGCGGCGGTCGAGGACGGTGACTTGCAGGAGGTAGCGACCGGCGGGCAGCGAGCCGAGGGAAATCTCCGCCTCGTAGGGGAGGCGCGCGGGGTCGGCGTCTGTTTGGAGCGAGACTTTGCGGAGCGGCAGCGTGACGACCGGCTGGTCGTCCCGGAAAATCTGCACTTGCAGCGCGAGGTCGGGCTTGTCGGCGGCGACCGAGTTGTCTCTGGAGTTGTCGTTGTCGTCTCTCGTCGCGGACGCAGGGCGCGCGGCCTGTGCGTTATAGATGAAGGTGAGGAAGCGCAGGCGCGAGCCGCGCGCGAAGCGGTGGTCAACGCTGAACTGCACCTGCGTCTCCTGTTGCGCCGACGCCCGCCCGCCCTCGCCCGCGCTCGCCGGAACGTCCTGCAAGCCGACGAGCAGGCTGCTCAAGGCCAACTCGCGCGAGGCGAGATTCGGAATCTCGATCCATTGCATCGCGCTGCCGGTGCGCCCGCTCTGGGTGTCGCGCGCGGCGACGCGCACTTGATAGAGGCCCGGCGCGAGCGGCGCGCGGTGGTTATAAATCACGTCGGAACGCTCTGCGTCATCGCCGCTCCCGCTCGCGGCGAGCGCGGACACGTTGAGGCGCGTCTTGAAGTCGGCGACGGGCTTGCCCTTGTCGTCGAGCGCGACGCCGAGCACGTCGAACGTCGCCGCCCTCTCTTTCTCCGTCTCGAAGGAGACCTGCACGGACGACGTAAGTATCGTGCCGTGTTTGGGTGCGTCAATGTAATTGAGGTCGAGCATCACGGGCAGAGAGCTTTTCGGATGGGGGGCGGCGAGCGCGTCGCGGAGTTGGCTCTCGGGCGTCGCGGCTTTCTCACGCGTCGCAGACTTCTCGGCGGACGGAGTTTGAGTCTTCGTCGCCGTCTCGATGAAGCCGCGCGAGAGACGCACGGACAACTCCGGCCTCCCCTTGATGTTCACTTCGACGCGACGAAACTTCCCCTGCCGCTGCTCATCGCTCTCGGGCCGCCACGCCAGCAGGTAATAACGCGCCGTCTCCTTGACCGTCCGGCTGACGAAGGGGCCGATGACGTTCGTGTTGCGGAGCGCGCGCCCGCCCGTCTCGGCGGCGAGCATGTTGAGCGCATCCTGCGACGCCGGGATAGAGTTGAGATTAGCCATCTCAAGGCGACCGTCCATGTCGAAGGGGGTGCTGCCGGTGGCGTCGAGCGAGCCGGAGACGAGGCCGCGCGCGTCAATCGTGTAGATGACGACGCCCGCCCGCACCGCCGCGTCCGTGATGCGTTGCAGGCGGTCGGAGACGTTGGATGTTTTGTTGTCAACGAAGAAGCCGTCCGAGACGAAGAAGACCAGCTTGCGCCCCGCCAACTGCGCCGACGAACGCATCAAACTTTCCAGAGACGAAAGCGTGTTGCGCGTGATGGAAGTGGACGCGCCGACGATGGCCTTCGCGCGGCTCCGCACTTCGAGCGCGCACGCCGACGGCGGATAGAACTGCCCGTTGCGGCTCATGCAAGCGGCGTAGAAGTAGCCG
>DATLMV010000061.1:0-46146 GCA_035537095.1 Pyrinomonadaceae bacterium
AACGCAGCGAAGCATCATTTACTCGAAACGTACTTTCGCGCGCCGGGAATATTTGGTCAGCCTTTCCGCGAGGGCGTAGAATGGACGCGACTCAGGCAAGTTCTTCGTCGCTCTCCTTTATGCTAAGACTGATTCTTTCGAGAATGTGGCAGGGGTTGGTGGTGCTGTTGATCGTGTCGGCGTTGACGTTTGCGCTGCTGGCGACGGCGGGCGGCGACGCGTTCACCGCGCTCAGGGGCGACCCTTCGATCACGGAGGAGACCATCGAACGCCTGCGCCGCGTCTATGGACTCGACCAGCCTTTAGTCGTCCGCTACGCGCGCTGGCTCGGCGGCATCGCGCGCGGCGACATGGGTTATTCCTTCTTTTATCAAGTGCCGGTGGCGAGTCTGCTGCGGGCGCGTCTGGTCAATACGTTGTGGCTGGCGGCGGTCGCGCTGTTGCTGGCGGGCGGTGTCTCGCTCGCGCTCGGGGCGTGGGCGGCGCGGCGCGCGGGTTCTTGGGTAGACAGGCTGTGCGAACTCGTCATCGTCGTCGCGGCCTCGACGCCGCGTCTGGTGCTCGCCCTGCTTGCGCTCGTCTTCGCCGCGCAGACTTCCCTCTTCGCCGTCAACGCGCCGTCGTCGGCTCAGGCCGCGCTCGCCGCGACGAGCCTCGCGCGTCTGTTGTTGTCGGCGTCGGTGTTGTGCGTGCCGCTGCTCGCGCTCTTTCTGGCGCAGACGCGCGAGGGCGTGGGCGCGGCGCTGGCGGAGGATTTCGTGCGGGTAGCGAGGTCGAAGGGCTTGCCGGAGCGCGTGGTCGTGCTGCGCCATGCGTTGCGCGCCGCGCTCAATCCTTTGATAACAATCTTCGGCTATTCGATTGGCTTCACCATCAGCGGCTCGGTCATCGTCGAGACGGTGCTCAACTGGCCGGGGCTAGGTCAACTGAGCGTCGTCGCCGTCCGCAGCCGCGACGTGCCGCTCCTGATGGGGGTCGTGCTGGTCACGGCCTCGGCAGTCCTCGCGGGCAACCTGCTCGCGGACATCGCCTTGCGCGCCAACGACCCGCGCCTGCGCCGCACAGGCGCGCGCCCCGACACGCTCGCGCTCCGGGCCGCGACGGAAGCGTCCGCCCCTTCGTGATGCCAACCGGGAGAGACGCGCGACCCGACCGAGACGACGCTGCGCAAGAGCGCGCGCCCGAGAGCGCACGACGACCCGCCGGGAGTTCGCACGCACACGCATCTCCGAAAACAGGTGAAGCTCCGCAAACTCTGAAAACAAACGAAGCTCTCCAAACTTTGTCGGATGAAAAACACGCTACGAGCGGCGGCGGGCGCGTGCGGCGGTCGTACGTGTTCGCGCGGCGGCGTTGGAAGTTGGTGGCGGGGCTGTCAATCGTCGCCATGTTCTACGCGGTGGCGGTCTGCGCGGACTTTCTCGCGCCCGGCGACTACCGCGCACAGTCGAGACGCGAGCCCGCCGCGCCGCCGAGCGTGATTCGTTTTCGTGACGCGGGCGGACGCTGGCACGCTCGCCCCTTTATCTACGCGCGTCGTCTCGTTGACCCGCTCCAACGCCGCTACGTCGAGGACACTTCGCATCCTTACCCGCTCGCGTTCTTCAAGCGCGGTTACACCTACAAGCTGCTCGGGCTTTTCCCGGCAGACCGGCATCTGTTCGGCGTCCGCGACGAAGGGCAGACGGAGGCGCGCGCCTTAGACGAAACGACGACGCCGCGCGTCTACCTGTTGGGGACGGACGGGCTGGGGCGCGATAGGCTGTCGCGCCGGTTGGTGGCGTCGCGTGTCTCTCTGGCGGTCGGGCCTCTGGGGACGTTGCTGGCGTGCGCGCTCGGCGTCTTTCTCGGTTGTCTCGCGGGCTACGCGGGGCGTTTGAGCGAAGCGTTGCTGATGCGCGTCGCCGACACGATGATGGCTCTGCCCGCTCTGGTCGTGATTCTGGCGGCGCGCGCCGCCTTCCCGCTCGAACTCCCGCCCGTGCGCGCCGGTCTGTTGATCGTCACGATTTTCGCGCTCGTCGGTTGGGCCGAGATGGCGCGCGTGACGCGCGGGCTGGTGCTCGCTTTGCGGCAGAGAGAGTTTGTGCTGGCGGCTCTGGCGTTGGGGCTGTCGGAGGCGCGCGTGCTGTTCCGCCACATCCTGCCGAACGCGGCACGCCCGCTCGTCGTACAGGCGACGCTTTTGCTGCCCGCGTTTCTGCTGGCGGAAACCGCGCTCTCGTTTCTCGGCGTCGGTCTGCAAGAGCCGGAACCTAGTTGGGGCAACATGCTCGCCGAAGCCAGCGACATCACGCTGCTCAGGCGCGGCCACGCCCTCGTCCTGCTCACGCCCGCGCTCGCCATCTTCCTCTTTGTCCTCGGCGTCCGCCTCTTAAGCGACGGCGTTAGGAAAGACAGGTGAACGTCAGGAAAGACTCGTAAACTTCGTCCCGCCTCAAGCTCGCCCGCCCGAATGTTCAAAATTGACCGAAGACAGCCCGAACAATCGTCGTCAGGGTAATGGGATAATAATGTATTGCTGAGAAAGGAATTATTGAAAGAATTGCTTGCAGAGGTTTAGAAGTAGCCGCCATAGCAGATGAGTTGCTATGTAGAGGTTTCGTCTAGCCCTCTCGAATATTATGGAGAGGTTTCAACGTGGGTACTCTATGCCTTTCGCCTCGACTTGATTCGCTTCAAGCCGAAGAAATTTGAAGGCTACGGCGACCCTTTCCAGCATTAACCAAGCGCCTAGCTTGGACATGTCAATCACCCCCTTTCATCAGAGAGTAATCGGATTATACCGCTTCCAAGCCAGCAACACAATATGCCCCCACTACTATCGTGAGCCGACACGCCTCCGAAGTTGTCCGCAGAACATCCCGCGCCGCCGCCGAAAATCCTTTTCGGACATTCCTCCCGCACAGACCCGCTTGAAGGTAATTTTTTCAAGCGTCTCAAGGTTTCCTCAAGTTCCCGTAAGTCGCTGGCACGCTTCGAGTTATCATAGCGTCAAAATCTTTTCGAAATTTCTTTTGGGGCTCAAGTTTTTCTCAAACCTGTTTGGGTATTTTGTGCGCGTTGATTCGGCAAGAGAGGCCCGCTATTCATCGAGCACGCAAAAGGCGGCTTTGAAATCTTAAATTTTTGATGAAATTCCGGAGGAGACAATCCCCTTTGATTATGTCGAGACACTTCTTTAACTCCATCATGATGGCTCTGGTCTTATCCCTCGCTTTAGCGGCGAACACGTCCGCCGCCACCATCGGCCCTTCGCTTCAATCCAAACTCGCGGGGCTGGCTCACACGGCCAGCGTCGGCACGGTCGTCATCGCCTTCAATACCAACAACGGCTTGCAGGAGTCGCATTTGAACATCGTGCGCGGGCGCGGAATCTTGAGCGGCGTGAAGTTGGAGAAACTCGGGATGGTCGCCGTCAACGCGACCGCCGGTCAGGTGCGCGCGCGCGACCATTTCCGCCAGCGTTTCGTCGCGGGCAATTAGCTTGAGTGTGTCGTGCGGCCAGCGCGCGTTGCTGTCGGGGCGGCGCGCGCGGGCCACGCGGCCAACGGTTCGGCGGGCAGCCAGTCAGGCAGAGACTCGCTGCCCGCCGAACCAACCTAAACAAAGTTCGTGAACGTTTTTATAAAAATTTTGTTGAGAGGGAGACGGTGATGAGAAAAGGTTGGATAGTGTTAACGGTTTTGGCGGTCGCTATGTCGCTTCAATTCCGCAGCGCGGAGGCCGCGCGCACAGCTTCGGTTGACCGCCTGCTCGAACTACGGGTCAACGCCGCGCCGCTCGCTTTGACGCCCGTCGTGATTACCTTCGACCATCAACCGACGCGCGCCGACCTGCTCGCACTCAAAACGCTCGGCATCGCGGGCGGCGTCGCGCTCGATCACCTGCCGATGGTTCTGACCTCCGTCAACCGAACACAACTCAACGCGCTGCGCACGCGCTCCGGCGTCGCTTCGCTCTACGCCAACCGCACCTTCAAACTCTCCGACGACAAGAGCCGTCCCTTCATCGGTCTCGACAACCTGCGACAGGACGCGGAAGTCAAAGCGCGCAACGAGGGCTTGCCCGTCTCGGGTCGCGGCATCGGCGTCGCCTACGTGGACACAGGCATTGACGCCACGCATCCCGACCTGCAACTCGGCAAGAGCGTCGTCCAGAACGTCTTCTTCCCACTCGCGGAATCGCCCGTCGGTTTCAATGGCGGCTTCGTGCCGCCCGTCGCGCTCGAAAATCAACCGCTCTCCGACGTGGAAGGCGGGCACGGCACGTTCGGCGCAGGGATCACGGCGGGCACGGGCGAGGCTTCCGGCGGCTTCTACGGCGGCGTCGCACCGGGCGCGAAACTCGTCGGCCTCGTCGCCGGAAACGACTATGGCCTGACCGAGTTTGCCATCCTGCAAGCCTACGACTACACGCTCGCCAACCGCGAGCGATACAACATCCGCGTCTGCAACAACTCTTGGGGCACGACGCTCGCCGACGCGCCCTACAACCCGCTCGACCCCATCAACGTCGCCACGCGCGCGATGCACGACAACAACATCACGGTCGTCTTCGCCGCCGGTAACGACGGCGACGCGCCCGACATGATCAACCCTTACTCGGTCGCGCCGTGGGTCGTCTCCGTCGCGGCGGGCATCAAGGAACTCTACGGCACGCCAACCGACTTCTCTTCGCGCGGCAACGACAACGGCACAGGCACGGACGTGGCCGGGATGCCCGCCGACCCGAACGCCCTGCCCAACCTGCGACCCGACATCACAGGCTCCGGCGCGAACATCAAGAGCACGCGCTCGAAGGCTCCCGGCGTGACCAACGGCGCGGGCAGCGCGCCGCTCATCAGCAACGACCACCGCACCATCCCCGTCGGGCTGCGCGCCTACTACACGACTTCGCAGGGCACGAGTTTTTCTGCGCCGCAGGTCTCCGGCGTCGTCGCCCTGATGATGGAGGCCAACCCGACGCTGACGCCCGACGACGTGGTGACGCTCCTGCGGCAGACCGCTTCGCCGATGCCCTACTCCGAGCGCGTCGTCGGCGCGGGCTACGTTGACGCGCACAACGCCGTGCGCGCCGCTCTGAACATGGCCGCCGCCGCGCATCCTTACAACCTGATTCCGCCTGCGGGCACGCCCGAAATCGTTGACCCGCAGGACGACCACGGCGACGGCACGACCGACGCGCTCGACATCCGCGAGGTCAACTTCTATTACGACGCCGCCGCGCGCCAGATCGTCTATCGCATCGCGGTCGGCAATCTCTCGCAGATGACGACGAACAATCAATGGACGGCGAGTTCCATCTTCGGCACGACGACCATCTTCGTCTCCGCCGCCGTCACCGAAGACGGGCAGACCGTGCGCTACAAGCTCGGCCAGATCACCGTTGACCCGCAGACCGGCGTCAACAACCAGACGAGCATCGCGAGCGGCGTGGACTCCGGCGAGATGAGCGGCAACCTGATTATCATCAAGGTGTCGGTTGACAAGATCAACGCCGCGCTCGGCCAGAATGTGAACGTCCTCGGCATGACTTCAAAGACGACCGCCGCGCTCTCGCAAGTGCTCGTCGGCTCGTCCGCCACCGGCGGCCTCCTGCTCGCCGCCGACAGCGCGGGCGGAACGGACTTCAAGGTTGAAGACGAATCTTCGACGCCGCCCGTCGAGGAAAACTGAGTTTCCTCGCCCAGCAAACGTGCCGCGCGCGTCCGGCGCGAGCGGCGCGCTTTGCCCCAACGGTTCGGCGGGCGACTCCCAAAAGAATCGCCCGCCGGACTTTTAAAAGAACCAAGTCAAAGCTCCTCGAAGAACGCCGTCAAACTTTCCTTCCCGTCAATCCGACACAAGAAAGAAGGGCGCAGAGTTCGTTTCAACTCTGCGCCCTTCTTTTGGTCGGACAGTTGCACTTAGCCGTCGGCGTGTTTCTTCTTGCGAATCGCTGTCGCCCTGAGCCAGAGCTTACATTCTCGACAGCGTCACATCTCCCGAAGCCGAAGAGAGACGGATGCGCACCGTGCCGTTGCCGAGTTGCCCGCGCGCGCTTGCGCCCGGCCCGTACTGGCGTCTGTCCATGTCGAGCGGGAAATCGGTTCTGACCGAACCGCTCGCGGTTGACATGTGGATGTCGGCGTCGGGGTTGTCCGGCAGTTTGACGTTGACGTTGCCGCTCGCGGTCGAGAAACTCATGCGCTCCGCGCCTTCGATGCGCGTGATCTCGACGTTCACGTCGCCGCTCGCGCTCTGCGCGTTGACCGCGCCCGAGACATCTTTGATCAAGACGTTGCCGCTCGCCGTCTGCACCGTCACGTCGCCCGACGCGTCGCGCACCTCGACGTTGCCGCTGGCGGTCGAGAGCGGGCCGAGCTTGTAGCGCGTCGAGCGCGGCACGCGCACCTCAAAGCGGATGCTCGCGTCGCAATTGCAATTGTTCGGATAGCGCGCGCGCAGTTTGATCTGGTTGCCGCTCGAAAGGTCTTCGACCTGCACGAGGTCGCGGTCGCGCCCCTCCCGGTAGGCGGCGACCGAGATGGTCTCGCCGCTGTAGCCCGTGACGTGCACGTTGCCCGACACGTTCGCGATGGCGACCGACGTGCCCGCGCCCGACGCGTACGACTTCTGAAAATCCTGCGCGCCCGCCGTCCCCACCAACAACGCGCCCAACAGCGCGAACATGAAACCGATACGTGATAAACTTCTTCTCAACATTTTTTCACACTCCTTCTCAATTTTTTTTCGCGGACGCACTTCGGGAAATGTCGCCGGGGCAAACGTGAAACTCTGCGTCACACGCGGACGCGTCCCGCTCCCTCCCGCGACCATCGGCCCGACGCTTCGGCCCTCTTTCAATGTGTAAACACCGCGCGAACAGTTTTTGTGCTAAAAAATTTCGGAATGATTTTTTGATGAACGCGGGACACACGAAACAACTGTGCGGGCAAGGCTTATCCCTGCCCGCACGATGACGGCGCGCGTTTCGCGTCTCCCGGAAAACTTGTTCCGCGTCCGGGACGTGAGGCGTGGAAGGTCTTATCCCGTGAATTTGTAGCCGACGCGATGGACGGTGATGATGTAGCGCGGGTCGCTCGGGGTCTCTTCGATCTTCTGGCGGAGTTTGGCGATGTGCATATCCACGGTGCGGGTGAGCGGGAGACCGTCGTAGCCCCAGACGGCGTCGAGCAGTTGGTCGCGCGTGACGACTTCGCCGCGATGCTCGACGAAGTATTTGAGCATCTTGTATTCGCGCGGGCTGAGTTCGAGCGGGCGCGCGCCTTTCGTCGCCTCGAAGCTCTTGAAGTTGACCGCCACGTCGCCGAAGCGCACGCTCTCGATGCTCTCAAGAGGCTTCGACGCGCGGCGCAGCACGGCTTCGACGCGCGCCATCAGTTCGAGAAAACTGAAGGGCTTCGTCACGTAATCGTCCGCGCCGGTCTTCAAGCCGAGCACTTTATCAATCTCCTGACCGCGCGCGGTGAGCATGATGATGGGCGTCGAATTTCCCGCGCTCCGCAGTTGCTTGCACACGTCGAGGCCGCTCATGCGCGGCAGCATCACGTCGAGGATGACGAGGTCTAAGCCCTTCTCGGAGGCGAGACGCAGGCCCGCCGAACCGTCGCGCGCCACCTGCACGGCGTAGCCCTCATACGTGAACCCGTCGCGCAGGGCGACGGCCATCGCCTGATCGTCTTCGACGATGAGAACCTTCCGCGCGTTTTTCTGTTGCTCTGACATCCGGATGCTCAAGGGCGTTTCTTCGGCTCCATCACGTAGGTCTTATTGACGATTCTCCACTCGCCGCCCGACTTGAGCATGGACATGTAATCGGTGAAGCGCGCGTTCGGATAATCGAGCACGACCTTGACCATCGCGGCGTTGCCCGTGATGTCTATGCTCTCGATGGTGCGCTTGCGTGCAGCCTCGTCGGGCGCGGGCTTGCCGCTCGCGCCCGCGATGTAGTCCGCGCCGGTGCGTTGCGCGACCTGTCCTTCGCGTATCCAGAAAAGCTTCGAGTCGGTGTGGAAAACTTTCTTGAAGTGTTCGCCGTCGCCCGTGGCGTGCCCGCGAAAATAGTGTTCGATGGCCTGACGCACGGCGGCCTCTTCGGCGTTCCCGGCGCGCGCGTGCTGAAGCCGGACGCCGCTCAGGACGGCGCAGGCGGCAATCAATAAAATCACGTATTTCTTCATCTTAAATTTCCTCGCATGTACCGATTTTCAAAACTACTTGAAGAACGATGTGCATGAAACTTACTGTTTGAGACCGAAGCCGAGCGACGTGTCGCCGCCGAGCAGGGGCGTCGGTTTCTCGGGCGTTTCGGCGTGTTCTTTGGTGGTCGCGGCCACCGGCAGTTGAATCGTGAACGTGCTGCCGCGCCCCGGTTCGCTCTCGACGGCGACGCGCCCTCGATGCGCCTTGACGATGTGTTCGACGAGCGAGAGGCCGAGGCCGCTGCCCTTCACGTCGTGCACGAGTCCGGTCGAGACGCGGTAGAACTTCTCGAAAATCTTGCCCTGCTCCTCGCGCGGGATGCCGACGCCGAAGTCCTTCACCGACAGGTAGACGCACTCGCCGCGACTGCTCAAAGAGACGCGTATCTCGCGCGCGTCGCCGGAATATTTGACGGCGTTGTCGAGCAGGTTCGTGAAGGCTTGCGCGATGGCTTCGGGGTCAACGAGGACGGGCGGAAGCGGCGCGGCGGGCGCGTCGAAGTCTATCCGGAAGCCGTGCTGTTTGAGTTGCACGTCGAAGGTCTTCAAGGTCGCGCAGATGAGTTCGCCGAGGTTCGCGCGCTCGAAGTGATACGTCTTGCGGTCGGATTCGATCTTGGAGAAGTCGAGGATGTTGTTGATGAGTTGGGTCAGACGCCGACTCTCGGTTTCGATATACTCGCCGTACTCCTGCATCTTCTCCTCGTCTTTGACGCGCCCGAGTTTGAGAAATTCGCCGAAGACGCGAATCGAAGAGAGCGGCGTCCGGAGTTCATGCGAGACGTTGGAGACGAAGTCGGTCTTCATCTGCGACAGGCGCATCTCGCGCGAAGCGGTGCGGAGCGCGAGCGCGATGCCGCCGATGAGGACAATCGTCATCAAGAGCGAGACGGCCAGATTGAAGTTGAAATTCCAATGCGCCCATTGCTCCGGCGTCATGTGTCGGCTGCGGATGCCGAGTTGATAATCGTAGAAGTAGGACGGCCAGATCATCGCGATGTCGGCGGTCGCCTTGTTCTCTCCGCCGAGCGGCTGCGTCGAGTAGAGCAGGTTGTAGTTGGCATCGCGGACGGTGACGATCACGTCGTGCTGCGCGTCGTCGGGGAAAAACTTCGGCAGCGAATTTTGAATCGCGCGCGGGAGAAACTGGTTGAGGAAATATTCCCTGTCAATGATCATCCCGGCGACGCCGACCACCTTCGAGGCTTCGTCGGTGATGGGCTTGAGGAGCATGCGGTTGTCTGGGTCGCGCATGTCGTCGGTGAGCGCGAGGGAGCGCAAGGGCGTGCCCTCCTGACCGAGCAGTTTGAAGGGAGCGGAGGCGACGTTGGCGGCGCGCATCTCTTCGGCGGGAACGTCTGTGATGCGCGACTGGTCGTGCGGGTCGAAGAAGAGTATCTGCGAGTCGCCCTCCGGCGCACGGAAGACGGCGATGAAAAGTCGCTTCGCTCCCTCGGTCTCACACTTCCCGAAATGATACTTGGTCTTGTGCAGGTTCTCGGCAGTTATCGAGGAGGCGGCGACGTTCAAAACCTGCTCGGCGTTCGTGCGATAGAAAAACTTGACCTCCTTGCTCACGTCCGCCAGATAGTTCTTCATCCAGACCTGTTCGTAGACGCTCGAAGTCTTCTCCAACTTCCGCAGCGAACGATATTGCAGCGCGAGAATCGTCGTCAGCGGAATCGCCACCGCGAAGAATCCCACCCACAGAATATGCCGCCGCACAAATGTTCTCAGCTTCGACATCCGTTTCCGTCCAGAAGACCAACCGCGCGGCGCATAACATACAACGAAAACCCGCGCGCGTCTGTAGTCTGCCGCCACATTTTACAACTCGTTTACAGCTTTTACCTCTCTTTACCCTTGCGGACGATGGACGATAGACGATGGACGATGAAAAACGCACGACGCACGTTAGACGATAGATAAACGGGCGATAGACGATAGGATGGAAGAAAGCTTCCTTCTCATCAACCGTCCATCGTCCATCGTCCATCGTCTATTTCACGGAATCAAAACTATCTTGCCGTGCGCGCCCGGCTCAAGGATGGCGGTGTGCGCGTGCGCGGCTTCGGCGAGCGGCATCTCGCGCCCGACGACGGGCGTGAGCGTCCCGTTTTCCAGACCGGCGACGAGCGCGGCGTGAATGCTTGCGAGTTCTCCGGCGTCGGCGTTCATCAGCGACATGGCGTGGATACTCCCGTCGCGTCCCATCAAGGCGCGCGGGTCAATCTCGACCGCGCCGCGACTGCCGATGACCACCACCCGCCCGCGCCGCGCCAGCACGTTCAAATCTTTCCCCAGATTCACGTTCGCCAGCATCTCCAAAATAACATCAACGCCGCGCCCGCCCGTCAACTCTCCGAGCGCGTCCAAGTAGCCGGGCGCGCGATGGTCGAGCACGTGATGCGCGCCCTGTTCGGCGACGAGCCTGCGCCCTTCCTCCGTCCCGCCCGTCCCGATGACTGTCATTCCGACAGCGCGCGCCAGTTGCACCGCCGCGACCCCGACGCCGCCGCTCGCGCCGTGCACCAGCACCGTCTCGCCCGCCTTCGCCTGCGCCCGCAGGAAGAGCGCGCGATACGCGGTCGCGTAGGGCACGAAGACCCCCGCGCCCTGCGCGAACGAGATGCGCTCCGGCAACGGGTGCACCTGCGCTTCATTACACAGAGCCAACTCCGCGTACGCCCCGCTCAACGTCCCGGCGACGTAAACCCTGTCTCCGGCGCGCACGCTTTTGACATCCTCGCCCGACGCCTCGACCACGCCCGCCGCGTCCATCCCCTGCGTATAAGGCGTCTGCGGCTTGCTCGCGTACGTGCCCGTGCGGATGTAGGTATCAACCGGATTCACCCCGACGGCGCGCACGCGCACCAGCACCTCCCCGCGCCCCGCCTGCGGCTCCGCCACCTCCTCCAGACGCAACACCTCCGGCCCGCCAAACTCTCTCACTCGAATTGCTTTCACTTCTCATCCTCCAATCTAAAAGCAGATGTCGGATGTCGGAGGTCAGATGCTAGACAAGACCGGAGACGCTTCGTCCTTGTTCTTGCCAACATCTGACCTCCGACATCCGGCATCCGCTCTTTGTGACTGCGCCGGTTACAAATGGCGCGAAAAATTTTACGCGCGCTTGCGTCGGGGCTGGCGACGGCTGCTGCTACTTCTATTGCTGCTACTGCGCGAACTGGTTTTGATGGACTGGCGGATGCTCTCGACGGAGATTTCGCCGAGCACCTGCTCGACCGCCCCGCCGACCGCCGCCAGCACGTCGCCCAAGACGCCCTCGATGTTGACGCCGACACGGCACTTCGGGTTCGGCGGTTGCCTGTGCAGCGCGAAGATGTCCTGCCCCTCGACGGCGCGATACACGTCGCGCAGCGTGATCTCCCGCGCCGGACGCGCGAGGCGCGAGCCGCCCGCCGCGCCCGTCTGCGAAGTGACGAGTCCCGCGCGCCCGAGCGCGCACAGGATGCGACGGATGACGACGGCGTTCGTGTTGACGCTGCACGCTATCTCCTCCGACTTGAGCGGTTCATCTCCCGCCCACGCCAGCAAAGTCAAGACGTGCACCGCCACCGCGAATCTGCTGCTTGTTGACATCGTTCTTTATCTACACGCGCTGGAGAATTTCCCGCCCCCGCCGTTTGTAACAAATATAGATACAAACGGAATTTGTCAAGCTCAAGCGTCTCCCGGCAGGCCGCGCCCCTGTTGACCGGAGTCGTTTTCCCGTCGAGATAAATTGAAAGCGGAAAGGGGTAAACGGGGAAAGGTTAAAAGGGGAAAGGGAAAGATAAAAGCGACGGGGGCAGAATTTTCCTGTTCGGTTTAACCCTTTCCCCCTTTAACCTTTTCCCTTTTAACCCTTTGACTGCTTATGGTTTAGCCGAAGAGCGGTTCGCCGTCGTAGATTTGCGTCCAGCCGTTTTTGCGGCTCGTCGTAAGGCTGCGTTTGAACCACTTGAGGGCCGCTTCGCCGTCTTCGTAGGTTTGCGCGGTGGGGAGCGACTGGCGCGGGTCAACGCGGACAATCTGGCCGCCGGAGGTGTAGGTCTTGAGCGAGAGCAGCGCGACCATCCCGTTTTTCGAGAGGACGACCGTCCGCACGTCTATCGGTTCTTCTTCGTCATCGTCGTCATCGCCGTCTTCGTCGAATTCCAACACGGACGAGTCGTCCATGTCCGGCTCGTCGTCAATCATGTCGTCGAAAAAATCATTCTGGTCGTCCATCGTTTTTCTCACCACTTTCCCAACTATTTCTGTATCCTTCCAACGCCGAAAGATAATAGATTATCCCGCGCCGGAAATGGACGTTACATACTACTCTCGTCGGCGCGGTTTGCAAAACGAGCGAAGGAGCGTGGCTTGATGGCCGGAGGTTTTATCCTTTCGATTGATCAGGGAACGACGGGAACGACCGTCCTCGTTTTCAACCGCGAGGGCGCAATCGAGGGGCGTGCCTATTCCGAGTTTGCGCAGCACTACCCGCAACCGGGTTGGGTCGAACACGACGCGGAGGAGATTTGGTCTGTCAGCATGAAGGTGACGGAGCAAGCTCTGGCGAACGCGCGCGTCAATGTTCGGGAGGTCGCGGCGGTCGGCATCACGAACCAGCGCGAGACGGTCGTCCTGTGGGAACGCGCGACGGGCAAACCCTTAGGGCGCGCAATCGTCTGGCAGGACAGGCGGACGGCGGCCATCTGCGACGAGATGCGCGAGCGCGGGATGGAGGAGACTTTCAGACGCAAGACGGGGCTGGTGATTGACCCTTATTTTTCCGGCACGAAGATCAAGTGGCTGCTCGACCACACGGCGGGCCTGCGCGAGCGCGCGGAAGAGGGCGAGGTCGCTTTCGGCACGATAGACTCTTGGCTCGTCTGGAAACTGACGGGCGGGCGCGTGCACGTCACCGACTATTCCAACGCTTCGCGGACGCTGCTCTACAACATCGAAGAACTGCGTTGGGACGAAGAGTTGCTCCTGCTGCTCGACATCCCTCCGGCAATCCTGCCGTCGGTCGTCGCGTCGTCTGGCGTCTGCGCGCAGACGGATGCCGACGCTTTCTTCGGCGCGAGCGTCCCCGTCGCGGGGCTGGCGGGCGACCAGCAGGCCGCGCTCTTCGGTCAGGCGTGCTACGGCTCGGGGCTGGCGAAGAACACCTACGGCACGGGCTCTTTCGTGATGCTCAACACGGGGCAGAAGCCGGTCGCCAGCAATCAAGGGCTGCTCACGACCGTCGCGTGGCGCATCGGCGAAGAGCCGGTCGAGTATGCGCTCGAAGGCTCGATCTTCGTCACGGGCGCGGCGGTGCAATGGCTGCGCGACGGTTTGCAGATCATCGAGCGAGCGAGCGAGACGGAGGAGATTGCGCGCTCGGTCGAGACGAACGGAGGGGTCTATTTCGTGCCCGCGCTGGCCGGACTCGGCGCGCCGCATTGGGACGCCTACGCGCGCGGCACAATCGTCGGCCTCACGCGCGGCACGACGCGCGCGCACATCGTCCGCGCGACCCTAGAGAGCATGTGTTACCAGACGCGCGATGTGCTGGAAGCGATGGAAAGAGATTCGGGCATCCGTCTCGTCGAGATGCGCGCGGACGGCGGCGCGGTCGCCAACAGTTTTCTGATGCAGTTTCAATCGGACATCCTCGGCGTCCCCATCGCCGTCCCCGAAATCACCGAGACGACCGCCGCCGGGGCGGCCTATCTCGCGGGCCTCGCCGTCGGTTTCTGGCGGAGCCGCGACGAGATTGACGCGCGCTGGCGTCTGGGCCGACGCTACGAGCCGCGCATGAACCAAGCGGAACGCGCGCGGCTCTACAAACGCTGGCTCCGCGCCGTCGAACGCGCGCGCGATTGGGAACGCGAATAAAGCAGGTGATAGGTGTCAGATGTTAGATGTTAGATGTCGGATGTTAACTGCCGGAGAAGACGCCGCACGTTCGGAGAAGATGCAGCACTTCGGATAAGACGCCGCGTCCGTTCTTATCTTTCCTGACATCCGACATCTAACGTCCGACATCCGTTTTTCATGAGAGAGATTCCGGGCGACATTGCAGAGACGGAGTTTGACGCTATCGTCATCGGCGCGGGGATAAACGGCGCGGGCGTGGCGCGCGATGCGGCGATGCGCGGTCTGCGCGTGCTCGTGTTGGAGAAGGAGGACGTGTCGAGCGGGACGAGCGCGTGGTCAACGCGCCTGATTCACGGGGGCTTGCGCTATCTGGAACACGGCGAGGTCGGGCTCGTCCGCGAGTCCTTGCGTGAGCGCGAGCGACTGTTCCGGATTGCGCCGCATCTCGTGCGCCCGTTGCCGATGTTGATTCCGCTCTACGCGGACGGGCGGCGCAAGCCTCTCGTCGTGCGCGCGGGAATGATCGCATACGACCTGCTCTCCTTTGATAAGTCGCTCGCGCGCCACCGGATGCTCACGCCTGCCGAGACGCTGCTGCGCGCTCCGGGACTCCGGCGCGAGGGCTTGCGCGGCGCGGCCCTGTACTACGATGCACAGGTCGAATTTGCGGAGCGTCTAGTTCTAGAGAACGCGCTCTCGGCGCGCGCGCACGGCGCGACGTTTCTCACGTATGCGCGCGTCGAACGTCTCTCGATTGAAAAGGGACGGGTGTGCGGCGTCGAGTTCGGGGAC
This sequence comes from Pyrinomonadaceae bacterium, assembly GCA_035537095.1. Lineage (GTDB taxonomy): Bacteria > Acidobacteriota > Blastocatellia > Pyrinomonadales > Pyrinomonadaceae > DASWNP01. The sequence continues at coordinate 14,855 of DATLMV010000061.1, forward strand.
GCGCTCGGCGGCGGCAAGTATCGCGCGCATGCGCGCGTGGTCTTGAACGTCGCGGGGCCGTGGGTGGATGAAGTGCTGCGGGGCGGAAGCAACGGCGGCGCGGCGTCGGCGTCGCCTCCGTTGCGGAAGTTGATCGGCGGCACGAAGGGGAGTCATCTCGTCGTCGGGGAGTTCGCGTGCGCGCCGCGCGTCGCGCTCTACACGGAGGCGCGCGAGGACGGGCGTCCATTCTTCATCATCCCTTGGAACGGACGCTTCCTCATCGGCACGACCGACACGCGCTTCGACGGCGACTTGGACGCGGTCGAAACGGACGAGCACGAGATTGCGTACCTGCTGCGCGAAACGAACCGCGTGCTGCCCCGTGCCGGACTCACGCGCGAAGCGATTCTCCAAACGTATTCCGGCGTCCGCCCGCTCGCGCGCCGAGCGTCGGGCGCGGAGGCGAGCGTCACGCGGCGTCACTTCATACGCGAGCACGACGGCGCTCTCGACGGTCTCGTCTCCATCGTCGGCGGCAAGTTGACGACCTACAGGAATCTCTCGGAGCAGGCGGTTGACCTCCTGTTCAAGCGACTCGAAAGACGCTCGCCCCCATGCGCGACCGCGCGGGAGCCTCTACCGGGCGCGGCGACGGTCGGCGGCGAGGATTTCAAAAGCTTCTGCGCGCGGTTCAAAGCGGAGAGTCCGCTTCACGCGCACGCGAGCGAAAGACTCCTGCGTATCTACGGGACGCGCGCGGCTGATGTGCTGGCGACGGCGCGCGATGAATCCGCTCTGCTCGCGCCCTTGAGCGAGGCGACGGGCGCGATAGGCGCGGAGATCATCTTCTCGTTTCGACAAGAGATGGCCGGGACGCTGACGGATTGCCTCTGGCGGCGTACGATGTCGGGCTTGAGCAGCGCGAGCGCGGGCTTTGCCGAAGCCGAAGCCGCCGCGCGCATCGCGCAGCAACATCTCGGCTGGGACGCGCCCCGCGCCGCACGCGAAGTCGCCGACTATCGAAGCTACGCGGCTAAAAGAATGAGCAAGGGGAAAGGGGAAAAGGGTGAAATGGTTAAAGGGTGAAGCGGGTAAAGAATGTAGGTACTATCAGTCGCTAACAAAAGCGGGTCGCCGCGCTAATCACAGCAAAATTAAACAGGGATGGACAGGATAGACAGGATGAGAAGAAGGGGAAATGGGAAACGGGGAAGGGGAAACAACGAAGCGCAATGTTAGCTCTAGACCTCTTCGCACTTTATCCTTCTTCCTTTCCCTTTTCCCATTTAACCTTTCCCCCTTTCCCCTTTGTTCTTATCCTGTCCATCCCTGTTAATCTCTTTCGCAGTTTTGATGATGCTTTAATGGAGAAAAAACGTGAACGATAAGACAATTCCGGCGACGATGCGCGCGCTCGAACTGCGTGCGGTTGACGGGCGGCCCGAGAGTCTGGCGTTGGTCGAGCGGCCCGTGCCGCGACTCGCGAAGAACAAAGTTCTGGTACGCATCGGCGCGGCTTCGGTCAATCCGTCCGACCTGATGTTTCTGCAAGGCTTGTACGGGCAGAAGAAGAAGTTGCCGGTCGTGCCCGGTTTTGAAGGCGCGGGCGAGGTGGTCGCGAGCGGCGACGGCAGCGGGATGCTGGCGCGCGCTCTCGTCGGCAGGCGCGTGGCCTGCGCCGCGCCGCACGACGGCGACGGGACGTGGGCCGAATACATGGTCGCGGACGCGAGCCAATGTATCCCTCTGATTAAGGAGGTGAGCATCGAGCAGGGCGCGGCGATGATCGTCAATCCGTTCTCGGCGTATGCTTTGATGAAGAACGTCCGCTACGGCCTCGACCGCGCGGTCGCGCAGACGGCTGCCGCGAGTGCGCTCGGGCAGATGATCAACAGGCTCGCGCTCAGTCGGAACATTCCGCTCGTCAACATCGTCAGGCGCGCCGAGCAGGTCGAACTGCTGCGACAGGCGGGCGCGACGCACGTGCTCAACAGCAGCGAGCCGGATTTCGACGAACGTCTGAAAGACCTCTGCCGGAGTTTGCGTGTGACGCTCGCGTTCGATGCGGTGGCCGGTGAGTTGACGGGACAACTCCTGCGCGCGATGCCGAACGGCGCGCGGGTGATAGTCTATGGCGCGCTCTCGATGGGCGCGTGCATGATTGACCCGCGCGGTCTCATCTTCGAGCGCAAGCGCGTCGAGGGTTTCTGGCTCGCCGAATGGATGCGCGCGCAGAACCTCTTGAGCAAGCTCGTCGCGTCGCGGCGCGTGCAGAAGTTGCTCGCCAGCGATTTGCAGACCGAGATTCGCGCGCGCCTCCCGCTCGAAGATGCCGCGCGCGGCCTGCACGACTACGCGGGCCACATGACCGGCGGCAAGATTTTGTTAGTTCCCGCGATGCATAAAGAGAGAGGTTAGATGTCGGATGCCGGATGTTTGATGCCGGATGTTATCAGAGTGATAAGCGCAACGCACATCCGGCTCATTAATCATCCGGCATCCCGTTTGAAGGACGACGCGTTTGGATAATTCCCTTGAGCCTGTACGCTGGCGAGCGGGCATCGTCGCCGCCTTCGCCGTCCTGCTGCTGGCGATTTACCCGCAGGTCTCTTTCTGGTTGACGCGGGGCGCAAACTGGCGCGGCGCGGAGGCGCAGGCGCACGGCGACGAGGTGGTCTATGCCGCCTACGTGCGCGCTCTGATTGACGGGCGTCCGCGACGCAACGACCCCTACACGGGGCGCGACGATACGAGGGAAGCGCGGCAAGCGGAGTCCTATTTTTCCATCCAGTTTATCCCCGCATACATGGTCGCGCTTCCGGCGCGCATGTCGGGCGCGAGCACGGCGCAAGCCTTCATCGCGCTGACGTGCGTGGCGGCGCTCGCCTCCGCGCTCGCCGTCTTCTGGCTCGTCGCGCTCCTGACCGGAGACGAACGCGTCGCGGCCAGCGCAGTTCTCGTCGTCCTCTGTTGCGGCTCGTCCTATCTGCTGTTTGAATACCTGCTCGGTCGGGGCATCTCAAACAATCATCTCTCGTTCATGCGACGCTATCTGCCGTCCGCGCCGTTTCCCTTCCTCTTCATCTTCTGCGCGCTCGCGTGGCGGATGCTGTCGAGCGACGGGCGGCGCGCGCGGTTTCTCAATGCGCTCGCGGCGGGGCTCACGTTCGCGCTGCTCGTCTTCTCCTATTTTTATCTCTGGACGACGGCGGCGGCGTGGCTCTCCTGCCTCGCGCTGCTCTGGCTCGCCCTGAGACGCGACGAACGACGACGCGCCGTCACGCTCTTTACCGTCGTCGGTTTACTCGCACTTGCAGCCTTGATTCCCTACTTCCTCCTGCTCTCGAACCGCGCCGGGACGACGGACGACGCGCTCCTGCTCACACGCACGCACGCGCCCGACATCTTTCGCCTGCCGGAAATCATCGGCGGCGTCGTGCTGCTTGCGCTCGCGTTCGGCGCGCGTCGCGGCCTCGTCAGTTGGCGCGCGCCGCGCGTGATTTTCGCCGCGTCGTTTGCGCTCACGCCGTTCGTCGTCTTCAATCAACAGATCGTCACCGGACGCTCTTTGCAGCCCTTTCACTACCAGATGTTCAGCGCAAACTACCTTGCGCTGCTCGCCCTCGTGCTGGCGGCGACGCTGCTCCGGCGCGGCACGCGACGCACATCACAAGACACGTCGCAAACCGTCTCGCACGACACGTCGCAAAGCATGCCGCAAACCATTTTGCATAGCACGCCGCAAAGCATGTTGCCAAGCACGTCATCAAGTACGCCGCAAAGCGTGTTGTCCGGCACGTCACAAAGCATGTCGGAGAGCACTTCGCGGCGCATCTCGTCGCGCGTGCTCGTCGTCTGTGCGCTGGCGGCGTTCTGTTCGGGCGCGGCGGAGACGTTTCTGGCGAGCCGGAGATTCATGCAGGGCAACATCTTCCGCGACGAAGCCATCCCTGCCGCCGCACGCCTCGCCGCGCTCGCGCGCAGCACGCCCGAGGCCGGACTCGACACGCGCTCCGTCGTCTTCGCCACGCACATCACCATTGCGGACAACCTGCCCGCCGTCGCGCCGCAGCCCGTCCTCTGGTCGCCGCATCTCTTCAACTTCCCCGGCGTCACGCTCGAAGAAGACCGCGAGCGTCTCCTGCAACATCTCTTCTATGCCGGAGTCGGTTTCGCGGACGTTGACGCCGGGCGGTTCGACACGCTCGACAACCGCAGGCGTTGGTATCTCGCTTCGCTCGTGCGCCGCGCGCGTCTCAATCCGAACCTGACGGCTGACTGGCAACCCGTCACGCCCGCAGAGGTGCGCGCCGCTCTGCAAGCGCACGCGACATACGTCGCCGCCTTCGACCGCGCGCGCGCCGCACGCCCCATGCTCTCCTACGTGCTCACCTCGACGTTTGAACAGGTTGACTTCTCGAATCTCGACCGCTTCTACGAACGCGACGCGGGCGAGCGCGTCGGCGAGTTCACGCTTTACCGCGTGCGCTTGCGCCCGTAAACTCGCGGACGTAAAAAGAGACTCTATGGATTTGACGAAACTCACGCGCTTGCAACGCGACGCCGACCTCCGGCTCGTCGTTTCGCCTTCGGCGTCTGTCCGTTGGCGCGAAGGCAAGACGCTCATCTCCTCGACCGGACGCGGCGCGGCCATCGAGACGAACGACGCGACTGCGCTCCGGGTTCTGCAAGCTTTCGCGGCCCCGCGCGCCGTGCGCGATGTCGTGGACGAGTTCAAAGCTACGGGCGAGAGTTTCCCTTTTTCGTGGGTCGTCGCGCTCTGGGAGATTGACGCGCTGGCGGTCGCCGACGAGGTTGCAGAAGTTCCGCACGGTGCGGATTCGGCGGCTTCGCAGGTCGAAGGGTTAACCGGCGACGCAGATGTATCTGCGGAGATGTCGCACACGCGCGCGCAGGCGTCGGCGCAAGCGTCGGCGCAACTCATCAGGGAGATCGCGTGCGACATGGGCGGCTTCGGCGCGTCGCTTTATCAGGAGACCGACGGGATAAAACTGCTCGCGCGTCTCTCGCAAGTCGGGCGCGCTCTGGCTGCCGTCGCGTCGGAGTTGCGCGAGAGACGCGCGCCCTATCTGGCAGCGCAGTTGGCGCGGCTCAACATCTCGGGCGCGACGCGCGGGCTCAAGCTCCAACTCGGGAGCGGCGCGACGCGTCCCGAAGGCTGGCTCAACATAGACTTTCCGCCCGCCGACGTGGGGCTACATCTCGGCTGGGGTCTGCCCTTCGCCGACGGGGTTGCCGACCACGTCTACCTGTCGCACGTCCTCGAACATCTATACAGAGAGGAAGCCCTCGCGCTCTTGAAGGAAGCGCAGCGCGTTCTGTCGCCGACGGGCGTCGTGCGCGTCGTCGTGCCCGACATCGAGAAATGCCTGCGCGCATACGCGGCGGGCGACGAGGATTTTTTCGAGACGCGTAAAAAGTTTTGGACGCGGACGCGCACATTTCAGACGCCGCTCGAACACCTGCTCAAGAACGCGGGCGCAGGCATCAAGCCGGGGAAGTTCTGGGGACACAAGTATGCCTACGACTTCCCCACGCTTGAGTTGCTCTTACATGAAGCGGGCTTCGCACACGTCGCGCGCTCCGAGTTTATGCAGAGCGCACATCCCGAATTGCTAATTGACGACAAAGGCAAAACCACCGGCTTCAAACACGGCGACGCATACTATTCCCTGTTCGTCGAGGCAACGAAAGGAAGCAGCCGTTAGCCCGTAGAGAAGCGTCAACAGAGTCCTTCATGGCTTCTCCACAGTCTATCGTTTCTCATTCCCAATGAACCTACGACCGACGCGGCTCGATTCCGGCATCTTTCTCATCAGCTTCGCGGTGCTGCTCGTCGAACTATCGCTGACGCGCATCTTCTCCGTGACGCTCTATTATCATCTCTCGTTCATGGTGGTTTCGCTGGCGATGCTCGGCTTCGGCGCGGGCGGACTGATCATCAATCTCTGGCCCTCCTTTTTTCGCGCGGACAGGATGTGGGGACAACTCGCGGCGGCGGCGATGTTGTTCGCGCTGACGAGCACGCTCGTCGTCGGCGTGGCTTTCAACCTGCCGGTCTCGCTCGATGCGTCGCGGGGCAACCTCGTGCGGCTCGCGTTGTTGTACATGCTCTGCGTGATTCCGTTTCTCACCGGGGGACTCTTGGTCGCGCTCATCCTGACGCACCGGACTGAACAGGCCAACCGTCTCTACTTCTTCGACCTCGTCGGCGCGTCGCTCGGCTGCCTGCTCTTTATCCCGCTGACCAACTGGCTCGGCGCGCCCACCGCCGTGCTCGCGGGCGCGACCTGCGCCGCTCTCTCCGCCGTCGTCCTCGCCGGACGCGATGCGCCAAACGCGCGTCGCATCGCGCTCGCGCTCGCGTGCGTGCTTCTGCTCGCGTGCGTCGCCAACCGTCAATGGAATTTCTACGACGTGCGCGTCACGAAGGGGCGCGCGCAACCGCCGATGCTCGCGCTCGGTTGGAACTCTTTCTCACGCGTCGAGGTGCTCGGCACGCCCGACGAGATGACGACGCAGCGCCCGCCGCTCAGTCGCGGCTTCAGCAAGAATTTGCCGCCCGACATCCGCACGACCGAACTCCGCCTGCGCTACGACGCGGGCGCGCTGACGCAGATTGCGCGCTTCGACGGCGACATCAGCCGCTTCGGATACCTGCGCTACGATGTCGCCTCCGCTCCGTATCAGATGCGCGCCTATCACAACATTCTCGTGCTCGGCGCGGGCGGCGGGCGCGATATCCTGACCGCCCTCAACGCGGGCAACCGCCGCGTGACGGGCGTCGAGATCAACCCCCTGACGATCGAGTTGATGCGCGGCAAGTTCCGCGAATTTACCGGCGGGCTCTACGACGGCTACCCCGGCGTGCGCATCGTCAACGACGAGGGGCGCACCTTTCTGCGCGGCGAGCGCGAGCCTTACGATCTGATTCAGGCGAGCCTCGTTGACACTTGGGCGGCGACCACCGCAGGCGCTTACGCGCTCACGGAAAACAATCTCTACACCGTCGAGGCGTTCGGCGATTACCTGCGTCATCTGACGCCGGAGGGCGTCATCGCCTTCTCGCGGTGGTTCCCCGCCCCGCCCGTCGAACCGTTGCGCGTCGTCACGCTGGCGGTCGAAGCCTTGCGGCGCGACGGCGCGCAGAACCCCTCGGCGCATGTCTTCGTCGTTCGCACCAACAGCCCGCGCGTCAACCTCTCGACGACGCTCGTCAAGCGCACGCCATTCGACGCGGGTGAACTCGAACGGCTCCGCGCGTGGGCCGACGAGATGGATTTCGTCGTCGCCTACGCGCCCGACGATGCAGAGCGCGGCGTCGTCCCCGACGAGTTTCATCAACTGCTCAGCCCGCGCTCCGCAGAGTTTATCGCCGCTTATCCATACGACATCTCCGCCGTCTATGACGACCGGCCCTTCTTCTTCGACCGCGTGCCGCTCACGCGCTGGCTCGCGCACCGCTTCCGTATCGCGCGCACGCCCGTCGGCGCAGGCTCCCTGACGCTCGGCGGGCAATCGCTCTTCGCTTCGCTCATCATCTCCGCGCTCTGCACCGTCCTGCTCCTGCTGCTGCCCTTCGTCGCCGCACGCAGCAGACGCACGCACGCCGTCGAGCACGCGCCCGGCGACGATGACGCGAGGATGAGCCGCCGCCGCGCGCTGCTCTACGCGCTCTACTTCGCGTGTCTCGGTCTGGGGTTCATCATGGTCGAGATCGTCTTGATTCAACGCTTCAATCTCTTCTTCGGTTATCCGGTCTATTCGCTCTCGGTCGTCCTGTTCACGATACTGCTCGCGAGCGGGCTGGGAAGCGTCATCGCGGGGCGTTGGGCGGAGGCGCGCAACCTGCGACGCGCGCTCATCGCTCTCTGCGTCCTCCTGCTGCTCTACGCGGCGGCACTGCCCGTCCTGCTCGACGCCCTGCTCGGCGAATCCACGCCCGCGCGCATCGTCATCGCCGTCGCGCTCATCGCCCCGCTCGGCATCCTCCTCGGAATGCCCTTCCCCACGGGCCTGCGCTTCGCCGGACGCGAATCCAAATCCCTCGTCTCTTGGGCTTGGGCCGCGAACGGCGTCGCCTCCGTCTTCGGCTCGACGCTCGCCGTGCTCATCTCCATGACCTACGGCTTCGACGCCATTTTCCTCACCGGCGCGGGCGCATACCTGCTCGCCCTCGTCCTCATCTCGTCGCTGCAAATGCAATTTGTCGTGAATCGTGAATCGTGAATCGTAAATCGTGAATAGATAAAAACCTTCGTTCCTTCTATTCACGATTTACGATTCACGATTTACTACTATTCGTTTTCTACGGTCAGGAAGCCGTCTGCGATGAGGCGACGGGCGAGGGCGAGTTTGCTTTTGTCGCTCATGTGGGCGGGGATTCGGGCGGGGCGGAGTTCCGCGTTGTGCGCGACGAAGCGGAGGGCTTCGGCGAAATTTTTGGGCATCCAGAGGGTGCGATGCGGGGAGGCGAGGCCGACGTTGTCGCCGTCGAAGACGAGGCGACAGATGAGGCCGCGCCTGCGCCGGAGAAGAGTCTGCGGGTTGATGTCGCGGGCGGCGTCGGTATCTGCGGCGGGCGAACCGTCGGCGACTCCGGCGAGCGAGCCGTCGCCGACCGCTTGCGTGCTGACGAGAAAACTCCAAGCCGTCTCTTCGAGTGCGCGGGCCGCGTCCGCCTGTTCGGAGAAGGCTTGCAGGAGTTCGTCGAGATGAGCTTTGAGCGCGTCTGCGCCGTTCGCGGTTTCGTTGGCGAAGCCTGCGGGGAGCGCGCGGCGGAAACGCTCGTCGCGGTTCGCGGTCTGTCCGAGCGCGACGGCGAGCAGGTGCATCCACGTCAGGACGTGGATGCCGAGCGTGACGTGCAGCGAAGCCTCCTCGTCGGTCGTCCATGCTTCGTGGACGAAGCCGCGCGGGAGATAGAGCGTGTCGCCCGCGCGCGCCGTGTGTTCGAGAAGCGTCGGGCCGCTCTCTTCGTCGCCGATGCGCGCGCGCCCCTTCTTCGGGCCGCCGCGATGATGCTTGAGTTCGCGCCCGCGTTCCTCGAAGGGCAGAGCGGGCATGTGCGCGAGCGGGAGCGGCACGATTGGATTGTAGATGCGCCAGTTCTTTCGTCCCGCGAGTTGGAGCACGAGCACGTCGTGCTTGTCGTAATGGCGGCGCGAGCGGTGTGCGCCTGCGGGCGAGGCGTAGAGATTGGCGCGGACAGGAAAGCTGAAGACCTGTTCGAGTTGCCTGCACAGAAGGCGCAAGGGCTTCCAGAACTGCTGCGCGGCGTTGATGCGGATGGTCGCGCCCTGACGGTAAGCATCATAGACGGCGGCGACGCGGTGCGCGTGGCGCGACTCGATTTCCCGGACGAGCGCCGCGTCTCCGAGCAACTCAAGCGAGGGCACTTCGCTCGCGTCGTTCTGTCGGCTGCACGCGTTGGCGATGATATCGTCGAGGTCTTGCGGGGCGAGCAGAGCAGCGAAGCGTTGCTCGTCGGCGCGCGCGACGACGAGCGGCGTCGTCTCCCAATGACGCGCGAAAAACTCGTCCGTGCTCGTCGGCGCGAGTAGAAAATCAAGGTCGGTGCTGGGCGCGGGCATAAGTTTTCCTCAAAGACGAAGATTATCATAAAAGTGAGCGGCGAGCGGCGAGCGATGAACGGCCAGCAGTTGAGAGACATGTTGACGGATGCCCGCTCTTTGTCACGCCTCACCGCTGAGTACTCACTCCTTTCTGCTCACCTGCGAAAAATATATTTTCGCTCCTCGCAACCGTCGGGCATCGGCGCGGCATCTCACGGCAAATTCGGAGGAAGCCCCTTATGACCCGCAGAAGGTTGTCTTTGCTGCTCTTTGTCGTGGTCTGTCTTCTCGCCGTCCGCATCAATGCCGCGCGCGTCTCGCCCGACATTGACGAGACGGACATCAAGCTCCTGTTCGACGACAAACAGACCGCCGCCGTTCTCTCAATCGAGAACAATACGGGCCGCGCGCTCGACGCCAGCGTGCAGGTCGAACTGCTCACGCCGAAAGACGACGTCTTCACGCGCTCCGTGCTGAGCGAGACGCTGCGCGCGGGCGCGAACACGCTGCACGTGCCGCTGGCGATTCGCTTCGGCGTGATGCCTAATTCCGAACAGCGCGAGTTTCTCTTCTATCGCCTGCGTTATCGCATCGCGCCGCAAGCGGCGACGACGCCCGGTGCGCCCGCCGCGAGCGAGGCGGTCGAGGGTATCGTTTCGCTCTCGGAGATCACGCCGGACATCTTCGAGTTGAACGTCGTCGCGCCGCGCAAGCTGCGCGAGGGCGCGCACTATCGCGTCCGCGTCCGCGCGGTGCATCCGTTGACGGCGCGCGGGACGAAAGACGTGCGCGTCGAGGGCGAGATTGACTTCGACGACGACGAGCAGAAGGACTTGAAGGCTACGGCCAGCACCGACGCCGAAGGCAACGCCGCGCTCGATTTCCTGCTCCCGCACAACGTCTCGGAGAACGACCTCGACCTCAAAGTGACGGCGCGGCGCGGCATCTTCCAGCAGGAGGTTGAAGAGGATGTCGAGTTTGACGAAGCGAAGGGACTGCTCCTGACCACCGATAAGTCGCTCTATCAACCGGGCCAGACGTTGCACATGCGCGTGCTCATCTTCGACGCGTTGCGCCGCGCCGTCGCCGACGACGAGGCGACGTTGGAGATCACAGACCCCGAAGGCAAGACCGCCTTTCGCGCGCCGCTCCAAACCTCGCGCTTCGGCGTCGCCAGCGCCGACTGGCAGATTCCCGACAATACGCGCCTCGGCGAATATCGCCTCAACGTCTCGACCAGCGAAGGCGAATTCAGCGAAGGCTCCATCAGCAGTCAGGTCGTCAAAATCAGCCGCTACGACCTGCCGAACTTCTCCGTCAGCGCGAAGCCCGACCGCCCCTATTATCTCGCCGGACAGCAGGCCGACATCGAAGTGCGCGCCGATTATCTCTTCGGCCAGCCGGTCGCGCAGGGGCAGGTGCGCGTCGTCCGGCAGACGGAACGCGAGTGGAACTACAAGGAGCAGAAGTATGAGACGAAGGAGGGCGCGAGCGTCGAGGGCAAGCTCGACGCGTCGGGCCGCTTCGTCGCGCGTTTGGACTTGCACGCAGCGCACAAGGAGTTGAGCGGGCTGGAATACTCGCGCGTGCAGGACATCAACTTCGCCGCCTACGTCACCGACGCGACGACCAACCGCACCGAGCAGCGACGCTTCACGCTGCGGCTGACCAAAGAGCCGATTCACATCTACATCATCGAGGGACGCTACGATCAGGCCGCCGGGCTCCCGCTCGCCTTCTATCTCACGACCTTCTACGCCGACGGCACGCCCGCGTCCTGCGATGTCGAAATCCGGAGAGAGAGCGCGGCGGGAGAAGCTAATCAAACGGCGAACGGGGCCGGGCGCGTCGCGGCGTCGTCGGCGGCGGCGGCGTCGCCGCCGTCTCTGCGTGTGCGGACGAACCGCTACGGCGTCGCCAAAGTGTCGGGGCCGCCCGTCGGCGCGCGAGGAGACGAGAGCGACGATCGCGTCGCGCTCCGCCTCGTCGCGCGCGACCGCGAGGGACGCAGCGGAAAGCACTCGGAGAGTTTCTGGCTGCACAATGATAGGCAGCGCGAGATTCGCGTCGAGAGCGACAAGACCGTCTATCGCGCGGGCGAACCCGTCGAGTTGGAAATCCGTGCGAGCGGGCAGCAGTCTCCGGTCTATCTGGATGTCGCGCAGGACTCGCGCGTCGTCCTCTCGAAGACCGTGCGCCTCCGCGAGGGGCGCGCGAAGCTGACGCTGCCCTACACGGACGACTTCAAAGACCGCCTGACCATCACCGCATGGTCTTACGAGACCGACGAGGACGCCCAAGACTATTACCGGCAAGGCTACGCGAGCGGCACGCGCACGGTTGTTTACCCGCGCAATCGTGATTTGAAGCTCGACGTGCGTTTCGATAAGACCGAGTATCGTCCGGGCGAAGATGCGAGCGCGGAGTTGCGCGTGCGCGCGGCGGACGGTCGCAGGGTGGAGGGCGCGCTCGGCGTCGTCGTCTTCGACAAGGCGGTCGAGGAGCGTGCGCGCACCGATCAGGACTTCGGGGCGGACTTCGGTTTCGGTAGCTCGTTCAAATATTTCCGCTATGGCGGCGACAACATCTCAGGGATCACGCCGCGCGACATCGAACGGCTCGACATGTCGAAGCCCTTGAGCGGCGATATCCAGTCGGTCGCCGAGGTGCTCCTCAACTATTCGAGCGGCGGCTACGAGCCGCACATCCTGCACGACACGAGTTTTATCAAGACTCCGGGCACGCTCTTCGACGACCTCACGCGCAAGCACGTCAAGCCCTTGGAGAGCGCACTCCAAACGCGCTACGCGGAACAGGCCGACTACCCGCACGACGATGCACAACTGCGCCGGATGCTGCTCGATGCCGACATCAACATGGACGCGCTGCGCGACCCTTGGGGCACGCCCTATCGCGCCGCCTTCTCCGTCGAGCGCGACAAGGAGATGCTCGACATCATCAGCGCGGGCGCGGATAAGCGTGCGGGCACGCCGGACGATTTCTCCACGCTCCGCATGGGCTGGCCCTACTTTCGCTCGATAGGCGAGAGGATTGACCGCGCCGTCGCCGAATATCACAAGCGCACCGGCGCGCACGTCCGCGACGCCGCGACGCTCAAGGGCGAACTCGCGCGCGCGGGTTTCGACATGGATGCGCTGCGCGACCCGTGGGGACAGCCCTACGCGCTGACCTTCGGCATCAGCGCGACCAACTACACAATCAACGTCGTCAGCCACGGCCCCGACCGCCAGAGCGTGCCAAGCGCGCCTTCGGCCCTCGACGACTTCAACGTCTGGACATCCCTGAGCGACGACTTCGCCGGGATGCGCGAGGGGATTACGCGCGCGCTCGTCGCGCATCAACAGCAGGGCGGACGCTTCCCGCAGACCGAAGACGAACTGCGTCGCGCGCTCGCCGCTCATCACATCAACCGCGATGCCCTGCGCGACGCATGGGGGCGCGTCCTCAAAGCCTCGTTCGGCAAACAGGCGGGCTACGCGCAGCAGTTCGAGAGCCGGGGTCAATACGATCCGGGCGCGAGCAAGCAGCGCACGGAGACGAAGCCCGTCGGACAGGTCGTCTATGACATTCGCCTGTACAGTCTCGGCCCCGACGGGATCGTGAACCAGAATGATTTCGTCGCCGGATATTTTTCCAGCATCCCCGGCGGCGTGTTGAATGCGACGCCCGACGACCAGAAACCGCTCGCGCCGCGCTCCCTGACGATACTGTCAGGAGGTCGGGGCGCGATTCAGGGAACCATCACCGACCCGAATGGCGCATCGGTGGCGGGCGCGTCCGTCGTCGCCCGCCACCACTACGCCGAGCTTGAGTTTTCCGCCGTGACCAACGAAGAGGGCGTCTTCTTTCTGCGCAATCTTCCTTCCGGCTATTACAACGTGCGCGCCGACGCTCCCGGTTTCCGGTTGACGCGCATTGAGAACGTGCTCGTCCAATCGGCGAATCTGACGAAGCTCGATTTCGCGCTTGATGTCGGCGCGGTAATGGAGACGGTCGAGGTCAGCGCGGACTCACCGAGCGAAGGGATCAACGCTACCGTCTCCAACCTCACGAAGCAAACAAGGCTCGGCAACGGCGCGCGCACGCAACTCTCGACGCCGCGCCTGCGCGAGTTCTTCCCCGAAACGCTCGTCTGGCAGCCCTCGATTGAGACGGACAGGGAAGGACGCGCCGCGCTTCGTTTCAAGTTTGCCGACAACATCACGACTTGGAAAATATCGGTCATCGGTTCGACCGCCGACGGCGAACTCGGCCTCGTCGAGCAGGAGATACGCGCCTTCCAGCCCTTCTTCGTCGAGCACGACCCGCCGCGCATCCTCACCGAAGGCGACGAGATAAACCTGCCCGTCGTGCTCCGCAACTACCTCGACCGCCAGCAGACGGTTGACGTGGAGATCAAGCCCGAAAACTGGTTCACGCTCGAAGGCCCCGCGCACAAGCAAGCGTCGGTTGCCTCCGGCGAGGCGGCGCGCGAGACGTTCGGCTTCCGCGCCGTCGCCTCCGTGACAAACGGCAAGCAGCGCATCACGGCGCGCGGCGCGGAGGCATCCGACGCGATTGAGAAACCCGTCAGCGTCCACCCCGACGGCGAGGAGTTGACGGCGACCGCCGCGCAGATCTTCAACGACTCCGCCGCGCTCGACGTGGAGATTTCTCCCGACGCGATACACGGCTCGCTCTCCGGCGAGTTGAAGATTTACCCGAACCTCTCGGCGCACGTCGTCGAGAGCGTCGAGGGCATCATGCAACGCCCGCACGGCTGCGGCGAGCAGACCATCTCCTCAACCTATCCGAGTCTTCTCGTGCTCCGCCTCAATCGTCAACCCGACGCCGCGCAAGAAGACGCGCAGCAGACGACGACCCGCGACGCGGCGAGCCGACGCGCAGGTGAGATGTCGGCGGTCGGCAAACGCGCGCGCCATTATCTGCAACTCGGCTACGAACGCCTGCTCGGCTATCGCTCAAGCGACGGCGGTTTCTCCTACTGGGGCGACGGCAACTCCGATTTCGCCCTGACCGCCTACGCTCTCAAGTTTTTGAACGACGCGCGCGAGGTTTATGCGGTTGACGAAAGCGTCGTCGCGGGCGCGCGCGATTATCTCGTCCGGCAGCAGCGTGAGGACGGCACTTGGCCCGTCTATCGCGGCGCGCCCCAACCCGACGCGACGCAGACCGCCTTCAACACGGCCTACGTCGCACGCGTGCTCGCACGCACCGCAGCGAATCGAGCTTCCGCTTCATCAACCAACGGAAAACCGAACGCGGCGACGGAACCACTCGCGCGCGCCATGCGCTATCTCGCGCGCCGCGTCGCCGAGACCGACGAACCATACCTCGCCGCCTCCTACGCGCTCGCCGCCGCCGATGCGGGCGACATGGCGGAGTCCGCGCGCGCCGCCGCACGCCTCCGCGCGCTCGCCGAGGACGCGGGCGAGGGCGCGTCCTTCTGGCCGCTCAAAACCAGCACGCCCTTCCACGGTTGGGGACAGGCGGGACGCATCGAGACGACCGCGCTCGCCGTGCAGGCGCTCGCCCGCGCAAACGGCGCGAACGCGCCCGCCGGAGAGACGCGCGCAAACGACGACGACGCCCTCGTCAGTCGCGGGATGCTTTACCTGCTGCGCAACAAAGACCGCTACGGCGTCTGGATGTCAACACAGGCGACCGTCAACGTCCTCGACGCGCTCATCCTGCTCTCGTCCGCACGCGCGACGAACGCGAACGCCGCCGCTCAGTCGCCCGCCCCGACGGGCGACGGCGCGACGGCGGAGATCTTCGTCAACGGCAAACGCGCGGCGTCCGTTCAGCTTCCGCCCGTCTATCAGGTCTGGAATCCGGTAGTCGTCAACGTCTCACAGTTTCTCAACGCGACGGGCACGAATCGCGTCGAGATCAGGCGTCCCACGCCTGCCGCCGCCGCGCCCGCGCAGGCCCAACTCGTCGCCTCCTACTATATCCCTTGGGACAAGTCCCCGACGGCGAACGCCGCGCGCGCCGTCTCCGGTTCGACCGGCAGCCAGACGCCCGCGCTCAGTCTCAAAGTTCAATTCGACCGCACCGAGGCCGAAATCAATCAACCGATCAACTGCCGCGTCGAGGCCGCGCGCAACGCCCGGCACAGCTACGGGATGATGCTCGGCGAGATTGGCCTGCCGCCCGGCGCGGAGATTGACCGCGCTTCGCTCGACCGCGCGATGCAGGAGTCCGGCGGCGCTCTCAGTCGCTACGACGTTCTGCCCGACCGTCTCGTCGTCTATCTCTGGCCCTCGGGTCGTCCCTTCAAGTTCGATTTCAAGTTCCGCCCTCGCTTCGGCCTCGCCGCCCAGTCCGCCGCCTCCCATCTCTACGACTACTACAACCCCGAAGCGCACACGCTCCTTGCGCCGACGAAGTTCGTGATACGATGAAAGAAACGATGAACGCGGAATGATGAACGACGAATGAAAGGCTCAATGCTTTGTTCTTCAGTCCATCGTTCCGCATTCATCATTCATCATTCATCGTTTCAGATCGGAGGTTGCAGATGCGTCTGACGGAGATGGTTTCGTGCGCCGGTTGAGCGGCTAAACTCGCGCCGAGCGAACTCGCTCAAGTTTTGGGCGGGCTGCACATTCCCCACGACCCGAATCTCATTGTCGGCATCGAAACCGCCGACGATGCGGGAGTCTATCGTCTCAACGACGAACTCGCGCTCGTCCAGACCGTTGATTTCTTCACCCCGATTGTTGACGACCCGTTCGATTACGGGCGCATCGCCGCCCTCAATTCCATCAACGACGTGTGGGCGATGGGCGGCACTCCCATCACCGCGCTCGCCGTCACATGCTTTCCGAAGAAGGGCGTTGACTTCTCGATCCTCGGCGAAATCATGCGCGGCGGATTGCACGTCCTGACCGAGAACAACGTCGCGCTCGTCGGCGGCCACAGCGTTGACGACCCGCAGATCATGTTCGGCTATGCCGTCACCGGCACGATTCACCCCGCGCGCGTCGTCACCAATCGCGGCGCACGCGCGGGCGACGCGCTCCTGCTCACCAAGCCCGTCGGCACGGGCGTCGTCTCCACCGGCATCAAGCGCGGCATGGCCGCGCCCGAAGTGATGCAGGCTTCACTCGACACGATGCTGCTCTCGGGGCGCGACGCCGCGCGCTTGATGTGCGACGCGGGCGCGCATGCCGCGACCGACGTGACCGGCTTCGCTCTGCTCGGCCACGCATGGGAGTTGGCGCGCGCCAGCAATGTGACGCTTGAGATTGAATCGGCGCGCGTGCCGCTGATTGCGGGCGCGCGAGAGTTGGCCGCGCAGGGACTTTTGACGAGCGGCGACAAGTCGAACCGTCGCTACGTCGGCGACGATGTGCTGCTCGCCGACGGCGTCGGCAGCGAACTCGCTTCCCTTCTCTTCGACCCGCAGACGGCGGGCGGCCTTCTCATCTCCATCGCCCCCGAACGCGCCGAAAGTCTGCTCTCGCGCCTCCGCGAAACTTACGCCGACGCCGCCCTCATCGGTCGCGTCCGCGCGCGCGGCGAGCATCTCATCCGCGTCACGTAAAATTTTCACCTGAAGCAACGCGTGCCAACTTCCGGCACAAACGACGCCGGAGCGCAGGCGAAACAGCCGCGCGGTCGTGCGTCCCTTGCGCGCGAGCAAACGCGCGTGCGCGTTCGTTCATCCTATCTTTCATTCGGATGAAGGATAAAAATCGTATGCGTCGTCTCAACTATTCCCTCGCGTTGCTGTGCGCGCTCGTCCTGTTCGTCGGCGGCTGCGCGACCGTGACGCCGCAGACGAAGCGCGCGCCCGTCGTCAAGCCTTCGCCCGCCGCGACCGTCGCCGCACAGGCGACGCCCACGCCCGAAGCCATCAACCGCCCGACGAGCGAGCCTTACACGGGCGACCTCTCGATTTTTGAGAACCCCGACCGCGACAAGAAACTGCAAATCGAACGCGTGCTCGACGTGCTCGGCATCAAGGAGGGCGTGAGCGTCGCCGACATCGGCGCGGGTTCCGGCTGGTTCACCGTCCGCGCCGCGCGTCGCGTCGGCGGTAAGGGCACGGTCTACGCCGTCGAAATCAATCCCGACTACGTCAAGCACATCGAGCAACGCGCCGCACGCGAGAATCTGCCCAACATCCGCGCCGTCCTCGGCAAAGAGGACGACCCGCTCCTGCCCGCGCGCAGCGTAGATGCCGTGCTCATTTTAAAGACCTATCACGAAGTCTCGCAGCCCATCCGCCTGCTCACGCGCCTGCGTCCGGCCCTGCGCCCCGGCGCGCGTCTCGGCATCATTGACCGCAAAGGCAAAGGCGACGATCACGGCATCGAACGCGACACCATCGTCACAGAGGCGGCCCGCGCCGGTTTCTCGCTCGTCGAGGAGCACGACTTCGTCAAAGGCGACGGCATGGACTACTTCCTCGTCTTCAAAACGGACGATGGACGATAGACGGATAACAGACCATAGACGATAGACGATGGACAATAGCCAATCCTGTTTTGTCCATCGTCCATCGTCTATCGTCCGTCCTTTTTAAGCAGCACAAAGCGTACTTCCGCACTCGTGCGACATCAAAGGGGGTTCGGCACAGGGCCGCTAAGTGCGTTCGGTTGACAGTCTTGGCCGCGTACGGTACTTTATTTTGCACTTCAACAAGGTCAAGCACGTCCCGTTCGTCTAGTGGCCTAGGACACCGCCCTTTCACGGCGGCGACACGGGTTCGACTCCCGTACGGGACGCCACTTTAATTTCAAATACTCACGGCTGCCCTGAGAACTTGAATGCTACGTGCGGTAACGCCCCGGTAACGTAACTCCCCCAACGGAACCTGATATCAAAGAGAAAGACCGCGCACAGGCGCAAGCGTAACGTCGTCAAGAAACGCGTCTAGCGCAGAGACCCTTCGTCCAATCCACTTCTCTCTAAAGTTCCACATCTTCCGATGCCCGTCACAGAATCGCACGCCTAAACGGGCGTGTTTCCCTTCAGCTAGTAGTCCGGAATAAAAGTAACTACGGCGCATTGGACGTCTTTACGGGTGGCTAATATTACGTATACTTGGCATTAGGCTGCTCATCTTGTAATGAGAGGGTTTATGAAAAATATAATCCTAGCGTTTATGCTGCTTGCTGTGTGCGGAGGAACAACCGCACTACCTGCTCAGCGTTTTCCAGCAAATTATTCAGTCACATCAAAAAGAGTTAAATTTCTACGTGGCCGTACAACAGCCGTCATTCGAGGTGTTGCCAGAACAACTCGAATATACGAGTACGTGCTAAAGGCAAGAGCGGGTCAAACTATGACAGTTCACTTAACATCATCAAACAATGGAGTAGAATTCACCATCTTTGGGCCAAATGGAAGTGAGCCTGAGGGTGCGTTAGGAGTACATGATTGGAGCGGTACGTTGGAATCGTCAGGAGATTATAAGATTACTTTGATAAATAATCGTTCGCGAGTAAGCCGGAATCCCTCTTACACGCTAGAAGTGAACATCCGCTAGCCCGCAGCCTAACAACGGCATGCATCCGACGCCCCACCACGAAGTCTCTCATGTACATCGCGCAGGGGCGCGGGTGATGCCGGGCGTTAGATGGCTTTGGCGCTGTGGGTGGTGTAAAGAACATAATGAATACTAAGCGGTGTAGCTTTTGCGCCATTATCGAGAGGCAGGCGAGCGCTTTCATCGTCTATGAGGACTCTCATGCCGTCGCTTTCTTAGACAAGCATCCGATCAATGTCGGCCATCTCCTCATCGTTCCCAGACACCACGTCGAGGCATTCTACGAATTGGACGAAGAACCTTTCATCCAATTGATGCTCGTGGTCAGGCGAATGGCTTCCGTCATCGGAGCCGTTTATCAGCCTAAGAAGGTGGGGATGCTTGCCGCAGGCTTCGACGTGGCACATGCGCATCTCCATGTTGTGCCGATGCGCGATTACCACGATCTTACTTCCAAAGCCCTGCTCGAAGGGAAGCGTGCGAATCCGACGGAGGAAGAATTGCGGCAGGCTGCCGAGGTGATAGAGCGAGGCTTGAATGCCCGAGGCGGAAGCGCGATCTGACAACGGCATGCAGCGGACGTGCAATGTAGCGGCTCTGTCATCTGTAAGTTGATAGCGCGGCGGCTGATGCCGGGCGTTAGGTGCAAAGCATCCCGTGCGGACGTTGTGCGCCTGCGAACCTTCGGTGTCATCCTTTCGTATGCCTCCTTGATGCATTAGCCCGTCACTACGAAAGGAACTGCCATGTTCGACAAACTTCTTCCCCAACCCATTGATAATACATATTCGGGTGCGAAGCTCGCGCTCTGGTTGTTTGGGTTAATCGTTTTCGTACACATCCTTCAGAGCATAATGGGCATCGTCAACGGTTATTCGATTGCGCAGTCCGCTGATGGCATCCCGCTTGAAACCTACCCGGCAGCCGCCGCCCAAACAATCATGGCACTCTTCATGACAGCTTCGCTCAGACGATTGATTATCTCGCTGATATGTGCGGTCGTGTTGTTCCGGTATCGCAGCGTCGTGCCGCTGATGTTCGTCGTGCTCGGCCTGAGCTATCTCGGCGGTCAGTTGATTTTTCAGTTCGTTCCGATTGTCAGGGTCGGAACACCGCCGGGTGTCATCATGAACCTCATCATGTTCGGCTTCACAATTGTCGGATTGGGGTTATCGCTGTGGAGACGAGGCGGTTCACACCTGATTGGCCGTCGAACGCGTGCCACCTGACAACTCATTCGAACCGGACGCTCGACTTGCGCGCCTTTCATCATGCTTGATTGTGGCGAGGGTGGAATGCCTGCTCTCTCGCCGGTTGATTCGAGCGTCGGGCATCTATCGGTATATGAAACTCCACAACACCATTATTTACCTCATTGGCATCCCCGCCGTCGGGAAATATACGGTCGCCAAAGAAATCGGGCGGATGACGGGAGCCAAAGTGGTTGATAACCAGCTTGTCAATACGCCCGTGTTCAGCGTACTCGGCTACGACGGCACAGACGCTTTCCCCTTTCCACGGGACGCGTGGGCGCAGATCGGGAAGATTCATCGCGCGGTCTTAACCGTCATCCGCGATCTCTGCCCTCCCGACGCCAGCTTCGTGTTCACCAACACGCTCGACGCGCGCGAACCCCTCGACAAGGTTTGGTTCCGCCGGATCGAACGGTTGGCGAGGCAGAGGCGGGCCGGGTTCTTCCCCGTGTGGCTGACGTGTGAGGCGGCGGTCATCCGCCGACGCAAGGACACGCCGGAGCGTCGGGCGCGTCTGAAGGACATTGACCTGACCAACATTTCCCGGTGGAGCGAAGAAGTCGAGGTGTTCAGAGTGCCACACCCGAACGCGCTGACGTTGGACACGTCCTACCGCGAGCCGTGGCAAACGGCGCAGCTTATTCTGGAGCATGTGCAAGGAGCCGATCAGGTTGGCAGACCCGCCGAGCATGGTAGAGCTAAGGAAGGCGACTAACAACGTCACGCAGCGGACGCGCAATCGGCAAGCCTTTCATGCGAAGACTTGCCACCCGTTGCACGTCGCAGCCGGTGAACGAAATGTCCGACAAATGCCTCCTAAAGCATCCCGACCGAGGCTAATAGCATCTATGGTTATCTGCTTGAGTAAGCAGAGGATATACTAACTTGTGCGAGGCCGCGCTAACCCGTACAATTAGCCTTCAACGGACTTTCACGGCGGCGACACGGGTTCGACTCCCGGATGGGACGCCATTGATCTTGACGTGAAAGCGTCCGCGACGCTTCCGTTTCGGAATCAGGAGAGGCCGCCGACGCCGTTTGAGTTTTCCCGACGCGCCGGTGGCCTCTCAAACTTTTTGGTAGGGATTTCAGTTATGCTCAGACGACATCTACTCTCCGTCGCCGCGTCGGTTCTCGTCGCCCTGACTTTTTGCGTGCAGACGGCGCGCGCGCAGGGCCCGCCCGCGAGCGACGTGGTCATCGTCCTGCCGTTTGAGAACAAGAATAACCAGAGAGAGTTTAACTGGGTCGGCGAGAGCTTCGCCGATTCGCTCGCCGAGCTTTTGAACATGCCGGGGAGCGGTCTGACGGTCGTCTCCAGCGACGAACGCGAGATGGCCTATCAACGCCTGCGCCTGCCGCAGACGATTCTTCCGTCGCGCGCCACAGCTATTAAAATCGCGCGTGAAGCGCGTGCGACGCTGGTCGTCCTCGGCACGTACGAAGTCACGGCGGCGCAGGGCGAAGGAAGCCTGCCCGCGCTGACGGGCACGGCGCGCGTCATCCGCGTCAACGAGGGCCGCCTGACCGGCGAGACGATGCACTTCGGCGGCACGCTCACAGACTTGCAGAAGATGCAGGGCCGTCTCGTCTTCGAGGTGCTCTACCAGCACGACAAGGCTCTGCCGATTTCTCTGCAAACTATTCTCGCGCAGGCGACGAAAGTTCCGCCCACAGCCTTCGAGAGCTACGTCAAGGGCGCGCTCACCACCGACGCCGAGAAGAAGTCCAACTATCTGCAAAACGCTCTGCGTGAGTACAAGAAGGTCAACGCCGGTGCGGAATACCCGCAGGCGGCCTTCGAGTTGGGGATGCTCTTTCTCGAACGCGGCGATTGGAAGCGCGGCGCCGAATACTTCTCCATGCTTCAGGAGAAAGACCCGCACTACGTCGAGGCCGCTTTCTATGCGGCTTATAGTTACTGGAAGATGGACGACCTCGTCCGCGCTCTGGGCGCGTTGATGCCGCTCAAGGAGATGAAGCTGACGGGCATCTACAACAACGCGGGCGCAATCTCCACGCAGGCCGCGCGTGCTGAAAGAGACGCGACCGAGCGCGCGCGTCTGCTCGAACAGGCCGCATACTTTCTCGGTCTCGCCGCTTCGTCCGCGCCCGACGACCCGATGGTGCGCTTCAACTACGGTTACGCGCTCCTGCTCGCGGGCAAGAACGCGGAGGCTGTCGAGCAACTGCGCCCCGTCATCAAGCAGGACGCGAAAGACGGGGCCGCGCTCTTTCTCTTCGCCAAAGCTCTGGAACGCACGGGACAGACCGAGGCCGCGACCATCAACGATAACGAAGCGCGTCGCTGGCTGCCCTCCTACGCCAAACTTCAGACCGACTGGCAGCGTTCGCAGTCTATCGAGTTGCCCTTGCGCCTGCGCGAGAAGTTCAACCGCAGCGACTACATCGCAGACCTCCAAGATCGCGCCGCCGCCCGGCAGGACGTGCTCGGCTCCGGCTCTCAAGACCTGCTCGTCAAAGCGCGCGAACTCTACACCGCCGGACGTGACGACGAAGCCTTGCAGGAGCTACGCAACGTCGTCCGCGTCGAGCCGATGAACGCCGAAGCCTATCTCTTGATCGGGCGCATTGACCAGCGGCGCGGCGACCTACAGGCCGCCATCAGCGCGCTCAAGACCGCACTCTTCTGGGAGGCCAAGTTGATTGACGCGCACATCCTTCTCGGTCGCATCTTCTTCGAGCGCGGCGACCGCACGATGGCGATGTCCTACGTCCGCAATGCCTTGCAGATTGACCCCAACAATCAAGAGGCCATCGGCCTCCAACGCCAGATCACGACCAACACGAAATAGACGCCGGGCATCAGTCTTCATCTCTATCAGGATAGTGGTGCGGTTTGAAATCAACGGGCAGACGTTTAACGACTCGCCGATTTCGAACCGTGCCGCTACTCTTCAAAGGACATCCGGCATCGGGAGTCTGCCTGTTTTATGTTCCCTTCGCTGATCCTAACTATCGCGGCGGCGGCGACGTTTGGCGGCATAGTGCTGCTGCTGCTTTTGACCATCGTCGTGCTGTCGAGACACCGGAAGGCGGGCGGGCGCGAGGTTTCGCTGATGCAGCGGGTCGCGTCCGTGACGGAGCCTTTGAATCCGGAGGGCGCGATTGTGGTGAGCGGAGAGTTGTGGCGCGCGCGGGCGCGTTCGGGTGAGACGGTGGCGCGCGGGCGCGCAAACGTCCGCGTCGTCGGCGCACGCGGGCATCTCTTGGAGGTCGAACCGCTCGGTTAAGACTTCGATGTCCGTTTAAAACTTCGATGCCCGGCAAGAAGCGTCGCGACCGTGTGGGCGGAGACTTGGAAGGTGCGGAGGCGTGAATGGCGTCGGTTATCAGTTCTAAAAGGTACGGGCGTAAGTGCTAATAGGTGAGGTCTTCCAGAAATATCTTTTCTGTGGCACGCGACGTGCTTTAAAGAAGAATCGGCAAGCACGGACGAAGTTAAACCGTGACCCCGCCGCCCCCCCTTCTCTGAGCGTGGCCTGCCGCTACGCCAGCCGCCCGCCGAGCGTCCCTATCTTAAATCCTTTCTTACGGAACCCGGAGCCCTGTCCGGGTTCTCCCGCTTTTTAGGCTCTCTTTTTTCAAAAACCCCGCCAATTTTGTCAACTACGCGCGACAAAAATCACGCGCGGCGACGCCCTTTGTCGCTCGCGGGCGACAGGCGACGCCGGACGGGAAACGTCGCCCGGACAAAATTTGTCACTTGAGGGGTGACGTTTTCTGTTCTTTTGCGTCCTCCGGCAGACGTTTTGACGCATCCGCGCCGCCCGCCGCAAACGATTTGCGATGACGGGGAAAACTTTTTCCGGCGTGTCCGGCCCACCTGTGACGCGGGGCGTCGGCCTCTGTTAAACTCGACGGTGTGCAGGAAGCTCCGACTCTCGATACGCCCGCGCGCACGCGTCGCGCAAGGCTGCGCGCCTTCGCACGCGGTAGCGCGCCCGCGCCGACGGAGTGGCTCTTGGCCGTCGCGTCGGCGGGGCTGCTCGTCTTCTCGTTTCCCGATTTCAACCTCTGGCCGCTCGCGTGGGTCGGACTCGTCCCGCTCATTCTGGCCGTCGCGCGCAAGCCGCGCGGCCCGCAGGCTTTCCTGCTCGGATGGACGACCGGCACGCTCTTCTTCTACGGCTCCTGCTACTGGCTCACGCACGCGATGGTTCACTACGGCGGCATCCCGCGCTGGCTCGCCTACCTGCTGCTCGTCCCCGCCCCGCTCCTGACCGGACTCTTCCCCGCCCTCTGGGCTCTGCTGCTCGCGCACACCTCGGCGCGTTGTGGACTCGGGCGCGCGCTCCTGCTTGCGCCTCCCGCTTGGGCGGCGTTTGAGTGGGCGCGTCTCGGGCTGACCGGGCAACTCTGGAACGCGCTCGGCTATTCGCAAGCCTACACGCCCGCCTTGATTCAGCCCGCGCGCTGGGGCGGCGTCTACGCGGTCGGCTTCCTGATTGCCGCCGTCAACGCCGCTCTCGCTTATGCCGTCTGGCGTCGCAGCGTCCGCGCATGTGCGGCGCTCGCGTCGGTCGCAGCATTGGTCGCGCTCACGATCTTTTTGAGTAACCGCGCAGACGATTCCGCACAACAACCGGCGACGCATCCCGCTCGACAGGCGACGCAGCCGGGCGCGCTCGTCGTCGGCGTGCAGCCGAACGTGCCGGTCGAGTTCGGGCGTTCGTCCGAGCAGACGGCGGCGCTCGTCCGGCGTCATCTGACGATGAGCACGGACGCCTTCCGTGCATGGGACGCGGCGCACGCGCCGACGGATGTGAAGATTCCGCGCGTCGTCATCTGGCCGGAGTCGCCGATGAATTTCGCGTACGCGCGCGACGACGCGTTCCGTCAAACGCTCGCGCGCTTCGCACGCGAGAACCGCACCTATGTTCTTTTCAACTCGCTTGAGCCCGCGCCCGCCGGAGGTTTCTACAACTCGGCGGTGATGGTTGACGCGGAAGGTCGGCTCGTGGCGCAGTATGATAAGATTCGCCTGCTGCCGTTTGGCGAATACGTGCCGCTGCCGCGCTGGCTGCCGCTCGCGTGGATGCTGTCGGGCGTCGTCGGCGATTTCACGCCCGGCGAGAAGTATCCTCTGATGCCTCTGGGCGAGAACGGCGGGGCGGGCCTGCGGGCTGGCGTCTTCATCTGTTTCGAGTCGGCGTTTCCAGCAATCGCACGCCGCTTCGCGGACGAAGGCGCGGACGTGCTCGTCAACATCTCCAACGACGGCTATCTCGGGCGGACTGCCGTGATGCGACAACATCTCGCCAACGTCGTCTTTCGCGCGGTCGAAACGAACCGCCCCGTCCTGCGCGTCACGAACACGGGCATCAGCGCGCGCATCACGCCGCGCGGCGAAGTGCTCGACGCGACCGAAGGATTCACGCCCGCCGCACTCACATGGACGGTAGAGCGCGCGGGCGCGGGCAAGACCTTCTACACGAAGCACGGCGACATGTTTCCGGCAATCTGCGTCGCCCTCACCGCGTTGGGACTTGCGGCGACCTTCAAAGTCAGACTAAAAACGGGGCCGCGCTAGTTGATTCAAATTGCGGAGATGTCAACACAAAATGTCAAACGACGAAATGGAACAGAAGATAGAATTCATCGTCGAGCAGCAAGCACACTTTGCCATCAACATGGACTTGCTCGGCGAGCGAGTCAGTCAACTCGAAAAGAGCGTAGAACAACTGGGAGAAAAACTTGATCAGCTTGCAGAAAAGGTTGACCGTCTTGCCGGAAGCGTTGATCAACTAACCGGAATTGTTGACGAACTGGCGCAGGCGCAGATTCGTACGGAGCAGACGGTCGAGCAACTGGCGCGCGTGCAGAATCACGTGCTGACGGTGGTCGGCTTTATCGGCGACGCGCAGGTGCGGACGGACGAGCGGTTGAACAGTCTGATGTCAGTTGTCGAGCGATTTATCAGCGAGGGCGGGAACGGGCGCGCGTCGTAAGACGAGAGTACAGTATGTCGGAAGATTCAGTTCACACGAAAGAGGAAAAGAAGAGAGATGACCGAGACTTTAACAGTTCAAGATTTGCGCACGAATTACGAAGAGTTGCGAACGCGCGTCGAGCAGCTTGGGAGGTTTCTTTGATGTAGCGGCGAAGCGTGCGGAGTTGTCGCGCATCGAGGCGGCGGCCTCCGCGCCCGATTTCTGGAACGATCAGGAGGCGGCGCAGAAGCTCTTGCAGCAGCGCAGCCGGACGGAGACGGTCGTCAAGCGTCAGGAGCGTTTCGAGGCTTCGATTGCCGACGCGCACGTCCTGCTCGAATTTGCCGAGGAGGACGAGGAGAGCCTCAGCGAACTGCGCACGTCGCTCGCGCGTCTGGAAAAGGAAGTCGGCGAAGCCGAGACCGAGATGCTGCTCGCCGGTGAGAACGACTTGAACAACGCCATCTGCACGATTCATCCCGGCGCGGGCGGGACGGAATCGCAGGACTGGGCCGAGATGCTTCTGCGGATGTATCTGAAATGGGCCGAGCGGCGCGGCTTCAAGACAGAGATCCTCGACTACCAACCGGGCGAAGAGGCGGGCATCAAGAGCGTGACGTTCAGGGTCGAGGGCGAATACGCGTACGGGCTGCTCTCGGCGGAAGCGGGCGTTCACCGTCTGGTGCGAATCTCGCCGTTCGATCAGGCGGCGCGCCGCCACACGTCGTTCGCGTCGCTCTTCGTCTATCCCGAAATTGACGAGAACATCGAGGTCGAAATCAACGACAAGGACTTGCGCGTTGACACCTATCGCTCGACGGGCGCGGGCGGCCAGCACATCAACACGACCGACTCCGCCGTCCGCATCACGCACCTGCCGACGAACATCGTCGTCCAATGTCAAAATCAACGCTCGCAGCATCAGAATCGCGCCGTCGCCATGCAGGTCTTGCGCTCGCGGCTCTACGAGTTGGAGGTCGAGAAGCGTCGTGCCGAAACCGCCGTGCTCGAAGCCAACAAGGCGGACATCTCCTTCGGCTCGCAGATCAGAAACTACGTGCTCGCGCCCTACCGGCTCGTCAAGGACGCGCGCACCAAGCTCGAACGCGGCGACGTTGATTCCGTGCTCGCGGGCGACATTGACGACTTCATCAAGCAGTATCTCCTGTCGCGTCGTGCGGCGTAAAAACAGATGTCGGATGTCGGAGGTTAGATGTTAGTATTGATTCAGCCATTGACATCCGGGGTTATGACTAACCTCTGACATCAACTATCAAGCATCCCTCTTTCCGAGACGGCTATGGCAACCATACAGACGGAAGCGCGCGCCAAGACGAGAATCGAACCGCGCAATACGCGACGCAACGAGATTGTCGCCATCGCGCTCTTTGCGCTCGGACTACTGCTGACGCTGTGTCTCGTCTTCTTCAATCCCGACGACACGTCTTTGAACGCCTCGGGCCAGACGGAGACGCGCAATCTCATCGGGCCGGTCGGCGCATACATCTCCGACGCGCTCTTGCAAGCGGTCGGTCTGGCCGCGTATCTGCTGCCGCTCCTGCTGTTCGCCACCGCATGGCGTCGCTTCCGCACGCGACGCATTCACGCGCCGCTCTCGCGCATTGTCGGACTCGTCATCCTGCTGCTCTCCTCGGCGGCGTTGCTCGCCGTGGCGGGCCTGCCGCTCCTGTTTGACAAGCGCGTGCAACCGGGCGGCGCTGCCGGAACGCTCGTCGCGTTGAAACTGTCGGGCGCGCTCAACACGGTCGGGGCGGGCGTGCTGCTTCTGGCTCTGGCGGCGGTCGGCCTCCTGCTCGCCACCAACTTCTCCTTCACACACGCATACGAAAAGTTCGTCGAAGCCTTCGGCCACCCGTCGGACTTCCTGCGCGCGCAGCAGGAGCGTTTCAACAACTGGCGCACGCACCGCCGCGAACTCGCGCAGGCCCGCGCCGAAGAACGACAGGCCGCGCGCGCCGCACGCGAAGCGGAACTGAAGCCCGACAATCGAAGCGGGGCCGAACGCGTCGCGGAGTACATGCGCGGCGACGCTTCAGCGGCGACGACGGAGACGGGCGCGGTCTCGGCGTCCGCCGCGATTCAACGTTCGGCTGCGGTCGTGGACGAACACGAGGAGGTGATTCTCGCCAAAGCCGCGCAACTCGCGCAGGCCGAAGCCGAACTCGCTTCCATCTTCGTGCAGCCTTCCTTTGAAGCTCCTTTGGAGCGGAAGAACGGCGGCGCAAGCGTCGAGAGCGCGGAGGCGAAGGCGTCGAAACGCGTCGCTGCTCCGGCGCGCTCGAAGCCGCCCGTTATCGAAGACGAAGAGGGCGCGGACGCCGCCGAGATCGAGGAGATGCTGCGCACGGCTTCGGTCGTTCGTCTGGAGACTGAGGACGCGCCCGAAGCGGAGGCGGAAGAAGCATTTGCGGGTGCGTCTAACGGTCGCGCGTCGAAGCGCGCGGAGGAGGAGGCGGCGGCGACCTTCGACGATTACAAAATCCCCGACGTGGACTTGCTCGTCTCCGCCGTGCAGCGACACGAACAGGCCGAAGAGGAGTTGCGCCAACTCGGCAGGCAGGTCGCCGAAAAGTGCCGCGAGTTCAACGTCACGGGGAAGATCGAATATATCTGTCCCGGCCCCGTCGTCACGACCTACGAGTTCAAGCCCGACCCCGGCGTCAAGTATTCGCGCGTGACGGGTCTGGTTGACGATCTCTGCCTCGCGCTCAAGGCCGAGTCAATCCGCATTGACCGCGTACCGGGCAAAGCGCACGTCGGCATCGAAGTGCCGAACCCGCAGCGCGAGACGATCTACCTGCGCGAAGTCGTGGAGTCGCGTGCTTTCCGCGAGTCGGAATCCAAGCTGACGATTGCGCTCGGCAAGACCATTGACGGGATGAACTACGTCGCCGACCTGACGCGGATGCCGCATCTCTTGATTGCGGGCGCGACCGGCACGGGCAAGTCCGTCTGTCTCAACTCACTCGTCGTCTCGATTCTCTACAAGGCGCGGCCCGACGAAGTGAAGTTCATCATGATTGACCCGAAGCGTCTGGAACTCGGCCTCTACGCCGACATCCCGCATCTCGCCACGCCCATCATCACCGAACCCAAACGCGCGGCCAACGCCTTGAAGTGGGCGGTCGCCGAGATGGAGCGACGCTACAAGGAACTGGCCGGATGGAGCGTCCGCAACATTGACGGCTACAACAACGAGATCGCGCGCCGCAATCTGGTCGAAGAGTTTGACGAAGAAGGACGGCCTTGGAAGCCTCTGCCCTACATCGTCATCATCATTGACGAACTCGCTGACTTGATGATGGTCTCCGGCCATGAAGTCGAAGAGGCCATCACGCGTCTCGCACAGATGGCGCGCGCCGTCGGCATTCATCTCGTGCTGGCGACGCAGCGCCCGTCCGTTGATGTCATCACCGGACTCATCAAGGCCAACTTCCCTTCGCGCATCGCCTTCCGCGTCTCTAGCAAAGTTGACTCGCGCACCATCATTGACGCTAACGGCGCGGAGCAACTCCTCGGGCGCGGCGACATGCTCTTCCTTCCGCCCGGCACGTCGCGCCTGATTCGCGTGCACGGCGCGTATCTCGACGAAGCGGAGGTCGGGCGCATCGTCTCGCACATCAAGCAGCAGAGCGAGCCGGTCTACGACGAAAGCATCACGCAGTCCGACGAAGAGGCGGCGGGCGGCGACGGCGCGGGCGGCGTCCGCGACGAACTGTTTGAACAGGCTTTGCGTATCTGCGTCGAGATGAAACGCGCCTCCACCTCCGTCCTCCAACGCCGCCTCCGCATCGGCTACGGACGCGCCGCCGCCATCCTCGACGCGATGGAACGCGAAGGCTTCATCGGTCAGGCCGACGGCGCGCGCCCGCGCCCCGTCCTCGGTCGCGGCTTTGAAACCGTCGCCCATTGGGACGACCTGCAAGCTAACGATGCCGATGCAACATAACTTGCATCGCGTGCGCCGAATTTCCGGCGTTGCAACCCGGCTTTGACAACTCCGGACGAAGACCGTCAGCGACGACCCAAAGCATCTCTTTTCTTCGCCGTCGCCCGGCGCGCGCCGACCATCTTTGTGGAATATCTCCTAAAATCTGAGCGGGCCAAAAGTGTGCGCAAGATTTCGACAACTTTTCCACAGCTTCTGTGGAAAAGTCTGTGGAAAACTCCCTTTTTGACGTTACAAGTTCCTGAACTGTTTAGACTTATAGCATTTTGCACACGTTGGCGGCATATTTTCCAAACCCCTCACAAACAGCCACTTAGACGCGCAGAGACGCACGCGCTCGACGGATTTCCACACCTTGCCAGCTTCGCCGCGCATGCCTGTGTCGTTGCTACACTACTGCTCGCCTCCTGCGTCAAATTGCCCCGCCGCGCGTCTCAGTCAAGCGTCGAAAGCCTCCCCCCGCAAGCCCGCCCCGAACGCCTTCGAGGGAGGCCGCGCGTCAACATCAATCTCGCTTCCGCAGACGAACTTGAGCAACTCCCCGGCGTCGGCCCCGTGCTCGCCGCGCGCATCGTCGAGCAGCGCGAACGCCACGGCCCCTTCCGCCGCCCCGAACATCTCATCATCGTGCGCGGCTTCTCCGAACGCCGCTTCCGGGAACTGCGCCCGCTCATCACGACCGGAAGCGACGAGTGACAAGCAAGAGCGGAGTCCAAAGTTTGAACGTCGCAAGTCCAAAGTCTGAAGAAGGTGTTTTGACTTTGGACGTTGGACTTGTGACTTTGGACTTACTCCGACTTTGCACTTTCAGACTTTGAACTTATGCCGACTCCCGACTTTGAGAGGCTTGCGAGGCTGCGGCGCGACGCGCGTGGAATCTTCGACGATGCACTCGCGCAGTTGGACGCGGGCGAGGCCGTGCGGCGTGTCGTCCGTCTCGAAGGCGCGCGACTGAGTATCGGCGCGACGGAGTTTGACCTCGCGGCGCGACCTGCGGGCGTCTATTCCGTCGCC